>JANXXK010000159.1 GCA_025350685.1 Alphaproteobacteria bacterium | reverse complement strand
GGCCTTCGACCTGTCCAACCCCTACGTTGTCGTCGGCCTGCTGTTCGGCGGGCTGCTGCCTTTCCTGTTCGGCGGCATGGCCATGACCGCGGTGGGTCGGGCGGCGGAGGCGGTGGTCGAGGAAGTTCGCCGCCAGTTCCGTGAGAACCCGGGCATCATGACCTATGACGTGAAGCCCGAGTACGGCCGCGCTGTCGCCATCCTGACCCAGGCGGCGATCCGGGAAATGATCGTCCCGTCGCTGCTGCCGGTGCTCTCGCCCATCGTGCTGTTCTTCGTGATCAAGGCGATCGCCGGCAAGGTGAACGGCTTTGCGTCGCTCGGCGCCATGCTGATGGGCGTGATCGTGACCGGCCTCTTCGTGGCCATCTCGATGACCTCCGGCGGCGGCGCCTGGGACAACGCCAAGAAGCTGATCGAGGAGGGTCACTACGGCGGCAAGGGCTCCGAGGCCCACAAGGCGGCCGTGACCGGCGACACCGTCGGCGACCCCTACAAGGACACCTCGGGTCCCGCCGTGAACCCGATGATCAAGATCACCAATATCGTGGCCCTGCTGCTGCTGGCCGTTCTGGCTCACGGGGCGGTCGGCTAGACCTCGACGCAGGCTGATACGAAAGCGCCCCGGAGAGCGATCTCCGGGGCGCTTTTGAGTCTGGGCGGAGCCGAGGTTAGCGGCGCTGGTCGCCGGGGCGGTTGCCGGGGACCGTGTCGTCCTGGTTTTGCAGGATGGTGCCGCGGCCGACGTTGCCGAGCAACTGCTCGATGATGGTCAGCTCGCGCCCGCGGGTCGGGGTTTCGCGGCCGTTGAAGGCGATGACCTTGCCGTCTCTGAGCGTCAGGCTATTGACCGCCTTCACCTGCTCGGAGTCCTTGTCGAAGGTGATCGCGGTGACGTTGCGCGCGACCACCTCGGGCCGCTTGAAGGCCACCCGGGACTTCAGCTGGTTCATGTAGAACCAGGTGTTGGGGTCGAAGGTGCCCGTGGTCGAGGGCGAGCCCAGGCGGGCGCGCACGGTCGACATGGTGTCGACCCCGACCTTGACGTCCTTGGGATCGCTTTCGATCGCCTGGAAGCCGGAATAGCTGGTGATCGGCGCGCACGCCGTGAGGCTGGCCCCGCCGGCGGAGGCCAACAGGCCGACGGCGACGATGGCGAAGGCGGCTCGTTGGAACATATGCTTCTGGAACCTGCTCATTGCGCTGTGGGCTTTGACCTATCGCCCGTCGCCCCTTAGTTCAATGCGGCTTTATGGAATGGATCGGGCGAAATCGAGGCGTCATGCTGCTGGACCGATTGTTCCGAACCCGTCCGGCGCTGACCGCGGGCCGCGCGCTCTACGCGCTGGCGGTCGATCAGGCGCGATCGCCCGGCCTCTATGCCGACCTGGGCGTCCCGGACACTGTCGAGGGCCGGTTCGAGCTCTACAGCCTGCATGTGGTGCTTCTGCTCGACAGACTGCGCGGCCAGGGGACGGAGGCGGGTGAAATCTCGCAGATTCTGTTCGACGCCTATGTGAAGGACTTGGACGCGGCGCTGCGCGAGATGGGCGTGGGCGACCTGTCGGTCGGCAAGAAGATGCGCAAGTTGGGCGAGGCCTTCTACGGCCGCGGCAAGGCCTATGACGTGGCCTTCGCCGCCCTGCCGGACGCCGGACCGCTGGAGGCGCTGCTGGTCCGCACGGCCTACGCCGGGGGCCTGGCCCCCGCCGCGCCGCGCCTTGCGGCCTATGTGATTGCCCAACGGGCAGCCTTGGCGGGGCAACCGCTGGAGCGCCTGGCGGTCGGCGAGGCGGAATGGGGCGCGGCATGACGCAGACCTGGTCGAAGCCCTTGCGGATGCATGACCTCGGCCGCGGCGTGCTGACCCTGCGCCTGGCCCCCGACGCAGCGGAAAGGGCCGCGGTCGCCAAACAACTCGGGCTGGAGTCTCTGCGGGCGCTGACCGCGCACCTGACCCTGCGGCCCTGGCTTGACGGGGTGGAGATCACCGGCCGCTTCGACGCCGTGGTCGAGCAGCTCTGCGCCGTGTCGCTGGACGCCTTCGAACACCCCCTGTCGGGCGAGATCGAGGTCCGCGCCGTGCCGGCCGGCAGCGCGCACGCGCCGCAACCGACGGGGCGCGAGGTCGACTACGATCCCGAAGCGCCCGATCCGCCGGACGTGCTGGACGGCGACGCCATCGACCTGGCGGCCTATGTGGTTGAGCACCTGGCGCTGGAGATCGACCCGTTCGCCCGCAAACCCGGCGTCGCGTTCGAATACGCCGACCCGGTGGAGGAGGAGTCCCCCTTCGCCGTCCTCAGGAATATCGCCAACCGCGAACCCTAAGGCCCCCTCGCGGTTTCCATAGCCACGCCCGGGCGCTATCGTCCCGGCGAATCCGGCGGGACCCGTCGAAGGACCAAAGCGCCGCCTTGACCCAACCACTGGTGATATCCATCGACGCCATGGGCGGAGACCATGGACCGCCCGTGGTGATCCCCGCTGTCGTGCGCGCCATTGCAGGCCTGCCGCAGAACGTGCGCTTCCTGCTGCATGGCGACGAGCCGACCATCACCGCCGCGCTCGCCAAGCACCCTGACGCCGCGCGGCGCATGGAGATTCGCCATTCCGAGCGCGTGATCGGCATGGACGAAAAGCCGGCCCAGGCCCTGCGCCGAGGCAAGGGCACTTCCATGTGGAACGCCATCGAGGCGATCCGCGAGGGCCAGGCCCACGCTGCGGTCTCGGCCGGCAACACCGGCGCCCTGATGGCGATCTCCAAGCTGATCCTGCGGATGTGCGCAGATCTGGAACGCCCGGCGCTGGTGGCCAGCGTTCCGACCCCGCGCGGCGTGACCACCTTCCTGGACGTGGGCGCCAACGTCGACTGCGACGCCGAGCGGCTGGTCGAGTTCGCGATCATGGGCGAGGCCTTCCACCGCGCCGCCCACGGCGTGCCCAGGCCGACCGTCGCCCTGCTCAACGTCGGCTCCGAGGAGGTGAAGGGCCACGAGGAGGTCCGTGAAGCGAACCGCATCCTGCGCGAAGGCAAGATCGACCTCGACTACCGCGGCTTCGTCGAGGGCGACGACATCACGCGCGGCGTCGTGGATGTGATCGTCACCGACGGTTTTACCGGCAACGTGGCGCTGAAGAGCATGGAAGGCGTCGGCCGCTTCGTGATCGGTGAGCTGCAGCAGGCGCTCACCGGGGGCCTGCTGGCCACCCTGGGCGCGGTGCTGGCGCGGCCTGCGCTGCTGAAGTTCCGCGAGCGGTTGAGCCCGCCGCCGGCGGCGCCGCTGCTGGGGCTGAACGGCATCGTGCTGAAATGCCACGGCGGGGCGACGGAGCGCGACTTCGCCATGTCGATCCAGGTCGCCGTCGATCTGGCGCGCAGTGACTTCACCTCCGAGATCGAACGGAATATGCGGCGGCTTCCCGCAGCGCTGGCCGAGCCGGCGCCGGTCCCCGCCGAGGCGGCTGCGCCGGACGCCCCCGTGGCCGACGGAGCGGCGCAAGGAGTTCAAGAGTGACGAGCGTCCTGCGTAGCGCGGTGACCGGCGTGGGCGGCTACCTGCCCGAAAACGTGGTCACCAACGACGACCTCGCCAAGTTCGTGGATACGTCCGACCAGTGGATCGTCGAGCGCACAGGCATCCGCCAGCGGCATCGGGTCACCGACGACCAGCCGGTCTCCGACCTGGCCGTGGGCGCCGCGCGCCGCGCCCTGGAGGGCGCGGGCCGCAGGCCGGACGAGGTCGACCTGATCGTCGTCGCCACCACCACGCCGGACCTGACCTTCCCCGCGGTCGCCGCCATCGTGCAACGCAAGCTTGGCTGCCCGGTGGGCATCGCGTTTGACGTGCAGGCGGTCTGCTCGGGCTTCGTCTTCGCGCTCTCGGTGGCCGACGGGTTCGTGGCCCGGGGGCGGTCGAAGTGCGCGCTGGTCATCGGCGCCGAGACCATGACCCGGCTGATGGACTGGACCGATCGGGGAACCTGCGTGCTGTTCGGCGACGGGGCCGGCGCTGTGGTGGTCGAGCCGGTCGAGGGGCAGGGGACCACCGCCGATCGCGGCCTCCTGGGCTTTGCGCTGCGCACCGACGGGACCAAGCAGGACCTGCTCTACGTGGACGGCGGGCCCTCGACCAGCGGCACGGTCGGCAAGCTGCGCATGCAGGGCAATCAGGTGTTCCGTCACGCGGTGGTGAACATCTCCGAGGCGGTGACCGCCGCCGCCGCTGACGCCGGCATCGAGGTGGCCAGCGTCGACTGGTTCATCCCCCACCAGGCCAATATCCGCATCCTGCAGGGGGTCGCGCGCCGCCTTGGTATCGACGAGGCCAAGGTGATCACCACGCTCGCCGAACACGCCAACACATCTGCGGCGTCGATCCCGCTGGCCCTCGATCAGGGCGTCCGCGACGGGCGAATCAAGCCGGGCCAGATGCTGCTCCTGGAAGCCATGGGCGGCGGCCTGACCTGGGGCGCCTGCGTCCTGCGCCTCTGACGCTTTGTCGCTCTCGCTGATCGGCGAACCTGGCAGGTTGGCCGGCAAACGCTTCCGGGCTGAGCGTTCGCCGGAAGGGCGCGCTAGAAGTCTTTGACGGAATACGACAATCAGGGCACGGTGAGGTCATCGTTACGGGAGATCGGGCGACGATGAAGGGCGCGACAGTGACGCGGGCGGACCTCTGCGAGGCGGTCCATGAGGAAGTGGGCCTGACGCGCCAGGACTGCGGCGAGTTGGTCGAACGCGTCCTCGAACTGATGGCTGTGGCCCTCGAGAAGGGCCAGCAGGTCAAACTCTCCGGCTTCGGCGTCTTCCAGGTCCGCGCCAAGCGCGCGCGGATGGGGCGCAATCCCAAGACCGGCGAGCCGGCGGCCATTGAGCCGCGGCGGGTGATCGGCTTCCGCGCGAGCCAGGTGATGAAGGCGCGGGTCGATCGCGCGCTGGCTCGGTGAGGGCGGCCCGGTGAGGGCGGCCTAGACCGTGGCCAAGGGCCCGGAAGCCTTTCGGACCATCTCCGAAGCGGCGGACGAGCTTCACGTGCCGCAGCACGTCCTGCGGTTTTGGGAAACCAAGTTTGCCTTCATCCGGCCGATGAAGCGCGCCGGCGGCCGGCGGTTCTATCGGCCGACGGATATCGCGGTGCTGCGCGGCGTCCGTCGCCTGCTGCACGACGAGGGCTACACCATCAAGGGCGTTCAGCGGCTGCACCGCGAAGAGGGTCTGCGCCGGCTGGTGACGGCGGGCGAGGGCGCTGCCGCCCCGGCCGGTCAGCCTGCATCGGCGGCCCGAGGCAAGGACGGCCTCTACGAGGCGCTCCGCGACCTGGAAGCCGTCAAACTGCGGTTGGATGACCTGTTGAAGGCCCACTGACGCCACGCGGGCGGTGATGACGATCACATAGGGGGATGATCGACGCGATGGTCGGAGCGACAGGATTTGAACCTGCGACCCCTTGACCCCCAGTCAAGTGCGCTACCAGGCTGCGCTACGCTCCGACGCCTCGCGGCGAGCGCGCCTTATAGGCGGGCGATCTCCATCGCCGCAATCCCGAAAACTGCTAACGCCCCCGGTTCATCCAGGAGATGAGCGGCAGGATGGGGATGCCCCAGGAAATCCCGGCCAGGCCGTAGAAGGCGGCCTGCCACACGCCGTGATCGGGAACGTAGGCCGCGATGCGGACCACTGCGGCGATGTAGAGGACGATGAAGCCCAGGATGCCGAAGAGGCCGATCAGTTTGCGCAGGCGCATGCTCATGAGCCGTCCTTAGCGGGCCGAAGCGGCCCACGAAAGCAAGAAGGGCGGAAGCGTGGACGCCCGTGCGTTTCCAGGTTACGGCCCCGCCCAAGTTCAGCCGCACTGACCCTCCATCCCGCCCCATGACCTCGTTTCTGCGTTCCGACCGTTCCCGCGCCGTGGCCCTGTGGCTGGTGGCGGTGGCCGTGCTGGTGGTGGGCATGGTGATCCTGGGCGGCTCGACGCGGCTGACCGGCTCGGGGCTGTCGATCACCCAGTGGAAGCCGGTCTCCGGCGCCCTGCCGCCGCTGTCGCCTGCCGACTGGCAGGTGGAGTTCGCCCGCTACCAGGCGATCCCGCAGTTCCGGCTGGTCAATCCGAACATGACGCTCGCGGCCTTCAAGACCATCTACTGGTGGGAGTGGACGCACAGGCTGTTGGGCCGGCTGGTGGGCGTGGTGTTCGCGGTTCCGTTTGTATGGTTCGCCGTGCGCCGGGAGCTTTCCCGCCGCATGGTCTGGCGGCTGGCCGCGCTGTTCGCCCTGGGCGGCCTGCAGGGCCTGGTTGGCTGGTGGATGGTGGCGAGCGGCCTCTCCGAACGGGTCTATGTCGCGCCGGAGCGGCTGATGATCCACCTGGGCCTGGCCTTCGCGCTGCTGGCGGCGCTGATCTGGACGGCGCTGGACGCCTGGGCCGGTTTGGCGCGCCAGATCCTGCCCAGTCCCTGGGGCGGCCGCGTGCTCGGGCTGGTGGGCCTGATCTTCCTGCAGATCCTGCTGGGCGCGCTTGTCGCCGGCAATCAGGCCGGGCTGGTCTACAACGACTGGCCGCTGTTTGCCGGTCACCTGCTGCCGCAGGACTACGCCGGCCACGGCCTCTGGGCAACGCTGGCCCACAGTCAGGGCGCGGTGCAACTGCATCACCGCCTGGTGGCCTACCTGCTGGTCGTCGTGGCGATCAGCATGGCGGTAGCCGCCGTCCGCTCGCGCTATCTCGCTCAAGCCTCTAAGCGGCTCGCCCTGGCCGTGGCCGGCTTCGTGGTCATCCAGGCGCTGCTGGGGATCGCGACGCTGATGGCCCGTGTGCCGGTCGGTCTGGGCGTCGCCCACCAGCTGACCGCGGCCCTGACCCTGTGCCTGGCCGTCGCCTTCGCCTGGCGGGTCCGCCGGGTCTAGCGCGACCTTACGGTGAATTCACTCGCAGGCCGGGCCGGCCGACGCCATTGTCCCCGCCGAACCGTAGCGGAGTCGGCATGACGCGGCGCCTGGTAGGCATCGTCGGCTATGAAGGGGTCAATGCGCTTGACCTCACCGGTCCGCACGAGGTGTTTTCCGGGGCCATGACGTGGTCGCAATCGCGCGACGCGCCGCGAGAGCGGGCCTACAGGGTGATCTGCCTCAGCCCTGATGGCCGCCCGTTCCGCAGCGAATCCGGCCTGTCCTATAGCGCCGAAGCCTCCCTGGCCGATGCACCGGCGTTCGACACCATCCTGATCCCCGGTGGCGTGGGCATTCGCGCGCCGCAGACCTTGAAGCCGATCGCCGATTGGCTGCGCGCGAGGGCGGCGTCGACGCGCCGGCTGACGTCGGTGTGCACCGGCATCATCGCCCTCGCCGAGGCGGGGCTGTTGGAGGGGCGGCGCGCGACCACCCACTGGGCCTACGCCGCCGAGGTGGCGCGGCGCTACCCGGCGATCCGGCTTGAGCCCGACGCCATCTTCATCCGCGATGGGGTCTTCGCTACGTCGGCGGGGATCACCGCCGGCATCGACCTGGCGCTGGCCCTGGTCGAGGAGGACCTGGGGCCGAGCGCGGCGCTGGCGATCGCCCGGATGTTGGTGGTCTACGTGAAACGCTCCGGCGGCCAGCGGCAGTATTCCGAGCCGCTACGCTTCCAGGTGCGCGCCAAGGGCCGCTTCGCCGACCTGGCCGCCTGGATCCCGGCCAATCTCTCCGGTGACCTGTCGGTGGAGGCGCTGGCCGCGCGGGTCAATTGCAGCCCGCGTCACTTCGCCCGCCTGTTCAAGGACACCTTCGCCGCCGCTCCGGCCGAATTCGTCGAGTCCCTGCGCCTGGCCGAAGCGGCCGAACGGCTGGTGAGCTCGACCGCCACCGTCGACGCCATCGCCGCCTCGGTCGGCTACGCCTCCGGCGCGGTGTTCCGCCGGGCGTTCGAGCGACGGTT
This sequence comes from Alphaproteobacteria bacterium, assembly GCA_025350685.1. Lineage (GTDB taxonomy): Bacteria > Pseudomonadota > Alphaproteobacteria > Caulobacterales > Caulobacteraceae > Phenylobacterium. The sequence continues at coordinate 25,621 of JANXXK010000159.1, read as the reverse complement.
CGGGGTGATCCCGACCCACTACCGCGACCGGTTCGGCAGCGAGCCCATGGCCGCGGAGTAAGCCTGGACAAGTGAGTCCGAATTCGTCCGGCGGAGGTCATTGCGGCGTCTGCGGGATCAGCCGACAAGGGCAGGGCTGACTAGGCTGCAACCAGGGGCGAAACAGGATGTCGCGACTTCGGATCGTATCGGTGACGCTCGCGGGGGCGGTGGCCGTCGGGCTGGCGGCGAGCCCCGTGTCGCATGCCCAACCGGCCGCGGCCGCCCTGACCTACACCGCCGACGGCAAGATGGTGTTTCCCAAGGACTACCGGACCTGGGTCTACCTCTCGAGCGGCATGGACATGGCCTACACGGACAGTCCCGCCATGGCCGACCACCACATGTTCGACAACGTCTTCGTCAACCGCGAGGCCTATGAGGTCTACCAGCAGACCGGGACCTGGCCCGACAAGACGATCTTCATGCTGGAGGCTCGCATGGGGCAGGATCGCGGCTCGATCAACAAGAAGGGTCTGTTTCAGGCGCCCTTGGTTATGGGCCGCGAGGCGCATGTGAAGGACACCGCCCGGTTCAAGAGCGGTTGGGCGTTCTTCCCGTTCAACGGCGGATCGGCATCGGGACCGGCCCAGGCCTTGCCGCAGACCTCGCAGTGCAACGTCTGCCACGAGAAGCACGGGGCCGTGGACACCACCTTCGTCCAGTTCTACCCGACGCTGATCGGCAAGGCGCAGGAGATGAAGACCATGAGCGCGGCCTATCTGGCGGAGGAAAAGGGCGCCGCCGGGGCGAAATAATTACGGTATTATAGTACCGTATTCTCTAAGTCTTGGAATTCATGGGATTTTACCGCTCAGGCGACGTGATGGATGCATTGACATTGGCGAGCTGAGACGGCATATGCGCCGGCTCACGCCGGGACCCTCGTCGGGCCCCGCCAATACCGGATGAGTTTCCCATGATGAAGACCACGGCTTCGTTGAAGCCCGCCGAGGTCGAGAAGAAGTGGATCTTGATTGACGCCGAGAACGCCGTTGTCGGCCGTCTCGCGACCTTCATCGCCAACCGTCTTCGCGGCAAGCATCGGCCTGACTACACCCCGAACGTCGACTGCGGCGACTTCGTCGTCGTGATCAACGCCGATAAGGTGAAGTTCACCGGCAAGAAGCTCGCCGACAAGATCTACTACTGGCACACCGGCCACCCGGGCGGCGTGAAGCAGCGCACGGCCGGCCAGATCCTGGACGGCAAGTATCCCGAGCGCGTGCTGGAAAAGGCCGTCGAGCGCATGCTGCCCAAGGAGAGCCCCCTGGCGCGCAAGCAGCTGACCCACCTTCGCATCTACAACGCGCCGGAGCATCCGCACGCCGCGCAGAACCCCGTGACCATCGCGTTCGCCGACCTGAACGCCAAGAACGTGCGGAGCGCGTAAGCATGTCCGAGACCCCCACCACCGAAGACGCCCCCGTCGCTCAAGCCCCCGTCGTCGAGGCTCCCGCTGTCGAGGCTCCCAAGGCGTCTGAGCCAAAGGGCTTCGACGCCCTGAAAGGCCTGGGCACCGTCGCCGAGGACGCGGTCGTCCACGAGCGCAAGGTTGACGCCCAGGGCCGCGCCTATGCGACCGGCAAGCGGAAGAACGCCATCGCCCGCGTCTGGATCAAGCCCGGCAAGGGCAAGATCACCATCAACGGCCGCGACCAGGAGATCTACTTTGCACGCCCCGTGCTGCGGATGATGATCGCCCAGCCGATGGACCTCGCCGATCGTGCGGGCCAGTTCGACGTGATCGTTTCCGTGCAGGGCTCGGGCCTCTCCGGCCAGGCCGGCGCGATCCGCCACGGCATCTCCAAGGCCCTGACCTACTACGAGCCCGAGCTGCGCGGCGTGCTGAAGCCGCACGGCCTCCTGACCCGCGACAGCCGCGTGGTTGAGCGGAAGAAGTACGGCAAGGCCAAGGCCCGACGCAGCTTCCAGTTCTCGAAGCGCTAGAGCTCGCGCGCGAAATTTCGCGATTGCAGAGGGCGCTTCGGGAAACCGGAGCGCCCTTTCTCTTTGTCTGCTTTCCTGGAACATCCTGTCATGGCCCACACAGTCTTCATCGATGGCGAAGCCGGCACCACCGGCCTGCAGATCCGGCAGCGGCTGGCGGACCGCCGCGACCTGCAGGTCGTCTCTATCGATCCGGATCGGCGCAAGGATCCGGCCGCGCGAGCCGAGCTGCTGAACGGCGTCGACGCCGTTATCCTCTGCCTGCCCGACGACGCGGCGCGCGGGGCGGTGTCGCTGGTGCAGTCCAATAGCGTCCGCGTCGTCGACGCCTCGACGGCGCACCGCACCGCCGGCGGCTGGGCCTATGGCTTCGCCGAGATGGCGCCTGGCCAGCGTGCGGCGATCGCCGGCTCGACGCGGGTCAGCAATCCCGGCTGCTATCCGACCGGCTTCATCGGCCTGATCCGGCCGCTGGTGGCGGCGGGCCTGGTTCCCGCGGACTTCCCGCTGAGCGTCAACGCCATCTCCGGCTACTCCGGCGGCGGCAAGGGGCTGATCGCTGAGTTCGAGGCGCCGGGGCCGGACGCGACCCAGGACGCCTATCGGGTCTATGGCCTGAGCCTGGCGCACAAGCACCTGCCGGAGATGCAGCAGCACGCCGGGCTGGCGCATCCGCCGGTCTTCGCGCCCAGTGTGGGCCGCTACGCCCAAGGGATGATCGTCGAGGTCCCCGTTCAGCTCTGGGCCTTGCCCGGCAAACCCGCGCCCTCCGACCTGCACGCCGCGCTGGCCGCGGCCTATGCCGGTGAGCGCTTCGTCGAGGTGGCGAGCGAGGCCGAGTGCGCCGAACTGGCCAAGATCCGCGCCGGCGCCGGCGGCTATGTGGCGGCGCTAGATCCGGAGGCGCTGAACGGCACCAACCGCATGCGGCTTTTCGTGTTTCCCAACGCCGAGCGCAGCCAGGTCCGGCTGGTCGCCCTGCTGGACAATCTCGGCAAGGGCGCCTCGGGCGCGGCCGTGCAGAACCTCAACCTGATGCTGGGCCTGGAGGAGGGCGCGGGGCTGTGATCCTGCGGCTGGCCACGGCGGCGGACGCCCAGGCGGTCGCCATCGTCCATCGCACGGCCATGCGGGTGTCGCTGAGCTTCCTGCCGGAGTTGCACACGGCCGAGCAGGACCTCGGGTACTTCGGGCAGAAGTTTCTGCCGGCCAACGAGGTCTGGGTGGCCGAGGGCGATGGCCGGGTGGTGGGCTACGTCGGCTTCGACGCCGACCGGATCAATCACCTCTACATCCTGCCGGATTTCCAGGGGCAGGGGATCGGCCCGGAGCTGCTGGCCAAGGCGATCGCCGATGGTCGCGCGCGCAAGCTCTGGACCTTCCAGAAGAACGCCCGGGCGCGGAAATTCTACGAGGACCGCGGCTTCGTCGCCGTCGAGTTCACCGATGGGGCCGGCAACGAGGAAAACACCGCCGATGTTCTCTACCAATGGCGGCCGTGACATCGATCGGGGCTTGTAACTTTTGCCCGTGGCGCCACGTAATTCAGGCATGAGCACCCTGAACCTGTCTCGCCGAAACTTCCTGATGGCGTCGGCCTTCGCCGCCGCCGTTCCAAGCCTCGCGCTCGCTGCGCCCGATCCCTACGCCGCCTCGCCGTTTCGCAAGGTCAGCGACGCTGATTGGAAGACGCGCTTGCCGAAGCCCTCCTACGAGGTGCTTCGCCACGAGGACACCGAGCGCCCCGGCAGCAGTCCGCTCCTGGGCGAGCATCGCAAAGGGACCTTCGCTTGCCTGGGCTGCGGGCTGGCGCTCTTCAAGTCGGAATGGAAGTTCGAGAGCGGCACCGGCTGGCCGAGCTTCTACACCGCCATCCCCGGCGCGCTCGCCAGGAAGTCCGACTTCGCCATCGGCGTGCCGCGGACCGAGTACCACTGCGCCCAGTGCCTGGGCCACCACGGCCACGTCTTCGACGACGGCCCCAGGCCCACCGGCCTGCGCTACTGCAACAACGGCGTGGCGCTGAAGTTCATCCCCGCCTAGGTCTTCTTAGCGACCTTGGGCGCAGGCGCGGGCGGTGTCGGCGGCGGTGTCGGCGGCGTCGGACCGCGGTCTTCCTGATTGATGCTGCCGGACCCCGAGACGCTGCTTTGCAGCCTGGCCGGGCGGCTGAGCAGGGTCACGTCGCCGGAGCCGGAGATGTTGACGTTGGCGTTCCCGGTGGGCGCCAACTTTACCGCGCCGGAGCCGGTGATGTCGAGATCGGCGTCGGCGACCTTGAGGCCCGACAGATCGGTGTCCGACGAGCCGGAGGCCGACAGGGCCACGGACCGGGCCTCGCCGCTGGCGGTGACGTCGGCGTTGCCGGAGAGGTCGAGGGCGAGCTTGTCCTGCTTGTAGCCCTGGATAACCAGCTTGCCAGAGCCACTCATGTCGAAGTGGGTGACGGCCGGGGCGGTCATGACGATGGTCAGGTCGCCCCAGTGGTGGTGGCGACGGTCGAAGCGAAGATGGCCACCGTCGATCTCGAGGGCGTTGAGCGCATCCTGCGGTCCGGTGATGATGAGTTTTCCCACGCCGGGCGCCTGAGTGTAACTGACGTCGGCCGGCACATCGATGTCGAGGCTGTCGCCGCCGGTCCAGGCCATCTCCCGCGTGGCCTCCGGACCATCCCAGCGGCCGTGATGGCCGCGCGCGCCCCAGCCGTAATCGCCGTCGCTCCATCCCCAGTGGCCGCGGCCCCAGTTCCAGGCGTTGTCGGCGATGGCCTCGGGGCCGCCGATGGCGACGGCGGTGGCGAGGGTGACGATCGAAACGAAGAAGCCGGCGACGGCGATCATGACGAGGACGCGAATCATCTCAGGTCTCCCCAGGCCTAGTGTTCGAGGGCCGGCTTGAGCAGCCGGAAGTGCAGGCGGCCGTACCAGACCAGCGCGTTGACCAGCCCGATGGTGACAATGGCCAGGACCGCGCCGGCCGAGGCTGCGCCGGTCATCATGCCGATGCCGCCCAGGACCGCGACGATGGTCCCGCCGGGTATGCCGGTGAAAGGCCCCGCCGCGAACAGCACGCCGCCGGCGAAGAACACCGCGACGACCGCCACGCCGATCCCGAAGATCGCGCCGCCGACCCCCATCAGGATCGGCAGCAGGACCAGGATGTCGATGGCCCCAAGCCCGAGGACGGCGAAGACCGCCGAGGCCCCGGCCGAGGGGCTGCGCTCCTCTTCCCAGCGCCGCAGGCCGGCCTGGGCGTGCAGTTCGCGGGCGAGCCGGCCCGGATCGCCCAGGCCCGCGGCCACATCGGCCTCGCTGCGCCCGGCCGCCTGGCCTTCGTTGAAGTGGTTCTCGTAGTCCGCGACGATGTCGGCCTGAGCCGAGGGCGGCAGGCCGCGCAGGCCTTCCCTCAGCCGCGCCATGAACGCCTGACGGGTCATTTCGCCCCTCCCAGAATGCTTTCCACCGCCCCGGAGAATGACGCCCAGGCGGACTTCTGCGAGCCGAAGCTCGCCTTGCCGGCCTCGGTGAGGCGGTAGTATTTGCGCGACGGCCCGGCCGAGCTTTCGACCAGGTAGGTCTCCACCAGGCGGTCGTTCTGAAGCCGGCGCATCAGCGGATAGATGGTGCCCTCGCCCATGCCGATCAGGTTGGAGAGCTTGCTGGCGATCTCGTAGGCGTAGCTTTCATGCTGCGAGAGCAGGGCGAGCACGCACAGTTCGAGCGCCCCTTTCTTCAGCTGGATTTCAATGGCTTCGGGCACCTCGGCGCCTCCTTGCAAGCCCAACACCTATCGCAAGGTATTGGGTGGTACAAGGTAGCTGGCATTAAACCTTAGTAACGTCGGCCAGGCCAGTGTCGACCGACCGACGCAGGCGTCCGCGTCCTGGGGGTTCGGCGTGCAACGCCGCACGATCGGCCGAATGGCCGAGCTGGCGCAGAGCAATTCCGGTCTGCGTGACTTTGCCACGGACCGATGCAAGGTTGCCGCTGAAGGGAGGCCGTCCAGTTGTCCGCCGCGCCCACGTCAGAGCCGCTTTCGACCCCGCAGGATTGGTTGCGCGCCGCGGCCGGCATGACCGACGCGATTCGCGAGCGCGACTGGTCGGCGACCTCGCTTGGACCGCGCGACAATTGGCCGGAGAGCCTGCGATCGTTGACGCGCCTCATGCTGGCGTCAGCACAGCCTATGTTCATTGCCTGGGGGCCGCAGGCCACCTGGCTCTACAATGACGCCTTCGTTCCGATCCTGGGAACAAAACATCCTACCGCGCTAGGCCTGCCCGCGCTGACGGAGGTTTGGCGGGAGGCTGACGCGGTGCTCGCGCCATTGTTCGCCCAGGTGTTCGCCGGCCATTCGGTGCAGATGGACGACTTCGCGCTAGACCTCGACCGTGACGGAACGCTCCGCGAGGCGCATTTCAGCTTTTCCTATACGCCCGCCCGGGATGAGGCGGGGGACGTGAGGGGCCTTTTCGGAGTCTGCACGGAGACCACGCGCCACGTCATCGGCGAGCGGCGTCTTGCCCAGGTGACAGCCCGCCAACGCCAGCAGTTCGAGCAGGCTCCCGGGTTCATCATCGTGACGAGCGGCCCCGAGCACACCGTCGATTTCGTCAACGAAGCGCATCGGCGGATGTTCGGAAGCCAGGACTGGGTCGGCAGGACGATCCGCGAGGCGTTCCCAAGCCTGGAGGGCCAGGGTCTCTTCGAGCAACTGGACGGCGTGTTCTCGACAGGCGAGCCGTTTGAGGCCGCCGGCAGTGAGGTGCGCTACCGGCGGGGGCCGGACGCACCGGAGGAACAGCACTTCCTCAGCTTTGTGTACGCTCCCATCTTCGACGAACACGGCCATGTAGAGGGGGTCTTTTGCGAGGGCTTCGACGTCACGGCACAACACCGTGCCCAAACGGTGCTGACCCAGCGTGAAGAGCAGCTTCGGTTGGCGATCGAGGCGGCGGAAGTCGGTCTATGGGACGTGGATCAGGTCAACGGCACGCTATTTTGGCCACCTCGGGTGAAGGCCATGTTCGGGATCTCCCCCGAGGTGCCGGTGACAATGGCAGACTTCTACCAGGGCTTGCATCCGGAGGATCGTGAACGGACAAGCTTGGCCTTCGCCGCGGCAGTCGATCCAGTCTCGAGAGACCTTTACGACGTCGAATACCGTACCGTCGGGAAGGAAGACGGCGTCATCCGCTGGGTGGCCGCCAAGGGGCGGGGCGTCTTCAACGACGATGGGGTCTGCACTCGCGTCATCGGGACCGCCATCGACGTAAGCGCGCGCAAGCACGCCGAGGAACACCTGAGGCTCATGGTCAACGAGCTGAACCATCGGGTTAAGAATTCCCTGGCGACCGTTCAGGCGATCGTCACGCAGACGCTGCGCAGCGCATCGGTCACCCCGGTCATCCGCGAGGCGCTCACCGGCCGCATCCTGGCGCTCGCGAAGGCCCACGACGTGCTGACCGAGACCCGGTGGACCGGCGCCAATCTGCAGGAAATCGCCGAGCAGGCGGCTGGCCCCTATCGACACCTCGGCCCTGGTTTCGAGATCAAGGGCCCGCCGGTGGTGCTGCCGCCCCGGACCGCCATCGCCATGGCGCTCGCGTTTCACGAACTCGCGACCAACGCCGCGAAATACGGCGCGCTTTCCTCCGAGCGGGGGCAGGTGAGCCTGACCTGGACCGCCGAACCGAGCCCGGCGGGGGGGGTGTTGCTGGAGGTGGAGTGGCGCGAGTGTGGCGGACCCGCGGTTGTGGCGCCTCAGACGACCGGCTTTGGGACGCGGCTGATCGAGCGCAGCCTGTCGGCCGATCTGGGCGGACAGGCCAGGTTGTCATTCGAAGCCGAGGGTCTGGTCTGCCGCATCGAGGCGCTTGTCCACGACGAGCCGACAGAGACGGTCGCCGGCGTGACCTGGCCTGCCGGCGGCTAGCTCCTGACCTTCACATAGGTCCCCGGCGCGTTGCCCAGCACCTTGAGCTTGCCCTTGGCCGGGTCGCGTGCGGCGACCTGTTTACCGGAGCGGGCCTTCAGCCATTCGATCCAGTGGGGCCACCAGGAGCCGGCGGTCTCCGAGGCGCCGGCCTGCCACTCCTCGAGGGTGGCGGGCAGGTCCGGGTTGGTCCAGTGCTGGTACTTGTGGGCCGCCGGGGCGTTGATCACGCCGGCGATGTGGCCGCTTCCGGCCATGGTGAAGTTGACCGGGCCGCCGAACAGCCTGGCGCCCTTGTAAACCGAGCGGGCCGGCGCGATGTGGTCCTCCTTCGACGACTGGACGTAGATCGGGGTCTTCACCGTACCGAGGTCGAGGCGGACGTTGTCGAGCACCAGCTCACCCTTGGCCAGCGCGTTCTCCATGTAGAATTTCCGCAGATAGAACAGATGCAGCGTGCGCGGCATCCGCGTCTGGTCGGAGTTCCAGAACAACAGGTCGAAGGGCTTGGGCTCCTTGCCCATCAGGTAGTTGGAGACGAAGAACGACCAGATCAGGTCGTTGGCGCGAAGCGCGTTGAACGTCTCGGCCATGGTCTGGCCGGAGAGCACGCCGCCGCCCTCGTCCATCTTCTTCTCGAGATCGGCCAGCCAGTCCTCGTTGGTGAACAGCAACAGGTCGCCGGCTTCGGAGAAATCCTGCTGGGCGGCGAAGAACGTGGCGGACGCGATCCGCTTGTCGTTCTTGGCCGCCATGTGGGCGAGGGTGGACGACAGGAGCGTGCCGCCGATGCAGTAGCCGACGGTGTTCACACGATCGACGCCGCATTGCTCCATGGCGGCCTGTGTGCCGGCGTAGATACCATCGCGCATATAGTCTTCGAAGGTGCGGTCGGCGAGCTCGGCCGTGGGGTTCACCCAGGAGGCCACGAAGACGGTGACGCCCTGGCTCGCGAGCCAGCGGATCATCGAGTTCTCGGGGCGCAGGTCGAGGATGTAGAACTTGTTGATCCACGGCGGGAAGATCACCAGCGGGATTTCGCAGACGCTCTCGGTCGTAGGAGAAAACTGCAGCAGCTCAATGATTTCGTTGCGGAATACGACCTTTCCAGGAGCGGTCGCAACGTTCTCACCGATCTTGAACATCTCGTAATCGGTCTGGGCGATCGACAGCTGGCCGCCGCCGCGTTCCAGGTCGGCGGCGAAGTTCTCCATGCCCTTCACCAGGCTCTCGCCGCCGGTGGCCATGACTTCGCGCAACGCCGCGGGATTGGAGGCCAGGAAGTTCGACGGTGAGAAGGCGTCGGTGAGCATCTTCATGAAGAACTCGACGCGGCGCTTGACCATCGGGTCGACGTCATCGACCTCGGCCACCAGGGCGTTCATCCAGTTGGCGGTCAGCAGGTAGGACTGCTTGATCACGTCGAAGACCGGTTTTTCCGCCCAGTCAGGATCGTTGAAGCGCTTGTCGCCCTTGGCCGGCTGGGCGACCGGCTCGGCCGCCTCGCCGCCGGCGCGCTTGGCTGTGGCCTGCCACAGGTCGAGGTAGCGGGCGAACAGGTCGGCCTGGGCGCGCATCAGCCGGTCCGGCTGGGCGGCGAGGCGGCCCATCACCTCGGTAAGCGCCGGCGCGACGTGGAAGGGGTCGGGCGACAGGGCGGCGGGGTGCTCGGCCTGGCGCAGGGCCATCTCGGCGATGGCGCCCTGGGCGGTCAGCGCGGCGCGGGCGAGGTTGGTGGACAGCTTCTCGACCTGGGCGCGCTGGTCGGCGGTCATCGCGGCGATGTCGAAGTTGGGCATGGCCGAGGCGGTGGCGCTGGCCTTGGCGGCGAAGACCTGCGGCTCCGGCGCGATCTTCGAGGCCGGCTTCGGACTTGGCCTCAGGGTCGGCTTCGCCGCTTTCTTGGGTGATGGGGTCGCGGCCTTGGCGGACTTCGCAGCCTTGGCGGCCTTCTTCTTGCCCTTCCCGGTGGCTTTGACATCGCCCTTCGCGCCTTTGCCGGACTTCTTCTTCGCAGCCTTGGTCGGCGAGGTGTGCTCGCTCATGGTTCCGTCCTCTCGAAGGCGCGAAAACGCGCACGCCCTTTCGCCTTGGCCGATCATCGCATAAGACCGGACACACTATGAATGCGCGCGTGAGCCTTTTTGTGAAAGCCCGTCAAAGCCATGCGGCCGCAAAGCTGATGGTTTGCGTGGCGGGCTGCGCGCTGCTGAGCGGGTGCGTGGGCAATCCGTTTGCCGACGCCCAGGTCGATCCACGCTCGCCGATCGCCAAGGAAGTGCCCAAGCTGGTGCGCGCCGACGCCGCCTATCCGACCTTTGCCGGCGTGCCCGCGGTTCCCAAGGATGTGCGGCCGCGCAAGCAGTACGGCGTCGCCGCCGGCCAAAACGATCAGGCCGCCGCCGACCTGGAACAGGCCACGGCCGAGACCACCTGGACGCTGCAGCACACCACCGACGCCTTCGCCGCCGAGGCGCGCGCGACGGTGGGTCCGGACCTGCCGGCGGCGACCACGGCGGACACCGAGGCCTTCGCCGCAGCCCTGCGCAAGCGAGCTACACCGCCTCCGCCGGCCAAGCACTAGGGCCCCGCGGAGGCAGAAAATTCATCGATCAATGGCTTGGCTGCCTCCGGCCCGGAGACTATCCAATGCCCGACCTCACCTCCGATGAAAGCCGCACCCGGGCAATCCGCGGCGCAAGACCCTTCACATGACCCCCGATTTCCACCGCATCCGTCGCCTCCCGCCCTACGTCCTGGAGGAGGTCAACCGCATTAAGGCGCGCCTGCGCGCCCAAGGCACGGATATCATCGACTTCGGCATGGGCAATCCCGACATGCCGACGCCAAAGCACATCGTCGACAAGATGATCGAGACCGCCCGCGACCCCAAGGCCGGGCGCTATTCGGCCTCGAAAGGCATCGTCGGCCTCAGGCGCGCCATGGCCGGCTACTATGACCGCCGCTTCGGCGTGAAGCTCGACCCGGACACCGAGGTGATCGCCACGCTCGGGTCCAAGGAAGGCTTCGCGAACCTCGCCCAGGCGCTGACCGCGCCCGGCGACGTGATCGTCTGCCCGAACCCGGCCTATCCGATCCACGCCTACGGCTTCATCATGGCCGGGGGCGTGATCCGCCACGTGCCGGCGCTGTCGCCTGAGGAGTATCTGGCAGGCGTCAGCCGGGCGGTGAAGCATTCGGCGCCGCCGCCGACGGTGCTGATCCTTTCCTACCCGTCCAATCCGACGGCCCAGTGCGTGGACCTGGACTTCTATCGCGACGCCGTCTCACTGGCGAAGAAGCACGACATGCTGGTGATCAGCGACATCGCCTATTCAGAGATCTATTTCGACGGCAACCCGCCGCCGTCGGTGCTGCAGATCGACGGGGCCAAGGACATCGCCGTGGAGGTCAATTCGCTGTCCAAGACCTACGCCATGGCCGGCTGGCGGGTCGGCATGGTGGTCGGCAATGCGCGGATCTGCTCTGCCCTGGCGCGGGTGAAGTCCTACCTCGACTACGGCGCCTACACGCCGATCCAGGTGGCGGCGGCCGCGGCGCTGAACGGGCCGCAGGACTGCGTCGACGAGATCCGGGCGATCTACAAGTCGCGCCGCGACGTGCTGGTGGAGACCATGAAGCGGGCAGGCTGGGACATCCCCTCGCCGCAGGCTTCGATGTTCGCCTGGGCCCCCGTGCCGGAGCAGTTCAAGGCGGCCGGCAGCCTGCTGTTCTCCAAGCTGTTGATCGAGGAGGCCGGGGTGGCCGTGGCGCCCGGCGTCAGCTTCGGCGAATACGGCGAAGGCTATGTCCGCGTGGGCCTCGTCGAGAACGAACATCGCATCCGCCAGGCCGCGCGCAATGTGAAGAAATTCCTGGCCAACGCCGACGAGATTCTCGGCCGGTCGCACAACGCCCTGGCGGCTCAGTAATGGCTCAGAAAACCTGGCGCATCGGGGTCGCGGGCCTGGGAACGGTCGGCGCAGGCCTGCTGACCTTCCTCGCCGAGCGGCCGGACTTCGCGCCGGCGGGCGGGCGGGCGACCGTCACCGGCGTCTCCGCGCGCTCGCGCTCCAGGCCACGGCCGTTCGACATTTCCAACCTGCCCTGGTTCGACGATCCGGTTGCGCTGGCAAATTCGCCGGAGACCGACGTCTTCGTCGAGCTGATCGGCGGCTCGGATGGGCCGGCCAAGGCCGCGGTCGAGGCGGCGCTCCGGGCCGGCAAGCCCGTGGTCACCGCCAACAAGGCGCTGATCGCCGAGCATGGGGCCGATTTGGCAGCGCTGGCCGAGGCCAAGGGCGCGCCGCTGCTGTTCGAGGCGGCGGTCATGGGCGGCACCCCGGCGGTCAAGATGCTGCGCGAGGCCATGGTCGGCGATGACGTGAAGTCGGTGGCCGGCATCCTCAACGGCACCTGCAACTACATCCTGACCGAGATGGAGGCGACGGGCCGTTCGTTCGCCGAGGTGCTCGGCGAGGCCCAGCGGCTGGGCTACGCCGAGGCCGATCCGACCATGGACGTGGGCGGGTTCGACGCGGCCCACAAGATCTCCATCCTGGCGGCGTTGGCCTTCGGCTGTGCGCCGAACTACGCCGCCGCCGAGATCGAGGGGATCGAGGGCGTCGACCTGCTCGACATCCAGCTCGCCCGCGACCTGGGCTACCGGATCAAGCTGGTGGCCTCGGCCGACCGTTCGCCGGATGGCGTGCTGGTGCGCGTGCATCCGTCGCTGGCGCCGCTGGCGCATCCGTTGGCCCAGGCCGGAGGCGCACTGAACGCGCTGTTCATCGAGGGGACGCGGATCGGGCGGATTTTCATCCAGGGGCCAGGCGCGGGATCGGGTCCCACGGCCGCCGCCGTCGCCGCCGACATCGCCGACGTGATGACCGGGGCGGTGCGGCCGGTGTTCCAGAAGCCGGCCACCGACTTGAAGCCGTTCACCCCGGTCGATCCCTCGAAAAGCCTGGGCCGCGCCTACCTACGCCTGTCGGTGAAGGACGAGCCCGGCGTGATCGCGGCGGTCACCGAGACCCTTGGCGACGCCGGCGTCTCCATCGAGAGCTTCCTGCAGAAGCCGGTGGAAAAGGCTGACGGAGTGCCGATCGTGCTGACCACCCATGCGGTGGCGGAATCGGTGCTGAAGGCGGCGATTGAGCGCATTGCGGCGCTGCCGGCTGTGCTCGACCGCCCCAGGCTGCTACGCATCGCCCGCATCTAAGCTGCGCAAGACCAAAAGAACGGCCGGAGACGCTGAGAGACATGAGTTCCGAAATCCTGGACCGCAGCCTGGTGCTGGACGCGGTCCGCGTCACCGAGATCGCCGCCATCGCCGCCTGGAAACAGGTGGGCCGGGGCGATGAGAAGGAGGCCGACCAGGCCGCCGTCGACGCCATGCGCACGGCGCTGAACGACCTCGATATCGAGGGCGAGATCGTCATCGGCGAGGGCGAGCGCGACGAGGCGCCGATGCTCTACATCGGCGAGAAGGTCGGCAAGGGCGGCAATCACAAGATCGATATCGCGCTGGATCCGCTGGAAGGCACGACGCTGACCGCAAAGGCCATGGCTAACGCCCTGGCGGTGATGGCCTGGGCGCCGAAGGGCACTCTGCTGAACGCGCCCGACACCTATATGGACAAGATCGCCTGCGGGCCGGGTTATCCGGCGGGGATCATCGACCTGGACAAGACCCCGGCCGAGAACGTCGCGGCGCTGGCCAAGGCCAAGGGCGTCCCGGCTGACGAGATCACGGTCTGCGTGTTGGACCGGCCGCGGCATGCCGACATCATCGCCAGCCTGCGTTCCGTCGGCTGCCGCATCTATCTGATCACCGACGGCGATGTGGCGGGCGTGATGAACACCGCCGATCCCGAGACCGGCGTCGACCTCTATGTCGGCCAGGGGGGGGCGCCGGAGGGCGTGCTAGCCTGCGCGGCGCTGAAGTGCGTCGGCGGGCAGTTCCAGGGCCGCCTGGTGTTCCGCAACGCCGATGAAAAGGCCCGCGCGGCCCGCGTGGGGATCACTGACTTCGACAAGAAGTACGACCTGCACGAGATGGTCCGCGCCGACGCGATCTTCGCGGCCACCGGCGTCACCAACGGCGCCCTGCTGGACGGGGTGAAGCTGGAGGGCGGCTTCGTGCACACCCACACCCTGGTGATGAACTCGGCCACGCGGACGGTGCGCGAAGTGCGGATGAAGCGGCCCGTCTGAGCGCGGGGACGATGGCCGCGGGCGGTGACTTCAGTCCGGCTGGTCGCCGTAGATCTTCATCAGGCGATAGAGGTAGTCGCGGCTGTCGTAGAGCACTTTCACCCGCTCGCGCTCGTTCAGGCCGTGGACGCCATCGCCGTCCGGATCCCCGAAATCGCCTGAAATGCCGTAGGTCGGAATGCCGACCGGCGTCAGGAACGCGCCGTCGGTCGCGCCGGCCGACATGATCCGCAGCTCCGGCACGCCCGGATACATCTCGGCCGCCAGCTTCTCGGCGGGACCCAGCACCTTGGGATCGAGCGGCGGCGGCGGCGCGGGCGCGTTGCGGACCTCGCGCAGGGTGATTTTCACCTTCGGGTCTCCGATCGCCTGATTGAGCGTCTGCAGAACGGTTTCGGTCGGCGTGCCCGGGAAAATGCGGCAGTTCACGTTCGCCCGCGCCCTCTGGGGAAGCGCGTTCGTCGCATGTCCGGCGTCCAGCATCGTAGCCACGCAGTTGGTGTGCAGGATGGAATTGTTGTCCGGGTCTTTCTCGGCGATCGCGCGGGCTTTCTCATCGCGCGGGTTCTTCAGGAGCGCGACGATGGCGTTCCGCTTCTGCGTGGGCAGCAGCTTGGAATAGCGGGTGAAATAGTCCCGGGTCGTGTCACTGAATGTCACCGGGAAGCGGTAGGCCTGAACCCGCGTCAGGGCGCGCGCCAGGTGGTAGATGGCGTTGTCCGGCAGCGGGCGGGAGGAGTGACCGCCGGGATTGGTCACCTCCAGGGTGAAATTCTGGGAGAGCTTCTCGCCGACCTGGATCGCCCCAAACACCGGCTTGCCGGCGGCGTCGAGCATGCCGCCGCCGCCCTCGTTGACGGCAAAGGCGGCGTCAATCAGATCACGCTTGTTCTTGGCCAGGTATTCCGCGCCGTTGAAGGCGCCACTGGTCTCCTCACCGCAGGTGAGCGCCATCTTGAGCGTCCGTCGCGGCTTGTAGCCCTCGCGGCTGTACCGGACGAGCGTGTCGACCCAGGTCGCGGCCATCGCCTTATCGTCCGATGCGCCCCGCGCGTAGAAATTGCCGTTTTCCTCCACCAGCGTGAACGGATCGCGGGTCCAGTCCTCTCGCTTGGCCTCGACGACGTCGAGGTGGGCCAGCATCAGCACAGCCTTGGCCTTCGGATCGCGCCCGGGATAGATCGCGACCAGGCCGCCTTCCTTGGGGTGGTCCGGCGCGGTGAAGATATGCAGGTCGGACTCCGGGAGGCCTGCCGCCTTCAGGCGCGCCCCCATCCGCTCGGCCGCGAGCGTGCAACTTCCCGATGACAGGGTGGTGTTGGTTTCCACCAGCTCCTTGTAGAGCGCCCGAAACTCGACCTGATCAGCACGCGGCATCGGCGACTGAGCCGGCGCGGCGGCGACCGCGGCGGTCGCGGCCGCAATTCCAATGATCCCGAGCATCTGCCGTCCCCCGAAGATTCGGCCGAGGCTAGCGGCCGGCGCGCGATTGGCAAGGCGATCAATGCCGCCCGGCCTGACCGGCTCAGAGCTTCACCACGATCCCTCGGCGGTCGAGGAGGTAGCCAAGCAGCCAGCAGACCAGAGTGTAGGCGATCGCGCAAAGCAGCGAGCCCGGCGGGCCCGGGGCCAGCGCCTGGAACAGGCCGCCGATCCACTCGTAGACGCCGGCGTCGGGCGCGACCTTGATCAGGTTCAGGGTGGTCACGAACAGCTCCGAGAACAGATAGATAACCAGGGGGTTGCGGCCGAACACCTGGAAGAAGCGGGTCGCCGGGTTGGGCGGACGGCCCTCCACGGCTGCGGCCAGCACGGCCAGCACCACCAGGTCGATGCCGACGGTCAGCAGGACGAAGCTGCTGGTCCAGAGCTTCTTGGCGATCGGGAACCACGGGTTCCAGGCCAGGGCGGCGAGCCCCAGGACGAGACCGGCCAGGGCCATGCTGATGACCGTGCGGCGGCGGTCGGGGGCCCCGGTGAGATAGCGGGCGGCCAAGTATCCGGCGATCACATTGACCGTCGCGGGCAAGGTCCCTAGCAGGCCTTCCGGGTCGAAGCCGCCGTCGCGGCGGTAGAGGTGGCTCTGGCCCAGAACCAGGAGGTCGAGGTGGGTCCCGGCATTGCCAAGCCTGGAGAGCGGGTCGGCGGGATCGCCAAGCGTCAGCAGGATGGCCCAGTAGCCGGCGAGCAGCAGCCCCGAGAGCGCCACCAGCCTGCGCACCGAGAGGTAGCGGACGGCTAAGGCGGCCAGCGCATAGCAGAGCGCGATCCGCTGCAGCACGCCCATCACCCGCGTGTCGGCGAACGGGATCAGGCTCAAGGCCCCGTCAACCTGGTGCACGAAGGGGTACCAGTACATAGCGAAGCCGAAGAGGAAGATCAGGGCGGAGCGGCGCAGGACCTTCACCGCGAAGGCGCCGTGGCTGGTCGGCCGCGCAAAGGCGAAGGCCATGCCGCAGCCCACGGCGAACAGGAACGAGGGGAACACCCAGTCGGCGGCGGTGAAGCCGAACCACTTGGCGTGGAGGAGCCAAGGGTAGGGATGGGCGCCGGGACCGGGCGTGTTGACGACGATCATCAGGGCGACGGCGAGGCCCCGGAACACGTCCAGCGACAGGAAGCGATTGGCGGCGGGCGGCGGGCTCATGGCTGCTCCAGACGGGCCAGCAGGGCGCGGACCGAAGCGATCGGATCGGCGGGGCGGGTGCGGACGTAGGCGGTGTCGGCCTCGACCCAGGCCTGCTCCCAGGCGGCGATGTCGCGGACCACGGGGCCTTCGTCGAAAGGGCCGGGGGCGGCGTCGCGCAGGGCGTCGAGGAACTTCATCCAGCGGGGCAGGTAGAAGTCGCGGTAAAGCCCCTGCCAGGCCTTGGACGCATAGTCGTTGAGGTTGCCCTGGCCGCCCCAGATCGTGACCTGGGCCTTGGCGTTCAAGACGTAGGCGCGGGCGTCGGCGGGGTTGTCGGCGTAGGCGCGGGCCTCGTCGATCCAGGTCGCCAGGGTCTCGGCGCGAACGCCCATCAAGGCGTCGAGGGCGAGCGCCAGGTCCTCGACCTTACGGCGATTGCGGTCGCCGGCGGGGGCGGTGACAGGGCGGTGGCGGTAGCCGGCGACGGCCTGGATCAACAGCAGGTCGATCTCTTCGCTGACCAGATGGCGGGCGGCGTCGACGAGGTCGATGACGAACAGCGATTGGTCGGCGAACTGGGGCGCAAGGCGGGCCAACTCGCGCACGGCGGCGGTGAGCTTGATCCGGTCGCCGGGATGGCCCTCGAATTCGACGATGGCCGCGGTGGGCCGCTTGCAGAACAGGTAGGCGCCGGCCTTGTTGCGCCACCAGCGGGGCGTCCAGTAGCGGGTCGAATAGGCGGCCTCCCTGAGTTGGCCGAGCGTCGCTTCGAGGTCGGGCGTGGTGCGGCCGTAGCGGGACCGGGCGTAGGTCGCGAGCCACGCGCCTTGCGAGGCACCGCCGGCGTTCCAGGCGAGGTCGTAAGCAGCTTCGTAGACGATGGAATTGTTGTTCAGGCCCTCGGGGAACAGACCGAATCCGGCCAGCGCTTTGGTGTCGGGGCTGGCGGTGAGGGCGGTGAGGGCGGCGAGGTCGGCGCGGTAGTAGCCGAGATCGCCGTAGACCGGATTGCTGGCGCCGTAGTTGTGGACGTAGCCGTAGATCCACGGCTTGCCGGCGAAGCCTCGGGCCTTGCGCCAGATGTCCGGATAGCGGTCGTTGCCGATGTCGAGGATCATCAGCCTGTCGTCGGGGACCTGGCTCAGGTAGGCGGCGATGGCGCCGGCGGTCCAGAACGCCTGGTCGGCGCCGAACAGCCAGCCTTGCATCACCCACACGGCGTCGGGCCGGGTCTGGGCGAAGGCGTCGTGGATCGCCTTGCCGTAGGCCGCGAGACGCTTGGCCTTGACGACCGGATCGACGGTCTTGGCGGCGGCCGAGGCGGCCGCGGCGTCGTTGAAGGCGCCCCGGCGTCGGAGCCGTCGTCAGCGATCGGCGGGGTCATCTCGTTGAACGAGTCGGCCAGGTAGTGGGTCCCGGCGCCGTAGGTGCCCGTGTAGAGCGCCAGGAACCGGCCGGCGAGGTGGGCGAACAGCGCATCGCCCGGATCGAGCCAGTAGGTCTCGTGGAAGCCGGCGCCGGCGCGCATCCTGTAGATGCGGGCCTTGGGGTGTTTGAGCGCGAAGGCCTTGGGCACATAGCCGCCGAAGGCCGGCAGGATCGGGCTCATGCCCAGCTCGCGCATCCGCGTCAGGATCAGGCGTTGCAGGTCGCGCTTCTTGTCGATCCAGGCGGCCGCCAGCGGGGCGCGGTAGCCCTCGAGGTTGCCCATCCGCTGCCAGGGGGTGAAGGCAGGGCCGGAAAAGTAGTCGGCCAGTTCGGGCTCGGTGAGGCCAGCCTCGCGCCACAGGGCCCGCCAGACGTATTCCTGGCCCTCCATGGCCAGGGGCATGTCGATGCCGTGGACCGCCATCCAGTCGATCTCGCGCGACCAGCGCGGCCAGTCCCACCAGGGCGTCGTGTAGCCGAACGCGCAGGTGTTCAGGTAGGCGCGGTGGGCGAAGGGGCTCTCGACACGCCCGGTCGCGGCATCGGGCAGACGGGCGGGCAAGGCGATGCGGTCGCCCTCCCAGCTCACGTGGGCGTAGCCGGCATCGCGCAGGGCGGCGTAGGCGCCGCGCACCAAGGCGACGGGGCTGTCGCCGCGCACCGAGAGCGTTCCACCGTGGCTCTCGGCGGCATACCAAGGGCGCGAACCGGCCTGGGGCGATGGCTGCAGCGTCAGCTCGATCTGGCGGGCGCGGGGTCCGAAGAGGCGGGTCAGGGCCGCGCGGGCCGGACCCGGGTCGGCGGGCCTGCGCCGCGCCAGGGCCGGGGAGGCGGCGGCGAAAAGCCACGCCGCCACGGACCGCGCGAGTGCCTGACGACGCGATAGGGACCCCGACATGATGCGAACAGACGTGGCCGGCGGGCCGCCGTCAATCTCGGGGCTGCCGACGAGGGCTTAACTGGCCGCGAGCGCGCCGATGGCGTTGAGGCGGGCGAGCGCGGCGTCCGGCAACGCCAGTTCGGCCGCGGCCAGGTTCTCGCTCAGGTGGTCGAGGGATGAGGTGCCGGGAATCAGCAGGATGTTGGGCGCCCGGCGCAGCAGCCAGGCCAGCGCCACCTGCATCGGGGTCGCCCCCAGGTCCGCCGCCACCTCGGACAGCGCCGAGGATTGCAGCGGGAAGAAACCACCCAGGGGGAAGAACGGCGCATAGGCGATGCACAGCCCGGCCAGCTCGTCGATCAGCGCGTCGTCGCCGCGATGGGCGAGGTTGTAGTGGTTCTGCACGCAGACCACCGGCGCGATGGCGCGGGCTTCCTTGACCTGGGCCGAGGTCACATTGCTGAGGCCCAGGTGGCGGATCAGGCCTTGACGCTGCAACTCGGCGAGCGTGGCGAACTGCGGCTCCAGCGTGCCCTCCGCGGGTCCCTGGATGTCGCCGATCCGCAGGTTGGCGACGTCGAGCGCTTCGAGGCCGAGGTTGCGCAGATTGTCGTGCACGCCCTGGGTCAGCTCGGCGGGGCTGTGGGCCGGGATCCAGGAGGCGTCGTCGCCGCGCCGGGCGCCGAGCTTGGTGACGATGGTCAGGCCGTCGCGATAGGGGTGCAGGGCCTCGCGGATCAGCTGGTTGGTGACGTGGGGGCCGTAATAGTCGCTGGTGTCGATGTGGTTGACGCCGCGGGCCACAGCTTCGCGCAGCACCGCGAGCGCGCCGGCGTGGTCCTTGGGTGGCCCGAACACGCCGGGGCCAGCCAGTTGCATTGCGCCGTAGCCCATGCGGTTGACGGATCGGTCGCTGAGCTGGAAGGCGCCGGCGCGGGTGATGTCGGTCATCTCGGGCCTCCGGGTTGGGACGTGCCTTATATGGCCACTTTCATGTGGCCAACACACGGCTGCGCAGTCGGCTCGCGTTCGCCGGCGGTCCGGTTGCGGCGTGAATGAACTGTCGCTAGCCGCCCAGCGCGCGCGTGGCGAAGGTCTCGACGCCGGGCTGACTGAGGTCGATCAGCTCGGCGGCGCCGATGCGGCGTTCCTCGCCGCCAGCGCCCTTGAGCCAAACGCCCTCGGCGTCGCTGTCGGCCTTCGCGAGCTTCAACACCGTCGCGCCGCTTATGAAGCAGCCACCCCAATCATACTCGCGGCCGTTGATCAGCAGGCGGAAGATACGATCGCTCCGAAACGCCACGAACTTCTCGACACCCTGGCGCAGGTCGACCGTCTCCTCCAGGCGGATCTCCTCGAGAAGGCCACCCGCCAGCACGGCGAACAGCACATGTTCCTCGACCGGTTCCAGGGCGGTCAGCCCAAGCAGGGAGCGGCCGGTGTGGTTGGCGTCTTCAGCGATGATCGGGGCGAAGCGCATCAGCGAATCGCCCACCATCACCCGGTAGGGGCCGTTATCCCGCGGACGCCGACCTTCGCGCACGCACACCTCAAGGTCTTCAATATCCCCGGCCACACAGTCGTTCATGCCAGCTCCCTCGACCGGCTTGCGGGTAGGCCGGAACGATTTCGGTCGCCATTGAAATTTTTATGACAGCTGCAGCTTGCTGCGACCGATTTTGACGCAGCCAGGCGTTCGACTGCAACCGCGAGCCGACTGGCGACTCGTGCGCCGCGGGCCGATAGTGACGCGAGGCGGGGTCAGGAGCGGCGGTTTGCCGGACGGCAGCACATATCCAGGCTATCTCGGCGTGACGCAGTCGCTCAGCGGGCGGCTGTGGCGCGAGAGGGCGGCCGATGCGGAGCTGGTGCGCAAGCTGCAACTGAACTTCGCGCTGTCCGAGCCACTGGCCCGGGCCCTGGCGGCCCGGGGTGTGCTGTCCGAGCAGGCTGAGGACTATCTGAACCCGACGCTGAAGGCGCTGTTCCCCGACCCGTCGTCGTTCGCCGACATGGACCGCGCGGCCGAGATCCTGGTGGACCGGCTCGAACGCAAACGCCCGATGGTGGTGTTCGCCGACTATGACGTGGACGGGGCCTCGTCGG
Organism: Alphaproteobacteria bacterium; assembly: GCA_025350685.1. Classification (GTDB taxonomy): domain Bacteria; phylum Pseudomonadota; class Alphaproteobacteria; order Caulobacterales; family Caulobacteraceae; genus Phenylobacterium. The sequence goes on along the minus strand of JANXXK010000159.1, from coordinate 4,439 downwards.
CGGCGCAGCTGGTGCGCTGGTTCCGGGCCATGGGCGCGGAGCTGCCGATCTATGTCCCGGACCGGATCCTGGAGGGTTACGGCCCCTCACCGGCAGCGTTCAAACGACTGAAGGCCGAGGGCGCGGATCTGGTGATCACGGTGGACTGCGGAGCCGCGGCGCACGATGCGCTGGCCTGCGCCGCCGAGATCGGCCTGGAGGTGGTGGTGATCGACCACCACCTGATGCGCGGCGAGGAAATCCCGCACGTCGCGGCCCTGGTGAACCCCAACCGGCCGGACGATACGTCAGGGCAGGGCCATCTGGCGGCCGCGGGCGTAACCTTCGTGCTGACCGCGGCGCTGAACCGCGAGGCGCGCAAGCGCGGGCTGTTCGGGGACCGCGCCGAGCCGGACCTGCGTCAGGCGCTGGACCTGGCGGCCATGGGCGCGATCTGCGACGTGACCGAACTGCGCGGCTTCAACCGGGCGCTGACCGCGCAGGGGCTGAAGGTGATGTCGGCCTGGCGCAATCCGGGGCTGAAGGCGCTGATGGACGTGGCCGGGGCGCAAGGGGCGGCTTCGGTGTTCACCGCGGGCTTCATCCTGGGGCCGAGGATCAACGCCGGCGGGCGGATTGGCCGGGCCGACCTGGGCGCCCGGCTGCTGTCGACCGACGACCCGGAAGAGGCGCGGGGGCTGGCGGAGGAGCTGGATGCGCTGAATGCGTCGCGCAAGGAGGTCGAGCGCGAGGTCACCGAGGCGGCGATCGCCCATATCGAGACCGAGAGCAACGCGCCGGACGCGCCGATGCTGCTGGTGGCGGCCGATGATTGGCATCCCGGCGTCATAGGTATCGTCGCGGGCCGGCTGCGCGAGAAGTACCGCAAGCCCTGCGTGGTGGTGGGCGTCGACCGGGCGGCCAATATCGGCAAGGGCTCGGGGCGCTCACAGCCCGGCGTGAACCTCGGCCGGGCTGTGCAGGCGGCTTACGACGAAGGCCTGCTCCTGGCCGGCGGCGGGCACGCCATGGCCGCGGGGCTGTCGGTGCGGCCGGACACGATCCCGGAACTGCGGGCCTTCCTCTGCGAGCGGCTGGCGGCGGAGAGCCAGGTGGCGGCGGCTGACGATTGCCTGGAGATCGACGCCCTGGTGGCGACGCGCGGCTGTGACCGGGCGCTGTGGCAGGACTTTCAGCGCATGGCCCCCTTCGGGCCGGGTAACTCAGAGCCGCTGTTCGCCCTAGCCGACGTGCGCGTCGAGCGGCCGATGCCGCTGCGCGGCGGTCACGTGCGGGTGACGCTGACCGACGGCTCCGGCGGTCGATTGAAGGCCGTGGCCTGGCGCGTCGAGGGTACGGAGGCCGGCAAACGGCTCATGGGCGAGGGTGGCGCGATCCACGTCGCGGGCAAGCTGAAACCCGATGATTGGCAGGGCCGGGCGGGCGTGGAGTTCGAGATCGAGGACGTCGCGGACCCGCGCCGCGCTTAGCCCGCCCGCGGCCAGTCTTGCACCCCTACGGGAAGGCGGATATAGAGCGCGCCTTCGCGCCACGCGGTCCCTTCGTCTATCGGTTAGGACGTCAGGTTTTCAACCTGAAAAGAGGGGTTCGACTCCCCTAGGGACTGCCAGGCCGCGACCGCTGTCTCGCCGAAGGCTCCGGCTGAGATTCCCCTGACGCGTGTATATTTCCGCGTTGACGGACACAGCTTTACCAGAACAGTGTTATAGTAGGCCTACCCGCAGACGGGATCGGGAGAGTAACGGGCCGAGGGGCAGATGGCTGGTTACGAATTTGAGGAAGTGGATTCCGCGGTAGAAGCCGTGCGGATCAGCGGGCGTGTGAAGTGGTTCGACGCCGGCAAGGGCTATGGCTTCATCATCCCTGACGACCCCAGCCAGACCGACCTGAAAGACGTGCTGCTGCACGTCACCAGCCTGCGCTCATCGGGCCGCGAACACTGCCTGGAAGGCTCGATGATTACCTGTGACGTGGTGCGCCGGGCCAAGGGCTGGCAGGTGGCCGAGGTGGTGGAGCTTGACGAAAGCTCCGCCCCGCCGCCGTCCGAGCACCGTCCGCGCGATGATGGCTTCCGCCGTGACGCGGCCGCGCCCCGCGGAGATTTCTCCACCCGCGCGCCGCGGCGATCGCCGCCGGCGTCCGGGCCCCTCGAGAAGGCCAAGGTGAAGTGGTTCAACCGCACTAAGGGCTATGGCTTTGTCGTGCGCGATGGCGAGCCCGGCGACATCTTCGTGCATATCGAAACACTGCGTAGATCGGGTATGGATGATCTGCAGCCGGGCGATGATGTCCTGGTGCGTTTCGCCGAAGGACCCAAAGGCCTTGTTGTCGCCGAGATCGAAACCTCCGACCTGGACTGACCGGGCCTGGACTGATTGGGCCTGGACGGACGGGGCGCACACCCCACTCTTTCTGAGCCTTGCCGCCGCTACGCTGGCCTTCGCCGGGGGCGCCAGTGCGCAGGACATTCCGCGCATGGAACCGGCGCACTGCGTCGGCCAGCCGGTGCTGAAGCCGCTGCAGCGGCTGACCATCGAGACCTCCAAGGGTCCGGTGAAGTTCATGGTGGAATTCGCCGACACCGATCGCACCCGGGAATACGGGGAGATGTGCCGCAAGTCGGTTCCGCCGTTCAGCGGCATGCTGTTTGACTTCAAGGCGCCGATGACCGGCGTGGCCTTCTGGATGCGCAATACGCTGATCCCGCTCGACATCATCTACATCACCCCGGACGGTCGCGTGCTGTCGATCGCCCGCAACGTGCCGGCGCTGGACGAGAGCCCGGTGCCGGCCGGCGGGACCATTCGCGCGGTGCTGGAGCTCAGGTCCGGCCGCGCCGCCGAACTTGGCGTCCTGCCCGGCGACAAGGTCACCCACCGGATCTTCACGCCGCATGGCTAAGGGCGGGGCTGAAGAGGCTCCGGCTCCGCCGCCAGGCTACGTCGCGGCCACTGGCCGCGGCGGCTTTTCGACTTTGAATGGGCCCTACTTCCACAAGCCGGGCGACGGGGCGATGGCCGAGCAGGCGTTCTTCGCCCTGCCGCGGCACACTAACGGCATGGGCCTGGTGCACGGCGGCATGCTCTCGGCCTTCATGGACGGGGTGCTGGCCGGCGCGGTCTGGCGCGGCGCCGGGCGGGCCGGCGTGACCATCCACCTGTCCATCGACTTCCTGCACATGGCGCGCGCCGGCGAGTGGGTGTTCGGCGAGGCGAAGACCACGCGGGTGACCAGGGAGGTCGCCTTCGCCGAGGGCCGCGCCTGGGTCGGCGGCCACGACGTGATCCGCTGCTCCGGCGTCTTCAAGCTGATGAACCGGTCACGCTAGGCCAGCGCGGTCTCGCCGATCACGGCATCGGGCTCAGCCTTTGGCGCGAGCACGCCGCGCAGCCACGGTCCGAGGACAACGAAGAATGCGGCGCCGGAGGCGGCCACCGCGGCGTCGATCAGCCAGAACGTGGTTGGCGTCATCGTCTCGTAGAAGGAGCCAAGCCAGCCCGCCGCCATGCTGCCGACCGCCACCGACAGGTAGAAAGCGCCCAGCATCAGGCTGTTGATCGCGCGCGGCGCGGCGCGGGTGAAGGCGGCCAAGATCACCGTGTCGATCCAGGTGATCGCCGGGTCGGCCAGCAGGAAGAAGCCGACCGCCGGCGCCATCGAGGTCTTGCCGGCGGTTGAGGCGAGCGCGCCCAGCGCCAGGAACAGGAATGCACCGGCGGTGAGCAGGCAGCCGACGACCAGGCGGCCCGCGTCGCTGGACTCCCGTCCGCGGCGCCGCTGCCAGGCCCAGAAGCGGATGGTCAGCATGGCGCCGACGATGGTTAGGATGCCGTCGAGCGTGCTGAACCAGGTGACCGGCATCTCGAAGCCGTGGACGTTCAGGTCGACATGCGCCTTGGCCCAGATCGGGAAGATGCTGAACGCCTGATTGTAGGTGGCGTACATTAGGATCTCGCCGACCAGCAGGAGCAGCAGGGCTGCGATCACGCCGACCTCCCCGGTGCGGGCGTCCCTCGTGCGGGCGGGCGTCGCCTTGGTCGCCGTGACGGGCGCCGGTTTCGCCGGGTCCTGCGGCATGCGCCGGCGACCGGCCAGATAGACGATGAGCGCGAGGGCCATGCTGACGGCCAGCGACTCAAGGCCGTAGCGGTAGCTGACCCGCTCAGCGAGGGTGCCGCTGATCAAGGGCGTGACGAACGAGCCAATGTTGGCGGCGATCAGGTAGTAGGCGAAGCCCTGGGTGCGCCGGCCGTCGCCGGGGGCGTAGAGGCTGCCGATCTGACTGACCAGGTTGAGCTTCACCAGGCCGACGCCGACGATCATCAGCGCGATGGCGATCAGGAAGCCGGCCTCGGTGGCCAACAGGATGTAGCTGGCGACCATCACCACCAGGCCAATGGTCAGCGTGCGCCCGCGGCCCAGCCATCGGTCGGCGATGA
>JANXXK010000144.1 GCA_025350685.1 Alphaproteobacteria bacterium | reverse complement strand
GGCGAACAGCCGCTCGGCGGCTTCGCAAAGCCGCTCGCGGAAATCGGCGACGTCGGTGTCTGAGAGCACGCGGGGCATGAGACTCGAGCTTCGCACGAAAAGACTTGCAAATCGCTACTGCTTACGAAATAAATTTACAACGTAAGTTTCACGAGTGCCCGGCGAATGGACGACCGGGCAGGGTCTAGGGAGCCAATCATGGACGGAAACGCGCGCATCAACCCCTACCTCGCGGGCAACTTCGCACCCGTCCGCAGTGAGGACGACTTCGACCTGAAGGTCACCGGCGAGATTCCGGCCGGCCTTCGGGGCGCGCTGTTCCGCATCGGCCCCAATCCGCAGTTCGAGCCCAAGGACCCGAACCATCACTGGTTCTTCGGCGACGGCATGGTGCACGGCTTCTATGTGGCGGACGGCAAGGTCAGCTACCGCAACCGTTACGTCCACACGCCCAAGTGGGAGCTGGAGCACGAGCATGGCCGCTCGCTGTTCGGCGGCGGCAGTCCGATGGACAACGACCCGCTGACCGCCGGCAACGAGGGCGGCGTGGCGAACACCAACATCGTCTTCCATGCCGGCAAGCTGATGGCGCTGGAGGAAGGCCACCATCCCTTCGAGATGGACCTGAAGACCCTGGAGTCGCGCGGCTATGCGCGGCCCTACAAGGGCAATGTCACCGCCCACCCGAAGATCGACCCGAAGACCGGCGAGATGGTCTGGTTCGCCTATGGCGTCGGCGAGATGCCGCTGTCGGCCGGGATGAGCTACGGCGTCACCGACGCCTCCGGCAAGGTGGTCCGTCGCGATGACTTCCAGGCGCCCTACGCCGCCATGGTCCACGACTTCATGGTCACCGAGAACCATGTGCTGTTCCCGGTGCTGCCGCTGACCGCCAGCCTTGAGCGCGCCATGACCGGCCGTCCGCCCTTCGCCTGGGAGCCCAACAAGGGCAGCCACGTGGGTGTCATGCGCCGCGACGGCGACGTCTCGTCCATCCGCTGGTTCAACACCGAGGCCTGCTACGTCTTCCACCCGATGAACGCCTGGGAAGTGGGCGACAAACTCTACTGCGACGTGATGCGCTACAACGTGGCGCCCTTGTTCCCCAACGCCGACGGTTCGCCGGGCGACAAGTCCGCCGCCCGCCTGGTGCGCTGGACCTTCGACCTGGCCGGCGCGTCGGACGCGATCAAGGAAGAGCCGCTCGACGACCTCGACGGCGAATTCCCCCGGGTCGACCCGCGCTTCGAGATGCTGAAGAACCGCCACGGCTGGTACGCGGCCGATCCCGGCGGCGCGGGGACCGTGCGCCAGAGCGCCATCGCCCACATCGACCATCAGACCGGCAAGCGGCAGGTCTATGCCCTGACCGGCGGCGACGCGACCTCAGAGCCGGTGTTCACGCCACGCTCGGCCACGGCCGACGAAGGCGACGGCTGGATCACCTCGGTGGTCTGCCGCGCCGGCGAGGACCGCTCGGACATGCTGGTGTTCGACGCCCTGGACATCGCCAAGGGCCCCATCGGAACCGCTGAAATGCCGAGGCGCATGCCCTTCGGCTTCCACGGCAACTGGGTCAGCTTCTAGCCCTTCTCGTCGTCTTCGCAGTCGATCTCCTCGACGAGGCGCGCCTGCTGCCATAGCTCAATGGTGGGCACGCCCTCTTCGCAGAGCTCCTCGGCTTGGTCGACCGCCGCCTCGTCGTTGGGCGCCTCAAGCCACTCGGCGCTCTTGATGTGGTGGCGGCTGTCGACCCGGTAGGCTCGGTAGGTGGCCATGTCGGTCCCCCATGCTGAAGCCTGGAAAACGACCTTGGCCGCAACCGGTTCCCGTCTAGACCAGCGAGCCGTGGCAGTGCTTGAACTTCTTGCCCGAACCGCAGGGGCAGGGCGTGTTGCGGCCGGTGTTTTCCCAGTTGTCCGGCAACACCGAGACCGGCAGGGCCTCGCGCTGCTCGGCCGAGAGGCCGTCGGGCAGCGCGCCCATGGTCACGGCGTTCTCGCCGGTCAGCGGGTCGAGGTGCACCTCCTGGTACTGGCCGGGGATCGGCTGCGGCGGGGCCTCGAACTGGAACTCCACGGTCATCAGCCAGCGGGTGACATTCTGGCGCAGGTCGGTGAGCAGGGTCTCGAAGAGGGTGAAGGCCTCGGTCTTGTACTCGTTAAGCGGATCGCGCTGGCCGTAGCCGCGCAGGCCGATGACGTTCCTCAGATGGTCGAGGTGCATCAGGTGCTCGCGCCACTGCAGGTCGATCATCTGCAGGAGGAAGCTCTTCTCCACCGTGCGCATGTGGTCGCCCACCTGCGCGTCGCGCTCGGCGGTGCGGGCGTCGGAGGCCTTGACCAGGCGGTCGTAGATTTCCTCGTTGGCGATGCCGTCCTCGGCGGCCCATGCCTTGAGCGGCAGCTCCAGACCGAGGTGCCCGCGGACGTGGTCGTCCAGGCCCTCGATGTCCCACTGCTCGGCATAGGCCTTGGGCGGCAGGAAGCGGGTAACGAAGTCCTCGATGGTGTCGTGGCGCATCTCGGCGACCACATCGGAGATGTCGCTGGCGGCCATGAACTCGGCGCGCTGTTCGAACACCGCCTTGCGCTGATCGTTCACCACGTCGTCGTATTTCAGCAGGTTCTTGCGGATCTCGTAGTTGCGCTGCTCGACGCGCTTTTGGGCCGTGGCGATGGCGCTGTTCAGCCACTTGTGGGTGATCGCCTCGCCTTCCTGGACGCCGAAGGTGCGCATGATCCCGTCGAGACGCTCGCCGGCGAAGATGCGCAGCAGGTCGTCCTCGCAGGACAGGAAGAACTTCGAGTGGCCGGGGTCGCCCTGGCGGCCGGTCCGGCCGCGCAGCTGGTTGTCGATGCGGCGGCTTTCGTGGCGCTCGGTGCCGAGCACGAAGAGGCCGCCGGCGGCAAGCGCCTGCTCCTTCTTGTCCTTGATCTCGGCTTCGATCTCGGCGCGGTGCTTCAGCGCCATTTCCGGGGTGACCTCGACGCCCAGGCCGCGCTGTTCGTCGCGCCAGGTGGCCAGCCGCATGTCGATGTTGCCGCCCAGCTGAATGTCGGTCCCGCGGCCGGCCATGTTGGTGGCGATGGTCACCGCGCCCGGCAGGCCGGCGTCGGCGACGATCATCGCCTCCTGCTCGTGGTAGCGGGCGTTCAGCACGCTGTGCGGGATGCCCTTCTGGGTCTTGCCATTCAGCTCGAACTTGTGGGCCTTGAGGATTTCCGACAGCCGCTCGGATTTCTCGATGGAGACCGTGCCGACCAGGATCGGCTGGCCGCGGCGGTGGCAGTCCTCGATCAGGGCGATGATCGCCACATGCTTCTCGGCCGAGGTGCGGTAGACCTCGTCGTCGTCGTCGATGCGGATCACCGGCCGGTTGGTCGGGATCTCGGCCACGTCCATCTTGTAGATGTCGAGGAATTCCTGGGCCTCGGTCGCCGCCGTGCCGGTCATGCCGGAGAGCTTGGAGTAGAGGCGGAAGTAGTTCTGGATGGTGACCGACGCGAGCGTCTGGTTCTCGGGCTGGATGACCGCGCCTTCCTTGGCCTCGATGGCCTGGTGCAGGCCCTCAGAGAGGCGGCGGCCATGCATCATGCGGCCGGTGAACTCATCGATCAGGATCACTTCGCCGGCGCGGACGATGTAGTCCTTGTCGTTCTGGTAGATGACGTTGGCGCGCAGCGCCTGGTTCACGTGGTGCACCACCGAGACGTTCGACGCGTCGTAGAGCCCCGCCGAATCCTCCGCCAAGTGGCCGCCGGCCAGCAGGGTCTCTTCGATGGTCTCGGCACCGTCTTCGGTGAGGATCACCTGGCGTTGCTTCTCGTCGAAATCGTAGGTCGTCTTGTCCTTGATCAGCTCTTTGATCAACAGGTCGATGGTCTTGTAGAACTCGCTCCGATCCTCGGTCGGGCCGGAAATGATCAAGGGCGTGCGCGCCTCGTCGATCAGGATCGAGTCGACCTCGTCGACGATCGCGAAGTTGTGGCCCCGCTGGACCATCTCGCCGGCCTCATAGACCAGGTTGTCGCGCAGGTAGTCGAAGCCGAACTCGTTGTTGGTGCCGTAGGTGATGTCGGCGTTGTAGGCGGCCTGGCGCTGGCCCTGGCTGAGCCCGTGGACGATGACGCCCACCTCCATGCCGAGGAACCGGTAGACTTGGCCCATCCATTCGGCGTCGCGCTGCGCCAGGTAGTCATTGACGGTGATCAGGTGCACGCCCTTGCCGGCGAGCGCATTGAGGTAGCAGGGCGCGGTGGCGACCAGGGTCTTGCCTTCGCCGGTCCGCATCTCGGCGATACCGCCGCCGTGCAGCACCATGCCGCCGACCAGCTGCACGTCGTAGTGGCGTTGGCCGAGCGTGCGCCGGGCGGCCTCGCGGACCACCGCGAAGGCTTCTTCCAAGAGGTTGTCGAGGGTGGCGCCCTTGGCCAGGCGGGCGCGGAATTCCACGGTCTTTTCCCGCAGTTCAGCGTCGCTGAGCGCCTGCATGGCGGGCTCCAGCGCGGTGATCTTTTCGGCCCGCGCCGCCATCGTCTTGACCTTGCGGTCGTTGGAGGAGCCGAAGATGCGTTGGAACATGCTCAAGGGGAAAGTCCGGTTGGGTGGCGGGCCAGGCGCGGCCACCGCCCTTCGCCTGCCCGGAAAAATCACGGTTTTCGGGGCGCGGGAGACTTAAGCAGCGGACCCCCCAGTGTCAACGCGGCGACCGGGGGCATGCTTAACACATAATTCGCTCATCCCGGCGAAAGCCGGGACCCAAACGGCCCCTCAGAAAGACAAACGGCCTCTCAGAAAGTAAGGGGGCGCCCTGAATTTCTCCAGAGCGCCCGCCGTTTGCTCAGCTTGGTTCCCGGCTTTCGCCGGGATGAGCGGTAGCGATCAGTAGATCTCGAACAGGCCGGCGCCGCCCTGGCCGCCGCCGATGCACATGGTCACCACGCCCCACTTGGCGCCGCGGCGCTTGCCTTCCTGCAGGATATGGCCGGTGCAGCGCGCGCCAGCCAGTGCCTCTACTCCCGTGACCGCCTGGGCATCGACCCGGAGAAGTACAACGTCAACGGCGGCTCGATCTCCATCGGCCACCCCTTCGGCATGACCGGCG
>JANXXK010000143.1 GCA_025350685.1 Alphaproteobacteria bacterium | reverse complement strand
GGGATCGCCGCCACCCTCCAGCGGGAGAAGCTTGCGCAGGAAATAGGTGCCGGTGTCGTTGATCAGGAAGAAGTGCGTGCCCTGGGCGTTGTCGGGGCTGCCCGCCGTGCGGCCCGGCATGTTGAGGTTGGGCTTGGCCATGATCTGCTCGCCCGTCGCCGGGTCGGTGAACGGCCGGTCGGGCATGGTCAGGCCGGTGCAGCCGGTGACCGCGATCAGCATCGCCTCCTCCAGCTCGGAGAGCGGCGCGTGCGGCAGCTTCGAGGTGTAGGACATGGTCCCGGCGTCGACGGTCATGCCGCGGCTGACCCGATGGGTGCGCCGCCCCCACAGGACGTCGATGAGGCCCCGCGCGCGCAGGGCGTCGAGGCCCGCCTGACCGGTGGCGGCGGCCGGTTTCGCCTTGGCCTTGGGTGCAGCCTTGGACGCGGGTTTACGGGTCTTGGCGACGGCCATTGAGGGTCCTCAGTGCGGGATGATCGGCCGCCAGGGCGCGAACGCGCTGGCGTCTCGAGGCAGGACCGAAGCCAGCTGCGGGCAATGCCGCAGGATCAGGCTGGTCATGCCGTTGTTGGCGATCCAGTCCATACCGAAGGGCGAATAGACCTCGGGCCGGAAGTCGACGGTGAGGAACCGGTCGCTCTGCAGCCGGCGCGACGCCATCAGGATGAAGATCCTGAAGGCGGTGTCGCTGAAGCCGAAGCCGCGCGGCGGGTTCTCGCCCAGCAGCCCTACCACCGTGTCGACCTTGTCGATGTCCTTGTAGAGATCCTTGAGGATGCGGACGGTCTCGGGGTCGGCCGCCAGATCCTCCCAACGGGTGATCCTGGGCTTGTGCAGGCCGGCGCGGAAGTCGTTGTAGCGCGGCACGCCGCGGCGGCGCGTGCGCACGATGTCGACCACCGCCAAGTCGATCAGCTCGTTGTCCCGCTCGAAGCCCACCAGCGACATGGGGAAGTTGTGCAGGGTGATCGCGCCCGGGTGCGACGTGCCGAAGGAATAGAGGACGTTCTCCAGCCCCTTCTTGCGCATCTCCGCATCGGTCTTCCTGCCCTGGATCTCCAGGAAGGTCCGCTCGTCGATCTTGCGTCCCGTCTGGTGATCGAAGAAGCAGAAGTCGTCCGGGATCAGCGGGTGCAGCCGGTAGACCGTGGCGAAGTCTTCGGTCAGCGAATAGGGCGCGGACTGGTGGTCGGGCTTGGTCTTGGGGATGCCGGTGGCGGAGTGCGCGTCGAGCAGCCAGATGCCGGCCTTGGTCAGCGGGTCGTTCGGCGGGCCGTTCCAGTTGGAATTGAGCGCCACCTTGATGGTCTCGGTGGCGAGGATCGCCGGCGTCCATTCGACGGTGTGGATCTTGGCGATCAGGGCGGTGACGATCAGCCGGGCGGTGTTGTAGATCTGGTCGTCGCTCCAGCCGCGGTAGTGGCTTTTCAGCTCGTCGCAAAGGACGTTGTGCTCACGGGCGAACAGGGTGTGCATGCCCGAAAGCCCCAGCCAGAAGCTCTCGTTGAAGCCGGTGATCTCGAAGCCGTTGACGCTCTCGGGCAGGTAGCCGTTCACCAGACGGATCTTCGGCCCGTCGCGCAGGCCCTTGGCGGTCAGGTCGTCGTCGCCGTAGACCTCCGAGCCGTCCCACCAGTGTGAGGCCGCATCGCCGAACAGGATCGGCGAGGTCCCGTGCTTGCCCTCGTTCCTGCGCTTGTTGCCAGCGATCCGCATGACGTCCTCGTCGGGGCCGCCCACCGTGTTGCGCCATTTCATGCCAGGCGGCAGCGCGACCCGCAGGTCGCGGCCCTCACCCAACGGATTGCGGGCGTGATTGACCCAGTCGTGGACCTGGAACTGGATCCAGGCGGCGGCCAGGATGTTCAGCGAGGTCGCCGGGATGAAGCTCTTGCGGTGCATGAGCAGTTTGGCGACGTCGAAGGCGTTGGGAGTGTCGAACAGGTCCGGCCGCAGGTCCGGTTTCAGGTTCCGACCGAAGGTCGCGCCGACCGCGCCCATCTTCGGCGCGGAGAGGTCATTGGACGTGCCGACGAAGGTGCGCGAGGTGCGCACGTCCTCGTGGACCAGCGGCGGCGCTTCGCGGGGTTCCGGCGGCGCCTCGCGGATTTCCGTGTCGAACAGGTTCTTCCGGCGCAGCACGTATCGGAACCCATCGAGGTTCAGCAGGCTGAATGGCACCGGCAGCTTGTGCCATTCGACGACGGTGTTGAGCAGGCGGAAGAAGCCCCGCGCCAGCGCCCCGAACACCACGTTGCGCAGCGGCGGATCGGTGCGCCACTTGTACTCCAGCCGGTGGGCGGCGCTGGCGTCATAGACCGCCTTTCGCGCCCGGTTGAGATTGCCGAGCGGGCGGAAGTCGGCGCCGGTGTTCCAGGGGTTGAAGGCCAGCAGGTCGACCTCGCGAGCCTGGGCGCGGGCCTCGGCGAAGCCTCTCTCGCGGCGCTTCAGCCGCAGGACGGCGACCGACACCGGCGGCGAGACGGCTTGCGTCCATTCGATCGCGGTGTCCTCGATCGGCGTGCGGCGCTCGTCGACAAAGAGCTGCAGGCAGAGCTCGAAGCAGACGTCGCCGCCGGTGAGCCGGGTGGCGAACTCGTGGGCGAGACCGTCGGGGTCGGTCGGCGGCAGGGCTGGCGCGGGTGCAGGCTCCAGCGGGCGCAGCAGGTAGCGCACCGCCAGGTCGCCCCAGGCGATGGCGCCGCGGCTCCAGTAGGTCTCCAGAGCATAGCTGTTCGAACGCCGCCGAGCCTTGGACACATTGCCCAGCATCCGCAGGGTCTCGAAAGGTCCCACCCGGAAGATGAGGCCGATCAGGCCGAAGAGCTTGGAAAGCGCCCCGCCGGCGGTCGCCTGGGCGAAGGCCACGAACTGGCGGGCGTCGCGGGCGTGGGAGACCGGATAGTTGGTGGCCAGCAGGTCGTGGGCGCGGTCGGCCTCGATGCGAACGGCGACGCCGCGCAGATCCTTCTCGTAGTCGGAGGTCTGCGAGCCCGCGGCGTTGGACAGCCGCACGATGGCCGGATAGCGGGCGCCCGGCTTGGCGAAGCCGACGTGGAACTCCGCCGGCAGGGTCGTGTGGAACACCAGCTCGGCGTCACGCACGGCGACGCCGGCCTTGGCGTGGAAGGCGCGTTGCACGGCGCCGGCCTTGGCCCCCTTCTGGGTCTTCAGCTGGACGCCCATGATGTCGTGGGCGAGCTTGTCAAAGACCAGTCGCTCGGCCTCCGCCGAACCGCCTTGGTAGATTTCTTTCCAGGTTCCGCCCATCACCCCCGCCCTTGCTGTCGTCAACCCAGCCCCACGCTTTGCTTCAGTTTCTCAACGATCTCCGCGATGATTCCTTCCGGCGAGGGGCTGTAGTGCGGCAGCGCCAGCCGGGTGATGTGGGCGTCGATCACGCTCGGCCGGCCCGACGTCAGCGCCGTGGCGAAGGCCGTCTCGAAGTCCTCCAGGCTTTCCACGTCGAAGCCCTCGGCGCCGCAGGCCTTGGCATAGGCTGCCCAGTCCGGATTGGTGAACTCGACCAGGCCGCTTTCGTGGAAGGTCTCGAGCTGGAACAGCTTGATCAGCTTGAACTCGGCGTCGTTGAAAATCACCCAGATCACCGGCAGGCCGTACTGCACGGCGGTCATCAGCTCGAAGCCCGCCAGATTGTAGCAACCGTCGCCGCAGCAGACGACGATCGGGCGGTCCGGGTGCGCGGCCCGCAGCCCGATCGCGCCGTTGGTGTGGCCGGCCATCGGCCCGAACTCGCCGGCCTTGCGGAACAACTGCGTCTCGTCGAGCTGCAGATAGTAGGCCATCCAGGCGAGGTGCGCGCCGGCGTCGGCCAGCACGATGGCGTCCTTGGGGATCAGCCGCGAAACCGCCTGGGCCAGCTGGCCGGGGTGGATCTTGCCGGTCAGGTGCAGGAGATCATGGGTCATCTCCTCGTCGCAGCTCTTGGCCGCGAAGGGCTGCGCCGCCGGCCTGGCGTCGGCCATGGCGGCGAGCAGGGCGGCCATGCTGAGCTTGGCGTCGCCGACGATCGCGTAGTCGGCCTTGTAGGCCCGGTCGATCTCGTCGTCGGAGATATTCAGCCGGATCAGCGTCTTTCCGTCGAACAGGCCGGCCTTGTAGTTGAACGTCGCGTGCTGGTTCAGCCCATTGCCGACGCAGAGCACCACGTCGGCGGCCAGGAACGCCTTCCAGGCCGAGGCATGGCCGCTGTCGCAGAAGGTCCCCACGGCCAGTGGATGGCGCTCGGAGACGATCCCCTTGCCGTCCTGGGTGGTGGCGACCGGCGTCTGGAACCGCTCGGCGAAGGCCCTGATCTCCGGGCCCGCGCCGGCGCGGATGGCGCCGAACCCGGCCAGCACCAGCACCTTCTTGTTCTTGGCCATGGCCGCGGCCAGCACGGCGGCGACCTCGCTCACCCGCACCGGATCGGGCTTCACCGGCGCGACGTTCAGCTTCAGGCCCGGCCAGTTGGGGACTTGCACGTCGGGATGGCCGAGATTTTCCGGCACATGCAGGTGAACCGGGCCCGGCCGGCCCTCGAAGGCGGTGTCCACGAGATCCTGCAGGACCTCGCCGAGCTTGGAGATGTCCTCCAGCAGGACCGACTTCTTGGTGGTCGCCGCGAACATCACTTGCGAGTCCGGCGTGCGGCGCAGGCCCGAGGTCTCGTTCAGCGAACCCTTGCCGCGCCAGTCCAGCGAGGCGAAGCCGGAGATGGCCAGGACCGGATAGCTGTCGGACATGGCGACCGCCAGGCCCGAGAACAGATTGAAGGCGCCGGGGCCGGCGGTGGCGAAGCAGACGCCGAGCTTGTCGGTATACATGGCGTAGCCGCAGGCCATGAACGAGGCCGCCTGTTCGTGGCGGGCGATCACGCCGTGGACGCTCTTTGAATTCTTAAGCGCGATCATCATGCCGGCGGCGTTCTCGCCGGCGCCGCCGAAGGCATAGGTGACACCGAGATCTTCCAGGCCTTTGACGATCGCTTCGTAGACCCGCATGGCACGCTCCCGCCGCCGGAAACGAACGCTAACAGCGCGCTATGCTGGGTTGCAATGAGCTTCTACTGGCGGTGGAACGTGAACGCCGTTCAGTCAGCAAGGCCGGCCCGAAACGCGGCCACGAAAAGGGCCGGAGGTCGCCCCCCGGCCCTGTCTCTTGATCTGGATCCCGGACGACGGCTGCGCCGTCTCCGGGATAGCTTCAGGCTTGGCCCGAAGCTACTTGATGGTGACGGAAGCGCCGGCTGCTTCCAGCTTGTTCTTCACTTCTTCGGCTTCCTGCTTGGAAACGTTTTCCTTTACGTTCTGCGGGGCGCCTTCGACGAGATCCTTGGCTTCCTTCAGGCCCAGGTCCGGACGGACCGAGCGGACTTCCTTGATCACGTTGATCTTCTTGTCGCCGCCGGCGGTGAGCACGACGGTGAACTCGGTTTGCTCTTCAACGGCTTCGGCCGGGGCGGCGGCAGCGCCGCCAGCGGCGGCCATCGCCACCGGAGCTGCGGCGGAAACGCCCCACTTTTCTTCCAGCAGCTTGGAGAGCTCGGAGGCTTCGAGGACGGTCAGGGTGGAGAGTTCGTCCACCAGCTTTTCAAGTTTCGACATGTGATGATTTCCTTAGAGGTTCGGTGTGTTTTGCGAAAATTGACGATCAGGCGGCGTCTTTGGCGGCGTAGGCGCCGACAACACGCGCGAGCTGGCCGGCCGGGGCCTGCAGGATGCCGGCGATCTTGGTCGCGGGCGCCTGCAGAAGGCCGACGATCTTGGCGCGGAGCTGGTCGAGCGACGGCAACCGCGCGAGCGCGGCGATCGACGCCTTGTCCAGCACCTCAAGACCCATCAGGCCGCCGACAACGGTGAACTTCTCGTTGTCCTTGGCGTACTGGGTCGCGACCTTGGCGGCGGAGACGGGGTCGGGCGCATAGGCTATGGCGACGGGGCCTTTGAAGAGGGCTTCGCCCGCTTCGCCGACAGACCCGGCCAGCGCTTTTTGCACCAAAGTGTTCTTCACCACCTTCAGCTGGGCGCCTTCGACACGAAGACGGCCCCGCAGATCGGTCATTTCCGCAACGGTCAGACCCATGTAGTGGGTCACGACCACGGCGCCGGCGCCGTCGAACACGCCTTTTAGCGCCTCGATGGCTTCCTGCTTTTGAGCGCGGTCCATTGCGGTCTCCATACTCAGGTTCGGCGCGCGCAAGAGCGCACACGCCGGGTAGAACCTGTCCGAAAGGAAAGCCGCGGCCTCGCGCCCATCGCAAAGCGATGCGCCGATACCTCATCTTCCCGTCTCCCTGCGGCTGAAGGCGGGCCCGCCTTCACGTTCCGGCCGACGGTGACCCCGCCGGCTACGCAGTTCTTGGACAGGATGGGGCGCGGTGGTCTGCGTCCCGTCCTTCACCACCCGAAGGCGGCGAAATTCCCCAGGGAAAACCCCGAGAGCGGCGGGCTTTACAGGAAGAGCGGCGAAAACTCAACCGGCCCGGAAACGCAGGATGATCCCGTTCCAGCGCGCATCGTTCAGGTCGAGCTCTTCGACGGCCTCGCCGGCGATGGCGGCGACGACGCGGCGCCAGAATACCTGGGCGCCGACATTGCGGCGGGCCACGGCCAACTCCCAGAGACCCGGCCGGTCGCCAATCACCTTGAGCGCGGCGGTCTGGCCGACACCGCTGCGCCGGTGCTTCCGCGCCACGAAATATTCGGCGATCTCGTAGTCGACCGGCAGGCCGGAATGGGAATGGCCGTTGACCAGCACAAAGCCCGCCAGGCGGCCGTCCGCCCGGATCAGCATCGCCTCGCGCCTGGGCTCTGACCAGTAGGTGTCCAGGTAGCCATAGGGCTCAAAGAGGCCGTCCTCGCCAAGCTCACCCTCCGGGCGGTCGAACCACTGCTCGGAGAAGTCGTGGGTATAGAGCTGGAAGAGGTTGGCCAGCGTCTCGCGGCGCTCACGACCGACGGGTTGCAGCTCGACGTTGGGCATTGAAGTCCCCCGATTCCGACCGCCTTGGGGCCCGGTTCACCGTTTGGCGGGGTGACTGCCGGGGCGTCAATGCGTCTAACCTCGGGCCAGATGTGGTGAGAGGTGGCCGGATGCAAGTGCGTTGGAGCCAGGACGAGCTGGCGTTTCGCGACGAAGTTCGCGCGTTCCTCGCTGCGGAATTGACGCCCTCTATGAGGCGAGACGCGCGCAGAATGACCAGCGTCTACGCGCCTCATGAGCTCAGCATGGCCTGGCAGGCGATCCTCAACGCCCGCGGCTGGGCGGCGCCGGCCTGGCCGGTGGAGCACGGCGGCTGCGGCTGGAGCGCGGCGCAGCGCTACATCTTCGCCAGCGAATTCGCCGCGGCCGACGCGCCGTCGCTGTCGCCCATGGGCATCGGCATGTGCGGCCCGGTGCTGATCGGCCACGGGACGGCGGCGCAGAAGGCCCACTACCTGCCCCGGATCCTCACCGGCGAACACTTGTGGTGCCAGGGCTATTCCGAGCCGGCCTCAGGCTCCGACCTCGCCTCCCTGCAGATGAGCGCGGTCGATGACGGCGAGGACCTAGTCTGCAGCGGCCACAAGCTCTGGACCACCCACGCCAATGTCGCGAACTGGATCTTCTGCCTGGTGCGCACCAGCCACGAGGCGATCCGCCAGCAGGGCATCACCTTCCTGCTGATCGACATGACCACGCCGGGCATCGAGGTCAGGCCGATCCTGATGCTGTCGGGCGAGCACATCCAGAACGACGTCTTCTTCACCGACGTGCGCGTGCCCAAGGCCAATGTGGTGGGCAGGATCGGCGAGGGTTGGACGGTCGCCAAATACCTGATGGAGTTCGAGCGCGGCGGCGGCGTCTCGACGCCGGGCCTGAAGGCTAGGCTGGGCCGCATCCGGGCGATGGCGGCCGCTGAGGCGGACGATGCGGGCGGGCGGCTCAGCGACGACCGCGGCTTCATGGCGCGGCTGGCCGCGCTTTCGGTCGAGATCGACGCGCTGGAGGCGGTCGAGCTGCAAATCCTGGCGAGCCTCAGCGCCGGCGATGCGCCAGGCGCCAAGTCCTCGATGATGAAGACCGTCGGCACCGAACTCAGCCAGCGGCTCACCGAACTGGCCCTGGAGGCCTCCGGCGCCTATGGCGCGGCCTACCAGCCGCACGCGACCTGTCCCGGCGGGCCAACGCCCAACTTCCGTCCGCCGTCCGACCAGGGCTACGTCGGCCCCGACCACAGCCTGACAGCGGCGTCCAAGTATCTGAACGACCGGGCCGGCTCGATCTACGCGGGCACCAACGAGATCCAGCGCAACATCATCGCCAAGGCGGTGCTGGGGCTTTAGCGCACCTGTCCCAACGAAAAAGGGAGCCGCATCGCTGCGGCTCCCCTTCGTAGATCTGCTTGTCGGCGTGGGCCTAGCTGGCCGTGCCGAAGGTGCTGGAGTCGACCTTGAAGCCCGGGCCCATCGTCGAGGAGAGGCTGATCTTCTTGATGTAGACGCCCTTGGCGCCGGACGGACGCGCCTTGTTGAGCGCCTCCACCAGGGCCGTCACGTTGGCCAGCAGCTGGGCATCTGTGAACGAGGCCTTGCCGATGCCGGCGTGGATGATGCCGGTCTTCTCGGTGCGGAACTCGATGGCGCCGCCCTTGGCGTCCTTGACGGCCTGGCCGACGTTCGGCGTGACCGTGCCGACGCGGGGGTTCGGCATCAGGCCGCGCGGGCCCAGCACCTTACCGAGGCGGCCGACCAGGGCCATCATGTCGGGCGTGGCGATGACGCGGTCAAAGTCCATGAAGCCGCCCTGGATGCGCTCGACCAGCTCCTCGGCGCCGACGATGTCGGCCCCGGCGGCGGTGGCTTCGGCAGCCTTGGCGTCCTTGGCGATGACCGCGACGCGCACGTCACGACCGGTGCCGGAGGGCAGCGAGACCACGCCGCGGACCTGCTGGTCGGCGTGACGCGGGTCGACGCCCAGGTTGACGGCGATCTCGACGCTTTCGTCGAACTTGGACTTGGCGTTGGCCTTGACCAGCTTGACGGCCTCTTCGACCGGATGGGTGACCGTGCTGTCGCCGGTCCAGGCCTTGACGCGCTTGGAAGTAGCCATGGTCCTAGGCCTCCACGATCTGAAGACCCATCGAGCGGGCGGAGCCCTCGATGATCTTGGCGGCGGCCTCGACGTCGTTGGCGTTGAGGTCCTTCATCTTCTTGGTGGCGATGTCGCGCAGCTGGGTGCGAGTGATCTTGCCGGCGCTGGCGCGGCCGGGCTCCTTGGAGCCCGACTTCAGGCCGATCGCCTGCTTGATGAAGAAGGTCGCCGGCGGGGTCTTGGTGACGAAGGTGAAGCTCTTGTCCTGGTAGACGGTGATCACCGTCGGCAGGGGCGTGCCCTTGGCTTCCTTCTCGGTGCGGGCGTTGAATTCCTTGCAGAAGCCCATGATGTTGACGCCGCGCTGGCCGAGCGCCGGCCCGATGGGCGGCGAAGGCGTGGCGGCGCCCGCGGGCACCTGCAGCTTGATATAGCCCAAGATCTTCTTGGCCATGGCTGTCTCCAATGCGACGGCTAGTCAAAGCCGCCTATGTGGCCGTGGTTCGGGCAGCCCCTCCCACGGATTTGAATTTACGGGCGGACCCGCGAAGCGGGCGCATGTAGCAGCTAGAGCCGGCCGGAACAAGGCCAGGCGGGGAGGACGCATGGACCTTGAGACCTATCAGGCGCTGGGCCTGAACCGCTCGCTGAGCGACGTCGATCCGACCCGCGTGGTCAACAGCCGCGCCAACCGCGAGATCCAGCAGGCGCTGTCGACGCCCGGCGACCGGCAGTATCACCCCTGCCCCGAGGCCTTCCCAGCGACGACGTTCCGCGCGGCGAGGTCGTCTCCCACGCCCGCTGGACGGGGGCGAAGGTGTTTCCCGAGACCGAGCGCGACGTCTGGATCTACACGCCGCCGGGGTTCGATCCGACCGGGCCCGCGCCCGGGCTGATGGTGTTCAACGATGGCGCCTGGTACGTCGACCGCGAGGGTGCGATCCGCGCCGCCGCCGTATTCGACAGCCTGATCCATGCTGGCGAGGCGGCGCCGGTCGTCGGGGTCTTCGTCCTGCCCGGCAAGACCGCCGCCAACCCGCAGCAGCGCAGCTTCGAATACGACAGCGTCACCGGCCTCTATGCCCGTTTCCTGCTGGAAGACCTGCTGCCGTTCGTCGAAGCCGAGATCGGCTGTGCGCTCACCACCGACCCGGCCCGGCGGACCCTCTGCGGCATTTCCAGCGGTGGCATCAGCGCCTTCACGGCGGCCTGGTATCGCCCCGACGCGTTCGGGCGCGTGCTCAGCCACTGCGGCTCGTTCACCGCGATCCGCGGCGGCCACAACTACCCGTTCCTGATCCGCTCGACGGAGCGAAAGCCGATCCGCGTCTGGATGCAGAGCGGGTCCGCCGACGCCGACATCCTGTTCGGCAGCTGGCCGCAGGCGAACCAGGCGGTCGCCGCCTCGCTGGACTTCGCGGGCTACGACGTGAAATTCGTCTTCGGCGAGGGCGGCCACAACCTGCGTCATGGCGGGGCTGTGTTCGCCGATGCGCTGCGGTGGCTATGGCGCGAGGGTGACTAGGCGCCGACCCGGCGAGCCGTCAGTCCTGCTTCACAGCCCAGAACTGGTACATCCGCTCAAAGGTCCCTGGCCGCTCCGCCTCGAACGCCTCCCAGGCGTCGAGGTCCAGGCCGGCCGGGTCGTGTGGAAACTTCGCGATGTAGGCGGCGCGGAGGTGCTTGAACGTGAACTGGACGAAACCCAGGAAGGTCAGGCCATTCTCGTCCAGGATACGGCGCAGATCGGGGATCGTGAGCTGATGCTCCTGCACGTGCATCAGAAGGTCCCGGCAGCCGCTCAGCGAATAGAAGTCCCGCGACGCGACGACCGGGCGGCTCACCGGATCATCCGGCGGCAGGTTGATGATCGCCTGGCGGAGGTCGCGCACGGTCTGCGGCGTATAGTTTTTGGCGAGCGCCTTGGCCGGCTCCAGGGACGCGCGGGCGTGCGCGCTGTAAAGGCCAAGCGCGATCAGGCCGCCCGGCTTCACCAACCGGCAGACCCGGCG
>JANXXK010000022.1 GCA_025350685.1 Alphaproteobacteria bacterium | reverse complement strand
GTCGCGAGAGATCGCCGACGCGGGCAAGGTCGGCCAGGGTCCGCGCGCCGGCTTCGCGCGCCGCGATCAGGCGGTCGGCTTCGTCACTCTTCAGCCCCCTGATCTGCCGCAGGCCGAGGCGGAGTGCTCGCGACTTACAGGATCGTTCGATTTCGCAATCCCATCCGCTCCACAGCACGTCCGGCTCGCGCACCTCGACGCCGTGTTCCCGTGCATCGCGCACGAGTTGTGCCGGCTGGTAGAAGCCCATCGGCTGGCTGTTCAGCAGCGAGGCGCAGAAGGCGTCGGGGTGGTGGTGCTTCACCCAGGCCGAGGCATAGACCAGCAGCGCGAAGCTGATCGCGTGGCTCTCCGGGAAGCCGTAGGAGCCGAAGCCCTCGATCTGCTTGAAGCAGCGTTCGGCGAAGTCGCGCTGGTAGCCGCGCCCGGCCATGCCCTCGATGAACTTGTCGCGGTATTCCCAGAGCTTGCCGTTGGAGCGGAAGGTGGCCATCGACCGGCGCAGGCCGTCGGCCTCGTTGTCGGTGAACCTGGCCGCTTCGATCGCCAGCCGCATGGCCTGCTCCTGGAACAGCGGCACGCCCTTGGTCTTGTTGAGCACCTTGTAGAGCTCGTCTTTGTCCCCGTGCTCCGGTGACGGCGAGGGAAAGACCACCGGCTCGATCCCGTCGCGGCGCCGCAGATAGGGATGCACCATGTCGCCCTGGATCGGGCCGGGCCGCACGATCGCCACCTCGATGACCAGGTCGTAGAGCTTGCGCGGCTTCAGCCGCGGCAGCATCGACATCTGCGCGCGGCTCTCCACCTGGAAGACGCCCACGGAATCGGCCTTGCAGAGCATGTCGTAAACTTGCGCGTCGTCCTGCGGAATGTGGGCGATGTCGGTGATCACCGTCCCGTCCGGCAGCGGCGACAGCATCTCGAAGCTTCGCTTCAGCGCGGTCAGCATGCCCAGCGCCAGCACGTCGACCTTCATCAGGCCCAGCGCATCGATGTCGTCCTTGTCCCACTCGATGAAGGTGCGGTCTTTCATCGCCGCATTGCCGATCGGCACGGTCTCGTCGAGCCGCCGCTTGGTCAGCACATAGCCGCCGACGTGCTGGGAAAGGTGACGCGGGAAGGTCAGCAGCTGCTGGGCGATGGCGGTCGCCCGGCGGATCTGCGGATTGTCGGGGTCGAGGCCCACCTGGCGGATGTGCTCGTCCGGCACGCTGTCGCCCCAACTGCCCCAGACGGTGCCGGCCAGGGCCGCGGTGATGTCCTCGGTGAGGCCCAGCGCCTTGCCGACCTGGCGGATCGCCATGCGCGGACGGTAGTGGATCACGGTGGCCACGATGGCGGCCTTGTCGCGGCTGTAGCGCTTGTAGACGTACTGCATCACCTCCTCGCGCCGCTCGTGCTCGAAATCGACGTCGATGTCCGGCGGCTCGCCGCGGTTCTCGGAGATGAAGCGCGAGAACAGCAGGTCCTGGTCTTCCTTGGTCGGATCGACCGCGGTGATCCCCAGGCAGAAGCAGACGCAGGAATTGGCCGCCGAGCCCCGGCCCTGGCAGAGGATTTTCAGCTCCTCGCGGGCATGGCGGACGATGTCGTGGACGGTCAGGAAGTAGTTGGGGAATTTGAGCTTCTCGATCAGGTCGAGCTCATGGTGGAGGAGCTTCACCACCTTGTCAGGCACGCCCGCCGGATAGCGCCAGTCGGCGCCTTCCCAGGTCAGGTCGCGCAGGTGCTGGATGGCGGTCTTGCCCGGAGGCACCGGCTCGTCGGGATATTCGTAACGGAGCTGACCCAGGTCGAAGCCGATCCGCTCGGCGATCTCGACGCTGCGCTCCACCGCGCCGGGGAACCTGGCGAACAGCCGCGCCATTTCGGCGGGCGATTTCAGATGGCGTTCGGCATTAGCCTGCAGCCGCAGGCCCGCCTCGGTGATGGTGCAGGTCTCGCGGATGCACGTCAGCACGTCCTGCAGGGCCCGCCGTTCGGGGCCGTGGTAGAGGACGTCGCCCACGGCGACCATCGGCGCGCCGCTGTCCAGGGCGAGCGCCGCCAGTTGCGACAGCCGCCGCAGGTCGCGCGGCCCATAGCGGCGGGCGGCCGCCAGCCAGACGCTGCCGCGCAGGGTCCCGGCGATGCGTTTCAGGTCACGTTCGAAGGCCTCGTCCAGGCGGTCGGGAGGCGCGACCAGAACCAGCTGGCCTTCGGCATGATCGAGGAAATCCGACCAGTGGAGTTCGCAGTCGGCCTTCCTGGCGCGGCGCTGGCCGACGGTCAGCAGCCGGGTCAGTCGGCCATAGGCCTCGCGGTCGGAGGGATAGACCAGCAGGCTCGGCGTCCCGTCGACGAAGTCCAGCCGGCAGCCGGTGAGGTCGCGGATCCTCGAGCCGGTCTCCGCCAGGTCCTTCTTCGCCCGCCAGGCGCGGACCACACCGGCCAGGGAGTTGCGGTCGCAGACGCCGATGGCCTCGATCCCCAGGACGTCGGCCTCGATCACCAGCTCGTCCGGATGCGAGGCGCCGCGCAGGAAGGAAAAGTTGGTGGTGGCCTGGAGCTCGACGTAGCGGGTCACCCGAACACCCCGTGCATCCACCATTGCGGCGGCGTCGAAGGGTTGCCGTAGAGGCCGGCGCGGAACAGCCAGAAGCGGCCGCCCTCGGCATCCTCCACCCGGTAGTAGTCGCGCACGTGGCCGACGCTGACGTCCTCGATGACGCCCTTCCACCATTCCTCGCCGATCCGCTCGGGGCCCTCGGCGCGGCGCACGCGGTGGACCTGGCCGCGCCAGCGGAACTGGGTCGGCGGGTCATCGGGGGTCAGCGCCATCACCGCCTCCACCGGCTCGGGGCGGCGGAAGAGGCGGGTGGGCCTGGGCGCCGCGCGGTCCCAGGGGCGGGCGTCAGCGGGCCGGGCCAGGGGTCGGGCGCGGCCCACGGCCAGTTCCGGCACGTGGCTTTCCACCGGCGCGGCGCGCCAGATGCGGTCCTCGCCCAGACGGTTGGTCAACCGGTCGACCAGCGGGGCCAGGCCCTCCTCGACTGTGGCCTCGCGCGCGGTGTCCAGCCTGGCCTGGCGCGCGGAGATCGGCTCCACCCCTTCGGCGGTCAGCGTCACCACCTCGATCCCGAAGCCCGGGTCGATGGTCTCCAGCCGCGGCGCGAACAGCTTGGCGATCCGCCGGGCGTCATGGCCGGGGAGGGCCAGGCCGATGGCCAGCGGCATCGCCTTGCCGTCCAGCCGGTGGAAACAGATCTCGAAGCGCCGCCCGCCGCGCCCCTCAAGCTCCAGCCGCGCGCAGAGCTTGGCGGCGACGTCGGCGGTGACCCGGGCCATGTCCTCGGGCGTGCTGATCGGCTCGGCGAAGGCCAGGCGCGCGAACCAGGGGTTCGGCGGGCGGCGGAAGCTCAGGGCCTCGGTCTCGCGGCCCAGCGCCTGGTCCAGGCGGGTGAGCGCGACGCGGCCGAAGCGGCGGGCGAAGGGGCCGCGCGCGATGCTCATCAGCTGGCTCACCCGGCGCAGGCCCAGCCGCTCGATTTGGGCGGCAGTGTCGGGCTCCAGCCGCAGGGCCTGGGGCGGCAGGGGCGCGATCAGCTCGCCCTGGCCGCCGGGCGGGGCGAGGGTCCGATCCTTGCCGAAGTGGGTCAGGGCCCAGGCCGCGCCGGGCGTGTCGGCGATGGCGCAGCGGAACGGCAGGCCGTTGGCCGTTAGCCGGGCTTGGAAATCCCGCAGCATCGCCGCCTCGCCGTCCCACAGGTGCGACACGCCCTCGACGTCGAGAAACAGGCCATCCGGCGCGTCGATGGCCACCGCGGGCGAGAAGCGCACGCACCAATCGGCAAGCGCGGTCAGGGCCGCGGCGTCGGCCTCCGGTTCAGCCTCCTCGGCCGTCAGCTCCGGGACCAGGGCCATGGCGTCGGTGGCCTTCTGGCCGGGACGCAGGCCCAGCGCGGCGGCGCCCTCGTCGGCGGCCGCGAGACGGCGGACCGCGCGCACCGTCTCAAGCAGGGCGAACGGGCTAGCCGGCGCGTCGGAAGGGTAGCGCCGGCGCCAGTTGGCGATCGGCCAACTCGGCGACCAGGCGCAAAGGATGCGTCCCATCCTCCACCTCCGGATCGTAGGCATTTCCTTCGTAGGCTTGGGAGGCTTCGAACAGCCAGGCCCCGGTCCGCCCGCCGCGGCAGCGTTCCAGCTCGACGGAAAATCGGGGGCTCCCCAAGCCGAACTCGCCGGCCGGCGGCTCCGAGGGGGCCGAAGCGATCCGCCAGCGGGTGGCGGCGGCGGAGCCGGTCGCCTCGCGCCGGGCGTTACCCCCGAACGGGCGGCGGCGGATCAGGAAGCCGGTGGCGCCGCGCTTCTCGCAGGCCAGTTGCAGCCTGCGCCCGGCGGTCAGGTCGGCGGCCTCGACCTCACCCACCACGGCGGCGACGCCGACGGTGGCCAGCGCATCTTCCATGATCGACAGGGCCTCGGCCTCGTCGCGGGCGCAGACCTGGATCAGCCGCTCCGGCGGAAACCCCAGGCCCATGAGCCCGGGCGCCCAGAGGTCGTCGCGCCGCAGCACCCAGACCACCTCGCCCCCCATTGGACCGGGGCGGGCCAGCGGGGCAGCCATCAGGGCGGTGAAGGCGGCGGGCGCGGCGGCGGTCTCGACCTCCATGCCGACCCCACAGATCTCATGCCAGCGGCCGAGCGGCAGGCCACCGCCGGGCAGGCAGTCGTCGATCCGCGCATCGCCGAACGGCAGCACGCCACAGTCCGCTCGCGCGTGCGCCTCGATAGCGGCGATCTTCGCCCGCAAGGAGGCGCGAAAATCGGACATGGCTTTGCGGACTCCTTTCGTTCCACTTTTGTTCTAGTACAGGTGGACTTAGAGTCAAGTTCGCCTGGCAGTCCTATCGGAACCCTCGCGGCGACAACGACGTTCGGGCCTCGGATCAAAATGGAGGTCGATATGAAAACCAAGATCCTAGCCGCGACGGCGGCAGTTCTCGCGCTGACTGCGGTAGCTCCCGCGTTCGCTCAAAGCACGGAACAAACTACTACGGTTGTGACCAAGCGCGGTAACACCGGCACGGGTGTTGGAGCGGTAGGCGGCACCGCAACAGGTGCTGTCGTCGGCGGGCCGGTCGGCGCTGTCGTAGGCGGCGTTGTCGGCGCGGTGGCCGGGCACACGGCGGACCCCCCCGTCGAGGTCAAGACCTATGTCCGCACCCAGCACGTCGAAGCGGTGCCCTACGATGGTCAGATCGTAGTCGGCGCGGTGCTGCCGGACACGGTCAAGGAATATGACATCCCGCGATATGAGCGCTACCGCTGGACCTACATCAACGGACAGCGACTGCTCATCGACCGCAAAACGCACAAGATCGTCTCGATCATCGAAGACGACGGCTAGTTTTACCGCCCCCCGGCTGCTTCGCGCAGCCGGGGGCTACTCGTTTCACGCGTGGTTCACTGAGAACTGCTAGCGAGGTCGTTTGCGTCGGAAGCGGACTGTGATGTTAGCTCCCGCAAGCGGACCTCCGACCGGTCCCTACTTGCGTTCGGCTTGACCGGGCGGCACCGCCGCCGGAAGGTCCCCACAAGGGGAGACCAAAAATGATCCGGACAGCCAGCCTTGCCGTGACCGCAACCCTGATCGCGGGCGGGGCCAACGCCGCCGCGGTGACGGTGAAGGTCGACTCCGGGCCGGTGGTCGGGGTGGCCGAGGAGAAGGCCAATGTGTTCCGCAACATTCCCTTCGCCGCCGCGCCGGTGGGCCCGCTGCGCTGGGCGCCGCCTCAGGCGGTGAAGCCGTGGACGGCGCCGCGTCCGGCGGCCGAGGCCGGGCCGTCCTGCCCGCAGCCGATGAACGCCGACGGCTCGCCCAACAGCGGCGGCGCCAACGGGCCGATCTCGGAAGATTGCCTGCAGCTCAACGTCTTTGCGCCGCCGCACGCGAAGAAAGCGCCGGTGATGGTGTGGATCCACGGCGGCGGCAACCGCACCGGCGCCGGCTGGATCTACGGCGGCGAGAACTTCGCCCGCGATGGCGTCGTCGTGGTGACCATCAACTACCGGCTGGGCGCGCTGGGCTACTTCGCCCATCCGGCGCTGACCAAGGCGGCCAAGGCCTCCGAGCCGCTGGCCAACTACGGCCAGATGGACCAGATCGCCGCGCTCAGGTGGGTGCAGAAAAACGCCGCGGCGTTCGGCGGCGACCCGAAGAACGTCACCGTGTTCGGCGAGAGCGCCGGGGGCTTCGACATCCTGGCGCTGCTGGCGACGCCCTCGGCCAAGGGGCTGTACCGGAAGGCCATCGTCGAATCCGGCGGCGGCTGGTTCCCGGTGACGACCTTGGCGCAGCTGGAAGCCGCCGACACGGCGCTGCTGACCAAGGCCGGGATCACCGCCTCGACCGCCGACGAACTGCGCGCCCTGCCGGTGGAGAAGCTGGTGGCGCTGAACGGCAATTACGGCGCGATCGTCGACGGGCGGCTGATGACCGAGACCGGATCGCAGGCGCTGGCCAACGGCCACTTCGACGACGTGCCGCTGATCATCGGCTCCAACTCCGGCGAGGATTCGCTGATGGGGCCAGGGCCGCTGTCGGCGATGATCACCGCGCAGATCCCGGCCGCCGCGCGCGCCGTCTACAAGGAGGAGACCGCCGCCGGCGACGAGATCCTGGCCCGCGCCATCTTCACCGACCGGGTCATGGGCGGCGGGGCGCGCTGGGTGGCGGCCAAGGCGTCGGGCGGCAAGCCGGCCTGGCTCTACTACTTCTCCTATGTCGGCTCGCGCTTCGGCCCGTCGAAGACCCGCGCCAGCCACGCCGACGAGATCCAGTACGCCTGGGAATACTGGGGCCGGCGCACGCCGATGAGCATGGTCAGCGCCAAGGACCAGGCGGTGGCGAGCCTGATGCACGCCTGCTGGGTGAGCTTCGCCAAGACCGGGACGCCCGCCTGCGGACCCGGCGCCTGGCCGGCCTACGATCCGGCCAAGGACCAGCTGATGGAATTCGGCGCGGCGAGCGGGGTGCGCACCCATCTGCGCAAGACCCAGCTCGACTTCCAGCAGGCGGTGACCCTGCCGACCCTGGCGCTGGGCGGGAAGTAGGTCCCCGGCGCCTTGACCGGTCCGGCGCGCGGTGATGACCTCGCCGCCTCCCCCTCTTGAGGCTGCATTTCCGTGATCAAGACCGCGACGGCCCTGGCCGTGATCCTTGCTCTGGGCTCGACCGCCCTCTTTGCCGGCCCAGTCCTCGGCGCCGAACCCGCGCCGCTCAAGTATGGCGCCTGGGGCTTCGACCTGGCGGGCCGCGATCTCGCCACCAAGCCCGGCGACGACTTCTTCCGCTACGCCAACGGCGCCTGGCTCGACCGCACCCCGATCCCCGGCGACAAGCCCGGCATCAGCCTGCGGATCCTGGAAAGCGACCTGGCCGAAGCGCGCCTGCACGCCATCCTGGAGGACGCGGCCAAGTCCGCGGTACACGAGCCGACGACGCTCGATGGCAAGGTCGGCGCCTTCTACAAGGCTTTCATGGATGAGGGCCGCATCGAGGCCCTGGGCGCCAGGCCCATCGCGCCGCAACTGAGCGCCATCCGGGCGGCGACCACCCGAGAGAAGCTGGGCGCCCTGATGGGCCGCAACAACCGCGACTTCTATCCCTCGGCGTTCGCGTTCGGCCCCGACGTGGATTCCAAAGACATCGCCCATTACGCCATCTTCATGAGCCAGGCGGGCCTCGGACTGCCGGACCGCGACTACTACCTGGAAGCCTCGTTCGCCGGGAAGAAGGCCGCCTACCAGGCCCATGTGGAAAAGCTGCTGACGCTCAGTGGCTGGCCGGACGCCACGGCCAAGGCCGCCGCCATCGTCGCGCTGGAGACGAAGATTGCCGAGGCGAGCTGGACCAAGGCCCAGGAGCGCGACGCCGAGGCCACCTACAATCCCTACACCCTGGCCGAGCTGGAACGGGCCGCGCCCGGCTTCCCCTGGCGGGCCTTCATGGACGAGGCGAGCCTGGGCGCGGCGAAGAAGCTGGTGGTGATCGACAAGACCGCCTTCCCGAAGATCGCCGCGATCTTCGCCGGGGCGCCCGTCGAGGTGCTGCAGGCCTGGATGGCGGCCGGCGTCGCCGACAACGCCGCGCCCTATCTGTCGAAGCCCTTCGCCGACGCCTGGTTCGAATTTCACCAGAAGCAGCTCTCCGGCCAGGCCGAACAGCAGGCGCGCTGGAAGCGCGGCGTCCATGCGGTCAGCGGCGGCGACTACCTGGCGGGCGACCGCTTCGACCGGTTCGGCAACCTGGGCTGGGCGGTGGGGGAGATCTATACCGCGCGGTATTTCCCGGCGGCGTCGAAGGCCAAGGTCCAGGCGCTGATCGCCGACCTGAAGACCGCCTTCCGCGGCCGCATCCAGAAGCTTGACTGGATGAGCCCGGCGACCAAGACCGAGGCGCTGAAGAAGCTCGCCGCCTACAACGTCAAGGTGGGCTACCCGGACAGGCCGCGAGACTATTCCAAGGTGGTCATCCGCGACGACGACCTGGTGGGCGACGTGCTCGCCGCCGCCGAGGCCGACTGGTCCTTCTATGCGACCCGCTCGCGGGGGGCGGTGGACCGCGGCGACTGGGCCATGACCCCGCAGACCAACGACGCCTACAACGGCGGGCTGATCGACATCGTCTTCCCGGCGGTGATCCTGCAGCCGCCGATCTTCGATCCCGAAGCCGACCCGGCGATCAACTATGGCGCCGTGGGCGGGGTGATCGGCCACGAACTCACCCACGGCTTCGACGACCAGGGGCGCAAGTACGATTCCAAGGGGACGCTGCGCGACTGGTGGGCGCCATCGGACGCCAAGACCTTCCAGGCGCGGGCCAAGATCTTCGGAGCCCAGTACTCGGCCTACGAGCCCGTGCCCGGCGCCCATGTGAACGGCGACCTGACCATGGGCGAGAACATCGCCGACCTAGGCGGGCTGAACCTGGGGCTGGCCGCCTATCACGCGAGCCTGAAGGGCAAGCCCGCGCCGGTGCTGAACGGGCTGACCGGCGAGCAGCGGGTGTTCCTCGGCTGGGCCCAGGCCTGGCGCGGCAAGGTGAGGGACGACGCCGTCCGCAAGCAGGTGGTCTCCGACCCGCACTCGCCGCGGCAGTTCCGGGTGAACGGGCCGGCGCGCAATATCGACGCCTGGTACGCCGCCTTCGGGGTGAAGCCGGGCGATGCGCTTTACATCCCGCCGGAGAAGCGCGTTCGGATCTGGTAACGGCGGGGTTGACGTTCCGGTGAGCAATCCGCGCTATGCCCCACTCGCAAAGCGCAAGGAGATGACACCCGATGGCCCAGGCGACACAGGCCGATCCGCCGCTGGCCGACGCGATCGTTCTGTTCGGCGCGACCGGCGACCTGTCGCGGCGCATGCTGCTGCCGTCGCTCTATTTCCTCGACGCAGACGGGCATCTGCCAAAGGGCTTCAAGGTGCTGGCCACGGCCCGCGCCCAGCTTTCCCGTGACGACTTCGTCGGCCAGGTGGAGACCATCCTGAAGGCTCGGCCCGAAGGCCTGGATGCGGCGGTCTGGGCGCGGTTCGCCGCCCGGCTCGACTACGTGGCCTGCGACGCCACCACGGCCGAGGGCGCGGCCGCGCTCTG
This sequence comes from Alphaproteobacteria bacterium, assembly GCA_025350685.1. GTDB lineage: Bacteria > Pseudomonadota > Alphaproteobacteria > Caulobacterales > Caulobacteraceae > Phenylobacterium. The sequence continues at coordinate 1,946 of JANXXK010000022.1, read as the reverse complement.
CCCGTACCTGGAGGGCCGCAAACGGCCGATGTTCTTCCTGGCGATCTCGCCCAGTCTCTACGCCAAGGTCTGCGCGGCCCTGGCGGCGGCAGGCCTGGCCACCGAGGCCAGCCGCATTGTCCTGGAAAAGCCGATCGGCCGCGATCTGGAGACTTCGCGCCAGGTCAATGAGGCGGTAGGCGCGGTGTTCCACGAGGACCGGATCTTCCGCATCGACCACTACCTGGGCAAGGAGACGGTGCAGAACCTGATCGCGCTCAGGTTCGCCAATACCCTGTTCGAACCGTTGTGGAACAACCTGACCATCGACCACGTGCAGATCACCGTGGCCGAGACCGAAGGCGTCGGCGAGCGCTGGCCCTACTACGACGAATACGGCGCGCTGCGCGACATGCTGCAGAACCACATGCTGCAGTTGCTCTGCTTCGTGGCCATGGAGCCGCCGGCCGACATGGACCCGCGGTCGGTCCGCAACGAGAAGGTCAAGGTGCTACGCTCGCTGCGCCGCTTCACCCGCGCCGACGTCCAGAACGCCTCGATCCGCGGCCAGTACGCCAGGGGCGTCGCGGGCGGGAAGGAAGCCGCGGGCTACGAGGCCGAGCGCGGCCAGCCTACCGGGACGGAGACCTTCGTCGCCCTGAGGGCCGACATCGACAACTGGCGCTGGGCCGGCGTGCCGTTCTTCCTGCGCACCGGCAAACGGCTGCCCGAGCGGCGCACCCAGATCGTCATCCAGTTCAAGCCGGTGCCGCACTCGATCTTCGGCGATGCGGCCAGCGCGGACCTGACCGCCAACCGGCTGGTCATCGATCTGCAGCCGGACGAGGACATCGCGCTCACCCTGATGAACAAGTCGCCGGGGATCTCGAAGGGCGGAATGCGGCTGCAATCCCTGCCTCTGTCGCTCAGCCTGCTGCGCGCCTATGAGGGCCCCGGCCAGCGGCGGCGGATCGCCTATGAGCGGCTGTTGCTCGACGTCATGCAAGGCAACTCCACCCTGTTCGTCCGGCGCGATGAGGTGGAGGAGGCCTGGCGCTGGATCGACGGCGTCGCCGACGCCTGGGCAGAGGCCGGCATGGTTCCCAAGCCCTACGCCGCGGGAAGCTGGGGCCCCTCTGGCGCCTTCGCGCTGATTGAGCGTTCCGAGCGGGCCTGGCTCGACTAGCGCCGGGCCAATGATCGAGACCTTCGCCTCGACCGAAGCCCTGGCCGACGCCGCGGCCGACGCCATCGAGGCGGCGCTGCAGGGCGCGCTCGATGCGCGGGGCCGGGCCTGCCTGGTCGGCACGGGCGGCCGCTCGCCCGGCCCGGTCTACGACCGGCTGTGCCAGGCCGAGCTCGACTGGGCCAAGGTCGCCGTGACCCTGTCGGACGAGCGGCAGGTGGACGCCGACAGTCCCAATTCCAACGCCCGCCTGCTGCGCGAGCGGCTGTTCGTCGGCCCGGCGGCGGCCGCCCGGTTCCTGCCGCTCACCGACTACGCCGAGCCGGCGTTGAGGAAGCTCCTGCCGTTCGACGCGGTGATGCTGGGCATGGGCGAGGACGGCCACATCGCCTCGCTGATCCCCGGCAGCCCTGGACTGGCCGAAGCCATGGATCCGGACGCAGAGCGGCTGACCGCGGAGTCGCCGCAGGGGTTCGGATCGCCGCCGGTGGCGCGCATCACCCTGACCTTGGCCGCCTTGTTAAAGTCCCGCGCGGTCTTCCTCTTGATCGCCGGGGAGGCTAAGCGGCAGGTGATCGCCGACGCCCAGGCCGGCGCCGACCTGCCGGTGCGCGCGCTCCTTAACCAGGAGCGAGCCGCGGTCAGGATATTCTGGACGCCCCAAGTCTGAGGTGAAGCCCATGCATCCGGTCCCCCTGAACCCGGTCACGGCGGAAGTCACCGAACGGATCGTCGAACGCAGCCGGGCGACCCGCGCCGACTACCTGGCGCGCATGGAGGC
>JANXXK010000011.1 GCA_025350685.1 Alphaproteobacteria bacterium | reverse complement strand
CGGATGGCGGCGTTCGCCAATGCGGTCCGCTCGGGCCAGCGCACGGGCGCGACCGGCAAGCCGTTCAGGAAGATCGTGCACATCGGCATCGGCGGCTCGGACTTCGGGCCGCGGCTGGTCTGGGAAGCGCTCAGGCCGCTCGGCGCGGTCATTGAGGTGCGGTTCGCAGCCAACGTCGATCCGGCGGAGCTGGCGTTCGCGCTGGAGGGGTTGGATCCGGCGGAAACCCTGGTGATCGTGGTCTCGAAGACCTTCACCACCCAGGAGACCATGACCAACGCCACGGCGGCGCGGGACTGGCTGCGCGCCGCGCTGGGCGACGGCGCAGGCGCACATCTGGCCGCGGTCTCGACCGCGCTGACCGAGACAGCGGCGTTCGGCGTGCCGGACGATCAGGTTTTCGGGTTCCGCGACTGGGTCGGCGGACGCTATTCGGTGTGGTCGGCGGTGGGGCTCTCCTGCGTCATCGGCCTGGGCCCGGAGGTGTTCGAGGCCATGCTGGCCGGCGGCGCGACGATGGACGACCACTTCCGCGCAGCGCCGCTGGCGGCCAACGCGCCGGTGCTGCTGGCGCTCGCCCACGTCTTCAACCGCAACGGCCTGGAGCGGCCGGTGCGCGCCGTCGTGCCCTACGCCCAGCGCCTCCACCTGCTCGCCAACTTCCTGCAGCAGCTGGAGATGGAATCGAACGGCAAGCGGGTGACGGCGACCGGCCAGGCGGTCGCCCACGCGACGGCTGCGGCGGTGTTCGGCGACGCGGGGACCAACGTCCAGCACGCCTTCTTCCAGCTGATGCACCAGGGGACCGACGTGATCCCCACCGACATCATCGCCGTCGCGCAGGCCTCCGAGGGCGACCCGGCGGCGCAGCGCATCCTGCTGGCCAACGCCATCGCCCAGGCTGAAGCGCTGATGGTCGGCCGCGCGGAAGCCGATGTGCGCGCCGAGTTGTCAGCCAAGGGTATGGCCGAGGCGCAGATCGCGACGCTGGCCCCGCAGAGGACGTTCCCGGGCGACCGGCCCACGGCCTTCATCCTGATGGACCGGCTGATCCCTGAACGGCTAGGCGCCCTGCTCGCGCTCTATGAGCACAAGACCTTCGTCGAGGGCGTGCTCTGGGGGATCAACAGCTTCGATCAGTGGGGCGTCGAACTGGGCAAGAGCCTCGCCGCCCGCGTGTTGAGCGAGATGAAGGGTGGCCAGGCCGGCGCGCACGATCCTTCGACCGCGGCCCTTATCCGGAAACTGAAATCATGACGACACCCATGGTCAAGGTGTTCGACAATCTGTTGGAGCCAAAGGTCCAGGCGGCCGTCTGGGCGTATCTGAACGGTCCGGGTTGGTCCTACGGCGGCTACTCCGCCAAGGGCGACGTGGATCGCTATTTCTACAAGCATTTCGCCGGGTACGTGGATGACGGCCGTGAGCAGCGCGACGTCCAGGCGATCGAACAGGAACTCTTCCAGACAGCGCCCATGTTGGGGCAGATTTGGACCGCGCTGAAGGCGGGGCCGCTGAGCGGTCAGGCTCTGACGCGATGCTACGCAAACGGCATGCCGGGCGGCGTTGAAGGCAGCCTTCACCAGGATTCCAACATCGAGACCCATCTGACGTCGATCTACTACGCCCATCCCGTCTGGAGCCCCGAACTCGCGGGCGAGACCCTGCTGTTCAACGCCGCGGGCGACGAAATCGTGGCGGCGATCTATCCGCGACCCAACCGATTGGCGGTCTTCGCCGGCACAATCCCGCATGTCGCCCGGCCGATGTCGCGCCGTCATAGCGAGCTTAGGATTACCCTGATGTTCAAGACGATGCCGGCCTGAGGCGGACGTGACAGTCCTCGTCACCGGCGGCACCAAGGGTATCGGCCTGGCGATCGCCAGGCGGCTGGCCTCGAAATACGGGCGGATCGTGCTCGCCTACCATAGCGACGACGCCGCTGCCGAAGCCGCCGCAGCCGAGGTCAATGCGGCCGGCGGCCAGGCGCTGACCGTCAAGGCGGACGTCGGGACCATCGAGGGCTGCGTGGGCCTGATCGCCGAGATCGAGCGGCAGGGTCATGGGCTGACGCATATCGTCCACTCCGCGGCGACGATCTATCCGACCACGCTGCTGGGCGCGGACCTGACAAGGTTCCGGGCCGCCGTGGAGACCAACGGCCTGTCGCTGCTTTATCTCGTGCATGCGGCCCAGGACATGCTCGGCCGGGGCTCCAGTGTGGTGTTCATCACCAGCATGGGCGCGCGCATCCCTTCGGCGAACTATGGCGCGCTGGGGGTCGGCAAGGCGCTGGCCGAGGCCATCGTCCGCTACCTCGTGGCCGAGCTCGCGCCGAAGGGCGTGCGGATCAACGGCGTGGCGCCGGGCCTGGTGCACACCACCTCGGTGGCCGCGATGGTCGGCGGCGAGGAGGCGGCCCAAGCAGTGGTCGACCGCGCCGCGCGGTCCAATCCCTCCGGCCGCGCCAGCCGCGACAGCGACTACGCCTCGCTGGTCGAGTATCTGCTGAGCCCCGATGCCGAGTTCGTCCAGGGCCAGGTGATCGCAGCGACCGGCGGGACCGGTGTGATCGGTTAGGCCGACTGGATTTGTTCATGATCTGGCGCTATAGACCCGGCCCCATGAGCGGTTTCGCGCATCACCACGGCCACCACCATCCGACCCTCGCGGGATCGGCTTGGGATCGCTTGGCCTAAAGCGACCCTCTCCGAGCCCCGCCAAAGCGGACGGGGCTTGCACGACTTCAGCTCCGTCCGTCGCCTCCCTTCTCCAAGGACAAGACGATGAGCGACCTTCCTTCCCAAGAAGCTTCCTTGAGCCCGGACGCCGCAGCAGCTAAGCGCGGCGGCATGACCGCCGATGCCCCCCGTCCAGAAGCCCGCAGTCCTCGCGGTTTCGTCGACCGCCGCGCTCGCGACCTGGCCGCCGAGCGAAAGATCCTGGCCGCCGTGGCGCAAGTCTATGAGCTCTACGGCTTCGAGGCGCTGGACACCGGGGCGTTCGAATATGCCGACGCGCTCGGCAAGTTCCTGCCCGACGCCGACCGGCCGAACGCGGGCGTCTTTGCGCTGCAGGACGACGCAGACTCTGACGGGAATGGGCAGTGGATGGCGCTGCGCTACGACCTGACCGCGCCGCTGGCGCGGTTCGCGGCCCAGAACTGGGAGACCCTGCCCAAGCCGTTCCGCCGTTATGCCTTCGGGCCCGTGTGGCGCAACGACAAGCCGCGCCCGGGGCGCTACCGCGAGTACGTGCAGTGCGATGCCGACACGGTGGGATCGGCGCGGCCGGAAGCCGACGCCGAGATCATCGCCATGGCGGTGGCGGGGCTGGAGGCGGCGGGCCTGCCGGCCGGCTCGGCGGTGGTGAAGATCAACAATCGCAAGCTGCTGAACGGGTTGATGACGGCGGCGGGCGTCACCTCTGAAGGGCAGAAGCTCGCCGTGCTGCGCGCCGTGGACAAGCTCGACCGTCTGGGCCCGGACGGCGTGCGGTTCTTGCTGGGCGATGGCCGCAAGGACGAATCCGGCGACTTCACCAAGGGCGCGGGGCTGACGGCGTCAGCGGCCGAGCGGGTGCTGGCGTTCACCCAGGCGGGCGGCGGCGGGCGCGGCGATGTGCTGGCCCGCCTCGCCGACGTGATCGGCGGATCCGCGGAGGGCGATGAGGGCCTGGCCGAGTTGGCGGCCATCGATGCGGCGTTGAACGGGCTGGGCGTCGGTGTCGAGCGGGCGGCGTTCGACCCCTCGGTGGTGCGTGGCCTGGAGTACTACACCGGCGCGGTGTTCGAGGCGGAGCTGCTTCTTCAGACGACGGACGAAAAAGGCAATGGGGTCCGCTTCGGCTCGATCGGCGGCGGCGGGCGCTACGATGACCTGGTGGCGCGGTTCACCGGCGAGCGGACGCCGGCGGCGGGGTTCTCGTTCGGCGTGACCCGGCTCGCGGCGGCGCTGAAGGCGGCGGGCCGCGACCTGGCGGCGGATGCACGAGGGCCCGTGGTGGTGTTGGTGCTCGATCAGACGCGGATGGCCGACTACATGGCCGTGGCCGGTGAGTTGCGCGCCGCGGGCATCGCGGCAGAGGTCTATCTCGGGACCTCCGGCATGCGGCCGCAGATGAAGTACGCGGATCGACGGCTGTCACCGGTGGCCGTGATCATCGGCGGCGACGAATTCGCCGCCGGGACGGTGACCCTGAAGGACCTGGATCTCGGCCGCGAACTGGCCTCGGGCGTCACCGACAACGCCGCCTGGCGAGCTGAGCGACCGGGGCAGGTGGTCGTGCCGCGCACGGAGCTCGTGGCTTCTGTCCGCAGAATTGTGGAAGCCCGACCGTGAGGGTCGAGCCTCCGGTTCCGGTGGACGCCCTGGCGGCGATCCGCAGGGCGCTGGCGACGGCGGGGGCCGAGCCTATAGACGCGCCGATCCTGCAGCCGCTGAACCTGCTTCTCGACCTGGCGGGCGAAGCCATGCGCGCGCGACTTTTCGTGGTCCAGGCCGAGGGCGGGGAGGAGGCCTGTCTGCGGCCCGACTTCACGGTCGCGGTGGCCCGCCAGCACCTTGAGCGCGGGGCGGCGGCGGGGCGGTACGCCTACGAGGGCCCGGCATTCCGGTCCGCGCCGGACGGCGATAGGCCCGAGGAGTTTGTGCAGCTGGGCGTCGAGCTGTTCTCGGCGGCCGCCGGCTCCATCGTCGAAGCCGACGCCGAGGTGGCGGGCCTGGCCTGGGGCGCGGCGCTAGCCGGGGGGCGGGACGACCTGACCCTGTGGTTGGGCGACGTGGACCTGTTCGCCGCCTTCATCGACTCCCTGGCCATGCCCGAGGCCCTGGCCGCGCGGTTGAAGCGGGTGGCCGGACGGCCACGGCTGCTGAACGCGGAGCTGGCGCGGGCCGGCGACGCGCAGGCGGCGAACTCCGGCGGCCAGCTCGCCGAAATGCTCTCTGGGCTGACGGAATCTCAGGCGGCTAGTCTGCTGGAAGAAGTCTGGGCTTTGGCCGGCGTCGCGCCGGTAGGCGGCCGAGGTCCGGCCGAGATCTCTGCGCGGCTGGTGCGCCGCGCCGAAGCGGCCTCGGCCCCGGCGCTCACCCAGGCCCAGGCCATCGCCGTGCGCTCGTTCATGGCCATCTCGGCCGCGCCGGCCGAGGGATTGAAGCAAGTCCGCGCGCTGGCTGGCAAGGCCAAGGCGATCGAGGCGGCGCTCAGCGACTGGGACGCGCGTCTGCGGGCGCTGGGTGACGTGCCGCCCGGGCGCATGCAGTTCGCCCCGGCCTTGGGGCACGCCTTCGACTACTACGACGGCCTGACCTTCGAGGTGCGGAGCGAGGCCTTGGGCCCCGAACGTCCTTTGGCGTCCGGTGGACGCTACGACGGGTTGCTGGCCCGGCTGGGCGGCCCTGCGGCGCGCGCGGTGGGCTGCGTGGTCCGGCCCTGGCGGGCGTTCGCAGGAGGCGAGGCATGAGCGGTGAACTGATCATCGCCGTCCCGTCCAAGGGCCGGCTGAAGGAACAGGTCGAAGCGTGGCTGTCCGACTGTGGACTTGACCTCGCGGCCAGTGGTGGCGCGCGCGGATACCTGGCCAGCCTGAAGGGCCTGCCGGGCGCGCAGGTGCGGCTGTTGTCAGCCTCCGACATCGCCGACGCGCTGGGCGTGGGCGAGGCCCACCTGGGCGTCACCGGCGAGGACCTGCTGCGCGAGCGCGGCGACCTGGTGAGCCGGGTGATACTGCTCAGGCCGCTCGGCTTCGGCCGGGCGGACCTGGTGGTGGCGGCGCCCAAGAGCTGGCTCGACGTCGACACCATGGCCGACCTGGAGGAGGTGGCGCACGACTATCTGGCGCGCACCGGCCGGCGCATGCGGGTGGCCACCAAGTATCTGGCCCAGACGCGCGCCTTCTTCGCCCGCCACGGGGTGGCCGACTATCGGATCACCGAATCCGGCGGCGCCACCGAGGGCGCTCCGGCTTCGGGCGCCGCCGAGCTGGTGGTCGACATCACCACGACCGGAGCGACGCTGGCGGCCAACGGGCTCAAGGTGTTGAGCGACGGGTTGATCCTGAGGAGCCAGGCGCATCTGGCGGCGAGCCTGAAGGCCGCGTGGTCGGCCGAGCAGCTGGCCGTGGCCGAGCGGTTGCTGCGGATGGTTGAGGCCCGCGCCGCGGCCCTGACCAGCGCCACCCTGATCTGGCCGGCGTCGGGCGATGCGGCGGAGGCCAAGGTCGTCGACGCCCTGGTGGCCGACGGCGCGGTCCGCCGACCGCACGGGCTGTTGATCGCGACTGCGCGCGCCGCGGACGCAGCCGCCGCGCTCACCGCCGCAGGCCTGGGCCCGGTGACGGTCGCCCAGCCGGACTTCGTCTTTGACTTGGGCTGCGCGGCCATTGCAACCCTGAGGGATCGCGTAATTTGACCGTAGCGTCAAAAGACGGCGTAAATTGCCGCGCTCTCGCAAAAATCCAGTCGGGATGTGCCGAGAGCTCCGCCCCGGGG
>JANXXK010000247.1 GCA_025350685.1 Alphaproteobacteria bacterium | reverse complement strand
CGACCTTAATCACCGAGCACTACTTCACTTGCGTCAACGCCACCACCGGCTACATCTTCGCGCTGCTGGCCTTCGCCGCCGGCTTCGCGGTCCGCCCGTTCGGGGCGATCATCTTCGGCCGGCTGGGCGACCTCTGGGGGCGCAAGAACACCTTCCTGGTGACCATGATCCTGATGGGGCTGTCGACCTTCGTCGTGGGCCTGCTGCCGAGCTACGACCAGATCGGCGTCGCCGCCCCGATCGCCCTGATCGTCATGCGCCTGACCCAGGGCCTGGCGCTGGGCGGGGAGTACGGCGGGGCGGCGACTTATGTCGCCGAGCATGCGCCGGAGGGCAAGCGCGGGCTCTACACCAGCTGGATCCAGACCACGGCGACCTTCGGCCTGTTCCTCAGCCTGATCGTGATCATCGTCGTGCGCACCAGGATCGGCGAGGACGCCTTCAAGGCCTGGGGCTGGCGCGTCCCCTTCCTGGTCTCGATCGTGTTGCTGGGCGTCTCGCTGTGGATCCGCCTGCGGCTCAACGAGAGCCCGATCTTCCAGAAGATGGTCGATGAGGGGACCACCTCGAAGGCGCCGCTCACCGAGAGCTTCGGACGTTGGCCCAATCTCAAACTGGTGCTCTTGGCCCTTGCCGGTCTCACCGCCGGCCAGGCGGTGGTCTGGTATACCGGCCAGTTCTACAGCCTGTTCTTCCTGGAAAAGACCCTGAAGATCGAGGGCGTGCTGACCAACGAACTGGTGGCCATCGCCCTGCTGCTCGGCACGCCGTTCTTCGTGATCTTCGGCTGGCTGTCGGACCAGATCGGCCGCAAGCCGATCATCCTGGCGGGCTGCCTGCTGGCGGCGCTGACTTATTTCCCGATCTTCAAGGCCATCACCGTAGCGGCCAATCCGCAGCTCGCCGCGGCCAGCGTCTCGGCGCCGGTGACGGTGGTGGCCGATCCGGCCGACTGCGCCTTCCAGTTCGACCCCGTGGGCAAGAAAACCTTCGCCTCGTCCTGCGACCTGGCCAAGTCGGCGCTGGCCACGGCGGGCGTGAACTACTCGAACCAGGCGGCGCCGGCGGACTCGGTGGCCGAGGTGCATATTGGCTCGGCGGTAGTCGCCAGTTTCAAGGGCCAGGCGCTGGCGCCGGTGGACCTGAAAAAGCAGAAGGCCGCCTGGGGCAAGACGCTGGGCGCGGCGCTGAAGACCGCCGGCTACCCGGCCAAGGCCGATCCAGCGAAGATCGACAAGCCCATGCTGATCGGCCTGCTCTGGCTGCTCGTGCTCTATGTGACCATGGTCTACGGGCCGATCGCCGCGGCCCTGGTGGAGATGTTCCCGGCGCGGATCCGCTACACCTCGATGTCGCTGCCCTACCATGTGGGCAACGGCTGGTTCGGGGGCTTCCTGCCGACCACGGCCTTCGCCATGGTCGCGGCCACCGGCAACATCTACTACGGCCTTTGGTACCCGATCGTGGTGGCGGGGATCACCTTCGTCGTCGGCGCGCTGTTCCTGAAGGAGATGCGCGGCAATCCGATCGAAGGGTAGCGCCGGCTACTCCGCCGCGTGGCGGGTGAGGCCGATCTTCGGCGCGAGCTCGCCGGCGGCGTAGCGCTTGGCCATGGCCGGCATCGGGATCGGGGTGATCTTGCTGGCCCAGCCCGCCGTGCCAAACTCCTCCATCCGCTGACGACAGACCGCGCGCATGGCGTCCATGGCGGGCTTCAGATATTTGCGCGGGTCGAACTCGCCGGGGTGCTCGGCGAACACCTGGCGGATGGCGCCGGTCATGGCCATGCGGTTGTCGGTGTCGATGTTGATCTTGCGCACGCCGTGCTTGATGCCGCGCTGGATCTCCTCGACCGGCACGCCCCAGGTCTGGGGCATCTCGCCGCCGAACTTGTTGATGATGTCCTGCAGGTCCTGCGGCACCGAGGATGAGCCGTGCATCACCAGGTGGGTGTTGGGCAGGCGCGCGTGGATCTCTTCGATGACATTCATGGCCAGGACGTCGCCGTCCGGCTTGCGGGTGAACTTGTAGGCGCCGTGGCTGGTGCCCATGGCGATGGCCAGGGCGTCCACGCCAGTGCTCTTCACGAACTCGACGGCCTGGTCGGGATCGGTGAGCAGCTGGTCGTGGCCGAGCTTGCCCTCAAAGCCGTGGCCGTCTTCCTTCTCGCCCATGCCGGACTCGAGGCTGCCGAGCACGCCGAGCTCGCCCTCGACCGAGGCGCCGACCCAGTGGGCCATGTCGCAGACCGCCTTGGTGACGGCGACGTTATAATCGTAGTCGGCTGGCGTCTTGCCGTCGCCCTTCAGCGAGCCGTCCATCATCACGCTGGTGAAGCCGAACTGGATCGCCGTGGCGCAGGTCGCCTCGTTATTTCCGTGGTCCTGGTGCATGCAGATCGGGATGTGCGGGTACATCTCGGCCAGCGCGTCGATCAGGTGCTTGAGGACGATGTCGTTGGCGTAGGAGCGCGCGCCGCGCGAGGCCTGGATGATCACCGGTGAATCGACCGCGTCGGCCGCCTCCAGGATCGCCAGACCCTGTTCCATGTTGTTGATGTTGAAGGCCGGCACGCCGTAGCTGTGCTCAGCCGCGTGATCGAGAAGTTGTCTTAGCGTGATCCGCGCCATCGTTCCTTGCCTCTAGTCCCTGTCGGACCCGCCTCTCAGCGAGGGAGTCTCTTATCGAGAAGCGCCGCCACGCCGGGCAGCGTCTTGCCTTCCATCCATTCAAGAAACGCGCCGCCGGCCGTGGAGACGAAGGTGAAGTCGTCCACGACTCCCGCCGCGTTCAGCGCCGCTACGGTATCACCGCCGCCGGCCACTGCCACCAGCTTCCCTTCGCGCACGAGCTTGGCCGCGTGGCGGGCGGCTTCCACGGTGCCCTTGTCGAAGGGTGGAATCTCGAAAACCCCCAGCGGCCCGTTCCAGACCAAGGTCTTGGAATTGTTCATCGCGCGGCAGAGGCGTTCGACGGTCTCGGGGCCGGCGTCGAGGATGCGCTCGTCGTCATCGACCGAGCCCACGTCGCGCACGCGAGCCGGGGCGCCGGGGGCGAGCTTCTCGGCGACCACGATGTCCAGCGGCAGGAACAGCTTGCAGTTGTTCTTGCCGGCCAGGCGGATGATCTCCCGCGCCGTGTCGGCCAGCTCCTTCTCGCAATAGGAGGCGCCGACGTCGTGGCCCTGGGCGTAGAGGAAGGTGTTGGCCATGCCGCCGCCGATGGCCAGCTTGTCCAGCTTAGTCACCAGGTGCTTGAGCAGGTCGAGCTTTGAGGAAACCTTCGAGCCGCCGACGATGCCGAGCACCGGGCGCTCGGGGTTGCCGAGCGCGCGGTCCAGCGCATTGAGCTCCAGGCGCATCTGTTCGCCGGCGTAGGCGGGCAACAGGTGGGCCAGTCCCTCGGTGGAGGCGTGCGCCCGGTGGGCGGCGGAGAAGGCGTCGTTGACGTAAAGGTCACCGTTGGCCGCCAGCGCGTTGGCAAACGCCTTGTCGTTGGCCTCTTCACCGGGATGGAAGCGGACGTTCTCCATCAGGAGCACCTCACCGGGCTCCATTGACGCGACCGCCTCGCGGGCCTTGGGGCCGACGCAGTCGGCGGCGAAGGCCACCGGATAACCGAGGACTTTTTCCAGCGGCTCGACGATCGGCTTCAGGCTCATCGACGCCACGACCTTGCCCTTGGGCCGGTCGAAATGGGCGAGCAGGATCACCTTGGCCCCGCCCTTGCGCAGCTCCTCGATGGTGGGAACCGCCGCGCGCAGGCGGGTGTCGTCGGTGACCTGGCCCGCCTCCATCGGCACATTGAAGTCGACGCGGACCAGGGCCCGTTTGCCTTGGAGGTCGGCGTTGGCGAGGACCTGAAAGGTCACGCCCCCTCTCCCCCGCTCGTCCCGGCGAAAGCCGGGATCCAAACTGAGGTGGGTTCAGGTTGAAAGCCCGCTTGGGTCCCGGCTTTCGCCGGGATGAGCGGAGAAGGGGTAGGTCCCATGGGGATCAGATCAGTTTCGCCATGGCGACGGCGGTGTCGCTCATCCGCGTGGAGAAGCCCCACTCGTTGTCGTACCAGGCGAGAACGCGGCCCAGGCCCCCGTCGACCATTTGGGTCTGCGGCAGGGCCACGGTCGAGGAGGCGTCGACGTGGTTGAAGTCGATGGAGACCAGCGGATCCCTGGTCACCGCGAGCACGCCCTTCAGCGGACCGGCCGCTGCGGCTTCCATGGCGGCGTTGATCTCTTCGACCGAGGTCTTCTTGCCGGGCACGAAGGTCAGGTCGACCACCGAGACGTTGGGGGTCGGCACGCGGATCGAGGAGCCGTCGAGCTTGCCGGCCAGCGCCGGGATCACCAGGCCCAGCGCCTTGGCCGCGCCGGTGGAGGTGGGGATCATCGACATGGCCGCGGCCCGGCCGCGGTAGAGGTCCTTGTGCAGGGTATCCAGGGTCGGCTGGTCGCCGGTATAGGAGTGGATCGTGGTCATATAGCCACGCTCGATGCCGCAGAGGCCCTGTAGTACATGGGCCACGGGCGCCAGGCAGTTGGTGGTGCACGACGCGTTGGAGACGATCAGGTCGGCCGCCGTGAGCGTGTCGTGGTTTACGCCATAGACGATGGTCTTGTCGGAGTTCTCGCCGGGCGCCGAGATCAGCACGCGCTTTGCGCCGGCCTCAAGGTGGAGGGCGGCCTTGTCGCGGGCGGTGAACAGGCCTGTGCACTCGAGCGCGATATCGACGGCCAGGTCCTTGTGCGGCAGGTCCTTGGGGTTGCGGATCGCGGTGACCTTCATCTTGCCGAAGCCTGCGTCGATCCAGTCCTCGCCGGTGGTGACAGTGCCGGGGAAGCGGCCATGGACGCTGTCGTAGCGCAGCAGGTGAGCGTTGGTCTCGACCGGGCCCAGGTCGTTGATCGCCACGACCTCGATGTCCTTGCGCCCATGCTCGGCGATCGAGCGCAGGACCAGCCTGCCGATGCGGCCGAAACCATTGATGGCGACGCGGACGGTCATGGGATTCAGTGCCTCCAAACTCAGGTGCGGGCGTTCTTGAAGGCCGGGCGCCTCAAGTCAACCCCGGCCCGGTCAAGATCAGCGACCGATTGTGACCCGCAGACGCCACCCTCCGCCTGCTGCCGTTGCTGCCGCAATGGGCGGGACAGCGGCGCTGTGACCGCCGCCGCGGCCTAGCGCCCGGGCGCCGCCGTGCCGACCGGGCTGTGATCGGCCAGCGCCGCCTGCAGCCCCGGCGCGAACTGCGCCCCATAGGGCGAGGTGATCGACGAGCCGGCGAAAGCCTGGCCATAGGGCTCGGCGCGGCCGCCCAGGCATTTGGCCAGAAACGCCTCGGAGGTGGCGAAGAAGGCGATATTGTTCTCCGGCCGGGCGAAGCCGTGGCCTTCGTCGGGGAACAAGATGTAGGTCACCGGGATGTTCTTAGCCTTCATCGCGGCCACGATCTGGCCGGCTTCGCGCTGGTTGACCCGCGGATCATTGGCCCCCTGGCCAATCAGCAGGGGCTTGGAGATCGCATCGGCCTTGAAGAGCGGCGAGGCGGCCTTCAGCACCGCCTGGCCGGCGGGCGTGCGCGGGTCGCCCATGCGGCGATACATCTGCTCGCGGCCCGAGGTCCAATAGGCCGGAATGGCTTCCAGCAGGGTGTTGAGGTTGGAGGGACCCACGATGTCGACGCCACAAGCGAAGGCGTCGGGGGTGAAGGTGAGGCCCGCCAGGGTGGCGTAGCCGCCGTAGGAGCCGCCCATGATCGCCACCTTGCCGCGGGTCGTCACGCCGTTCTTCACCGCCCAGTCGACCGCGTCGATCAAGTCGTCGTGCATCTTCAGGCCCCACTGGAGGTTGCCCGCGGCGACGTACTTCTTCCCGAAGCCGGTGGATGCGCGGTAGTTCGGCGACAGCACCGCATAGCCCCGGTTGGCCAGCCACTGGTGCAGGCCGTTGTTGCCGTATTCGTCACGGCCCCAGGGGCCGCCGTGGACCAGCAGCACCATCGGCACCGGATGGTCGGGGATACCCGAACTCTTGGTGTCGCTGCCGGGTGGCAGCGTCAGGTAGGAAACCTCCGTCAGACCGTCGCGGGTCTTGATCTCCACAGGATGCATGTCCGCCAGCGTCGCGGTCTCGAGCTCGGGCCGGCCGGTGAACATCTTGGTCAGGCGCTTGGCTTTGCGGTCGTAGAGGTAGGTGGTGACCGGCCGGCTTACCGGGTCGGCGACCACGGTCCAGAGCGTGTCGGCGTCGGTGCGCGAGGTGACGGTGGCCTCGCCCTTCAAGTGCGTCTTCAGATAGGTCAGGTCGGGCTTGATGGCGGCGTTGAGCGGCTTCCACTCCCGCTTCAGGTAGTTCACCGCGTAGGCGTCGATCCGGCCGGTGGCTGGGTTGGTTATGGCGTTGTCGATGTCGGCGCGGGCATCCTTGGCGACGACCGTCCGCCTGTTGGTCTTCATGTCCTGGGCGACGAGGGCCGCGGTGTCGCGGCCGCGGCTGTCGATCCAATACTGGGTCTTTCCGTCGACGGTGAAGCCTACCGGAGCGGTGTCGGAGTCCTCGAAGCCGATGGTCTCGTCCGGCTTGGCGGCCACGACGCCGTTCGCGATGCGGTAGATGTCGACGCCGCCGCCGGCGCGGGGCTTGGTCGCGGTGCGAACGCGCAGCTGCTCATCGACGCCGAAGCCGCCGAAGCCGTCGTTCTTCAGCACCAGGGTCAGCTTCCCGGTTTTCAGATCAAGGCTATAGACGTCATGCCAGCGGGGATCGCGATTGTTCAACCCGATCAGCAGTCGGTCCTTCACATGCCGGCTCTGGCCGAAGATCTCCACGCGGGTTTTGTCGAATGGCGTGAGCAGCTTCTGTGTCCCGCTCGCCACGTCGACGCCGTAGAGCAGGAAGTTCTCGTCGCCGCCCTTGTCGTTGAGGAAGAGCAGCATGGAGGCGTCCGGCGACCAGAAGTACTCCCGGATCGGCCGGACCTTCTCGGCGGTCAGCGGTTGGGCCTTGGTGGGGTCGGCGACCGGCGCCACCCAGATGTTCATCATCCCGTCGCGCGGCGCGAGCCACGACAGCCACTTGCCGTCGGGGCTGATCCGCCCGGCGCTGCGGCTCGGGTTGCCGAACAGCTTGGTGCGCTCGATCAGCGGAGCCTCGGCGGCGACGGCCGCCAGCGCGGTGGCGGCGGCGACGATGGCTATGGCGGCGGCGAACAGGCGGCGCATGACAATCCCTCCCAGGGCGGCGGAGACCGGACGCTAGTCCGGGGGGCGGGTGGCCGCTAGCCCGTCGCCGGCCGCACCTTGCCGGCGGCTTCCACGGCGCGAGCCCGGGCCTCGGTGACATCCGCCCCGCGGGCCAGGGCCACGCCCATGCGGCGGCGCAGGTAGCTCTCCGGTTTGCCGAACAGGCGCAGGTCCGCGCCGGGGACGGCGAGGGCTTCGGCGACGCCGTCGAAGGCGATGCCGCGGGCGTCGAGGCCGCCGTAGATCACCGCGCTGGCGCCGGGCTCGCGCAGGGAGACGTCGACCGGCAGGCCGAGGATGGCGCGGGCATGGATGGCGAATTCGCTCTGGAATTGGGTGGCGAGGGTCACGAGGCCGGTGTCGTGGGGGCGGGGGCTCACCTCGGAGAACCAGACCTCGTCGCCCTTCACGAACAGCTCGACGCCGAACAGGCCCTGGCCGCCGAGCGCATCGGTGACCTTGGAGGCGATGTCGCGGGCGGATTTCAGGGCGGCGGGGCTCATGGCCTGGGGCTGCCAGCTTTCCACATAGTCGCCCTTCACCTGGCGGTGGCCGATGGGCACGCAGAAGCTGGTGATGACCTCGCCGTCGGCGGCGAGGCTGCGGACCGTCAGCTGGGTGATCTCGAAGTCGAAGTCCACGCGGCCTTCGACGATCACCCGGGCCTCGGCGACCCGGCCGCCTTCCAGGGCGTAGCGCCAGGCGGCGGCGATCTGATCTGGAGTCTCGACGTAGGACTGGCCCTTGCCCGACGAGCTCATCACCGGCTTGACGAAGCAGGGGAAGCCAACGGCTTCGGCGCCCTTGGCCAGTTCGGCCTCGGTGGAGGCGAAGGCGTAGGCGCTGGTGGCCAGGCCCAGCGCCTCGCCGGCCAGGCGGCGGATGCCCTCGCGGTTCATGGTCAGCTGGGCGGCGCGGGCGGTCGGGATGACGACGGCCAGGCCGGCCGCCTCGATGGCCGCCAGCTCGTCGGTGGCGATGGCCTCGATCTCGGGCACGATCAGGTGCGGGCGCTCGGCCTCGACCAGGGCGCGCAGGGCTGCCGCATCGGTCATGGCGATGACGTGGCTGCGGTGGGCGACCTGCATGGCCGGCGCATCGGCGTAGCGGTCGACGGCGATCACCTCGCAGCCCAGCCGCTGCAGCTCGATGGCCACCTCCTTGCCCAGTTCGCCGGAGCCGAGGAGCATGACCTTGACGGCTGTGGGCGAGAGGGGGGTTCCGAGACGCATTGTCAGAGCTTGGCCCTCGCGGCGGCGGCGACCGCCTCGGGGGTGATGGCGAAGTGCTTGTAGAGCACCTCGAAGGGGGCGCTGGCGCCGAAGCTGGACATGCCGACGAAGACGCCGTCCTCGCCGATGAACCGTTCCCAGCCCATGCGGACGCCGGCCTCGACGGCGACGCGGACGTCAGTCTCGCCGATGACCTGGGCCTGGTAGTCGGCGGGTTGCTTCGCGAACAGCTCCCAGCAGGGAGTTGAGACGACGCGGGCGCCGATGCCCTGGGCTTCTAAGAGGTCGCGGGCGGCCATGGCGACGCCGACTTCCGAGCCGGACGAGAAGATCGTCACCCGGGCGGGATGGCCGGAGCCGGCGAGCTGGTAGGCGCCGCGGGCTGAGAGGTTCTCGCCGGCGACGGTGGTGCGCACGGGCGGGACCTTCTGGCGGGAGAGCGCCATTAGCGAGGGGGCCTTCTTGTCCATCAGCGCCAGCTTCCAGCACTCGGCGGTCTCCACCGCGTCGGCCGGGCGGAAGACGTTGAGGTTGGGCATCGCGCGGAGAGAGGCGAGATGTTCGACGGGCTGGTGGGTCGGGCCGTCTTCGCCCAGGCCAATGCTGTCGTGGGTCATCACGTGGATGACGCGGGCGCCCATCAGCGCGCCCAGGCGGATCGCCGGGCGGCTGTAGTCGGAGAAGACGAGGAAGGTGCCGGAATAGGGGATCACGCCCCCGTGCAAAGCCATGCCGTTCATCGCCGCGGCCATGCCGAACTCGCGCACGCCATAGTGGACGTAGCGTCCGTCGGGGGTGGCGACATCGAAGGTCCCCATGCCCTTGACGATGGTGTTGTTGGAGCCGGTGAGGTCGGCCGATCCGCCGATCATCTCGGGGATGGCGGGGATCAGCGTCTCCAGGGCCGCGCCGGAATGCTGACGGGTGGCCAGCGCCGGCTTTTCGGCCTCGGCCTTGGCGATGTGGGCGTCGAGCGCGGCGAAGGCGCCCGTGGGCAGCTCACCGGCCATGGCGCGTTCGAAGTCGGGGCGCAGGTTGGAGGCGGCGAGCGCGCCCTCCCAGGCCTTGCGGACCTTTGCGCCTTTGCGACCAGCAGCGCGCCAGGGCTTCAGCACCTCGTCGGGGACGGTGAAGGGCGGGGCTGACCAGTTCATCGCTAGGCGCGCATCATGAATCTGGTCGTCGAAGAGGGTGTAGCCGTGGCTGTGCGGGTCGCCTTCCTTGGGCCCTGCGCCCTTGGAGATCAGGGTCTTGCAGGCGATCAGGGTCGGCCGGTCCTGCCTGGTCGCCCAGCGGAGGGCGGCGGCGATCTTTGCGAAGTCATGGCCGTCGACCGCCTTCACCGCCCAGCCGGCGGCCTTGAAGCGGGCGAGCTGGTCGCCGGTCTCCGCGATCGTCGCGACGCCGTCGATGGTGGTGTTGTTGTCGTCGAAGAGAACGGTGAGCTTGTTGAGCTTGAAGCGGCCGGCCAGGCTGATCGCCTCGTGGCTGACGCCCTCCATCAGGCAGCCGTCGCCGGCGACCACCCAGGAGCGGTGGTCGACCAGCCCATCGCCGAAGCGCGCGGCCAGGTGGCGCTCGGCCATGGCCATGCCGACGGCGGTTGCCAGGCCCTGGCCCAGCGGCCCGGTGGTGGTCTCGACGCCCGGCGTGTGGCCGTATTCCGGGTGGCCAGGGGTGTTGGAGCCGAGCTGCCGAAAGTTCTCGATCTGCTGCATGGTCACCGCCTTCACCCCGCTCAGGTGGAGCAGCGAATAGAGCAGCATCGAGCCGTGGCCGGCGGAGAGCACGAAACGGTCGCGGTCATGCCAGTCCGGACGGGCCGCGTCGTATTTCAGGAATTTCGTGAACAGCACGGTGGCGACGTCGGCCATGCCCATGGGCATGCCCTGGTGACCGGACTTGGCCTTGTGCACAGCGTCCATGGAAAGTGCGCGGATGGCGTTGGCCATCTGGAGAAGGGGCGCAGGCATCGGGCTCCCGGAGAGTCGGCGTTGAGGAATGGGTGGCGGTTCGCACGCGGGGGCGGCAGGGTCAAGAAAGCGTGCTGGATCGGACCTTCCGAGTCAGCGCGACGCAGGCCTATAGTCCGTGTGCTGTGGCCTTTCTGGAGGACGGCGATGAGCGGCGGCGAGAGCGCCCTGGACCTGGCGGCCCGGCGGCTGGAACAGGCGATCCACGTCCTGGAGCAGCGGCTTGCGCAACGCCTGAAGGCGGCGGGGGCCGAGGTCGGCGGCCTGTTCGACGCCGACCGCGCCAATCTGGCCGCCCAGCTCGACGTGTCCCGCGCCCGCGAGAAGGAGCTGGAGGCGGCCGGCGCTGAGGCGTCCGCGGCGCTTGGCCGCGCCATCCTGGAAATCCGCGCCGCGCTGAACGGCGCAGCACCCCCCTCTTCCGTCTTGGCGGAGCACTAGTTCGATGGCCCAGATCAGCGTCGAGGTGAACGGCCGGCCCTATGCCGTGGGCTGCGAGGACGGCCAGGAGCCACACCTGATGGAGCTGGCCAAGCTGTTCGACCACCAGGTGCGCCAGGTCAGCCAGGACATGGGCCAGCTGGGCGACACGCGGCTGTTCCTGATGGGCGCGCTGCTGCTGGCCGACGAACTGGCCGACGCCCGTTCAAGGCTGGCCTCTATGCAGACCGAGGTGGGCCGCCTGCAGTCCGACCGCGCCCGCGCCGAGACCCGCGCCGTCCAGGCCCTGGAAGGCGCCGCCAAGCGCATCGAGAAGCTGGCCAGCGAAGACGCCTGAGGTCTGTGCTAAGATCGCCCGTCAGGACGGAGCGGTCGCATGGCTTCCCTCGATAACGCGCACCAGAACGGCTTCTTCTCGGGCGATACCTGGGATTGGTGGCAATCGCGCCGCCTTCGCTACAACCTCACCCTCGCGGCCGCCGGCTGGATCGCGTATGGGGCGGGGCTGGCGCTCGCCTTGGCCTTTCACAAGCCGATGTGGCGGGACTGGCAGGGCGGCGTCGCCATGACCCTGTTCCTGGGAACATTCTTTATGGTGGCCGTGGGCGTGGCCAACGTCTGCTATCTGCTGGGCCCCGTCGTCGAAGGCTGGGTCAAGCCCGCCGACGCCTCACGCTATCGGCGGACCGCCTACGCCATGGGGCTGCTGGGTTCAGCGGCCTTGCCGTTCGTGTTCCCGCCGGCGAACCTGGCGATCTTCATCGGGCAAACCGCGCCGAATTGACGCCCTGCTTGAGATTGAGGCCCCGACACACTACCTTAGGCGATGGCGGGTCTGCTGCGGCCCTCGTCGAAGGCGACATATTCCAGCGACCTTAATTCACTCTTAGGGAGCTGTCCCTGGCCGGGATCGTGGTCCCGGGCACACGGCGCCCACCTGGTCTACCAGGTCGAGGGAATGAAACAGTCCTTCACGGTTCTCA
>JANXXK010000234.1 GCA_025350685.1 Alphaproteobacteria bacterium | reverse complement strand
GGACCGACCGGGGCCGGCAAGTCCACCTTCGTCAAGCTGATCCAGCGGCTCTACGACCTCGACACGGGCCAGATCCTGGTCGACGGCCAGGACATCGCCTCGGTCAGCCAAGGCTCGCTCAGGCGCGCCATCGCCGTGGTGCCGCAGGACCCGGCGCTGTTCCGCCGCGATGTCCTGCCCGTCCACCAGGATCTGGCCGGCGTCCAGGTCGTAGAGCCGCTGGATCAGCTTGACGAAGGTCGACTTGCCCGCCCCCGTCGGCCCGACCAGCGCCACCCGCTCGCCCGGCGCGATACGCAGGGTGAAGTTGTCGTAGAGCGGTTCGGTCGCCGACTTGTAGCGGAAGGTCACCCGGTCGAAGACGATCTCGCCCAGGTCGGCGCGGAAGGCCCTGGCGTCGACGGCGTCGACCACCTGAGGCGCCATGGTCGCGTAGCGGGCCACGTCCTCGATGTCGTCGAGGCCCCGCTGGGTCATGCGGATGTTCTCACCGATGTTCCGCAGGTAGCCGGTCATCAGCATGAAGGCGGTGATCACGAAGGCGACGTCGCCGGCCTTGGCCTGCCCCTTGACCCACAGGGAGACCAGCAGGCCGGTCATGCCCGCCTGCAGCACCATCAGCAGCACGTTGTGCAGCAGCCACAGGTTGGTGAACCGGCTCCAGGTGACGTTGACCGACTTGCGCCACAGGTCGGTGATGCCGCCGATGCGCGCCTCCTCGCGCGGCTCGGCCCCGAACGACTTCACCGTCGCGATCGACGAGACGCTGTCGGCCAGGGCGCCGCCGATCCGGCTGTCGAGCGCTACCGATTTCAGGTTGGCCGGCCGGGCGTAGAGTTCGGTCAGCCAGATGTTGGAGGCGACGAAGACAGCGACCACGATACTGGCGAACAGGCCGACCATCGGCCAGCGCAGCGCCATCATCACGCACAGGCCGCCGAGCACCAGGAAGGCCGGTCCCAGCCATATGACCGCCGCGTCGGAGACAACGTCGTAACCCCACATGGCGCGTGACAGCCGCCGCACCGTCGCCCCGGCGAAATTGTCGGCGTGCCAGTCGGACGAAAACGCCTGCACCTTGCGGAAGGCCTCGTCGACGATCTCCTTCATGTTGGCCGAGGCGAAGTAGATCCACGGCCGCATCGCCAGGTTCTTGACGATCAGGCCCGCGCCATAGACCACGGCGAGCAGGCTCCAGGCGCCCCAGGCTTGCGACGAGCGGCTGACCCCGGCGGCCACCGCATCCACCAGCAGGCCCGCCGCGTAGGGAACCGAGAGATCGAAGCCAATGGCGGCGAGGGTCAGCAGCAGCGTGATCGACAGCAGCCCGCCGCGCCGCAGCCAATAGCCGCCGAGGTAGCCCAGCACCTGGCGGTTGCTGAGCACGCGCTCCTTGTGTTCGTCGCTATCCTCGTAGTGGTCGGTCATCTGATCGGCTCGAAGCTTGGCGCCTGGGACGGACCGCGAATTTGCCTGGATCAGGCGGCGGCGCGTCAGGCGCGATGGAAGAGACTTGGGTGAGGCGGGGGTTTGGTGAAACCCCGGTGGGCCCCGGGCGCGCGGAAGGGCTTCGTGACGCGGGCCAATCTGGCCCTCAGACGAAGCGGTCCGGTTGAGTTAGAAGCGCGGCGGCGGCCCGGCGCACGGACGGGGAGCGGTCGTGGCGAAAACTTGCATCGTTACGCACCCTCCTTTTCCGGTTGCCGAAGGCCAGGAAGCTAGGCGCGCCGAATCCGAGCGTCAAGGCGGCGGCCGACCGCCGGTTTTTGGACGCGCCATTTCAGCAACACCGGGACCTCTGCTAAGCCCGGGCGGATGTCTGCCGCCACGCCGCTTCCCGACGCCCCCCTGCCTGACGCCCGACCCAGCAACTGGGTGGACCGTTTCGCGCCCGTGGGCCTCAGGCCCTGGCTGAAGCTCGGCCGCTTCGACCGGCCGGTGGGCATCTGGCTGTTGATGCTGCCCGGCTGGCAGGGCATCGCGCTGGCCAATGCGCTGGAGCACCGCCGACCGCAGGCGAGCCTGCTGGTCGAGGTGCTGATCGGCGCGGCCCTGATGCGGGCGGCCGGCTGCGCCTACAACGACATCGTCGACCGCGACATCGACGCCAAGGTGGCGCGCACGGCGATGCGCCCGATCCCCGCCGGCCAGATCAGCGTGCGCCAAGCCTGGGGCTTCGTCATCGCCTGCTGCCTGGCCGCGCTCACCATCCTGCTCAGCCTGCCGCCCACGGCCGTGGCGCTGGGCGTCGCCTCGCTGGCGCTGGTGGCGGCCTATCCGTTCCTGAAGCGGATCACCTGGTGGCCGCAGGCCTGGCTGGGGCTGACCTTCAACTGGGGCGCGCTGCTGGGCTTCGCCGCGGCCACCGGGGCTGGCCCCAGGTTCTGGCGCGGCATGGCGCCCTATGTGCTGACCAGCGGCGACGACCGTTTCCTGCTGCGCGCCTTCGCCGACAGCGCCCTGCAACTGCCGGCCCTGCTGCTCTATGCCTCGGGCGTGTTCTGGACGCTCGGCTACGACACCATCTACGCGATCCAGGACATCGAGGACGACGCCCTGGCCGGCGTGAAGTCCTCGGCGCGGCGGTTGGGCGAGCGGGCGCCGCTGGCGATCCTCACCTTTTACCTGGCCAGCCTGGCGCTGCTGATGGCCATGGGCTGGTCGGCGAACCTCGGCCCTGTCTACTACCTCGGGCTCATCGCCTATGGGGTGCAGCTCTGCTCACAGGCGCGCAAGGTGCGCATGGACGACGGCCCCCGCGCGCTGCGCCTGTTCAAGTCCA
>JANXXK010000257.1 GCA_025350685.1 Alphaproteobacteria bacterium | reverse complement strand
CGCAGGGTGTAGGGATAGGTCGCCATGTCGGCGATCGTATAGGCCTCGCCCGCCAGGAACGGCGCGTCGGCCAGCCTGCCCTCCAGCACCCTCAGGAGCCGCGCCACCTCGTCGGCGTAGCGGGCGATGGAATATTCGTGGCGGTCCTTGGCGTAGAACGAGAAGTGGGCGTTCTGGCCGAACATCGGGCCCACGCCGGACATCTGGAACATCAGCCATTGGTGGCATAGCGCCCGCTCGCGAGGCGCCGTGGGCAGGAACCGGCCGGTCTTCTCCGCCAGATACCAGAGGATGGCTCCGGATTCCGAGAGCACCAGGCGGCCGTCGGGTGCCGACTCGTCGACGATGATCGGCGCCTTGTTGTTGGGATTGAGCGCCATGAAGTCCGGCGTCAGCTGATCGCCGTTGAGGATGTCGATCAGGTGCAGCTCCCAGCTCAGCCCCATCTCCTCGAGCGCAATGGCCACCTTGCGGGCATTGGGCGTCGGGCCGCCGTAGAGAGTGATCATCGCTGGGTCTCCGCTGGGCCTTCGCCGGCCTCAGATCTTGAAGGTTTCGAAGGTCTCGGTCGCGAACAGAGCCTCGGGCTCCAGCTTCTTCGGCGTGAGTCCCTGTTCGTGGTGATAGCGCAGGAAGGTGTCGAGCGCGGCGCGATTGCGCGCGAAGCCATAGGGCCACCAGTCGTCGCCCAGCTCGGCGCGGGCCTCTTCCACAGCCGCCACCTGCCAGGGCAGCATGGTGGTCATGGCCGAGGTGACGGCGAGGTTCGCATAGGTCAGCGCCTGAGCCGCCTCGAAGGCTTTCAACAGCGACTGGGCGATCCAGCGGTTGGCCTCGTAGACCGATCGGCGGATGGCGATCACATGCATGATCGGGAAGATCCCGGTCCGCTGGAAGTAAGCCTTCTCGACCTCGACAAAATTCGGGAACAGCCGCTGGACCGCATGCGGCTGGCTGTAGAAGGTCGACGGCGTGCGCGCCGAGTGAAGCGCGTCGATCTCGCCCGCCGCAAGCATGGCCGACAGCGTCTGGCCCGGGCCGATCGGGACGACCTTGAACCGCGCCGGCAGGTTCAGCTTCAGCTTCTCGTCGCGACCCGGCTCTTCCTCGCCGCCGCTGAAGTAGGTGACGCTGGCCGGGTCGACGCCGTACTCGTCCGCCAGCACGCCGCGGATCCAGACCGGCGCGGTCATCTGGTATTCCGGCACGCCGATCCGCTTGCCGATCAGGTCCTTCGGCTCAGAAATGCCGCTCTTGGCCGAGACGAAGATGCAGGAGTGGCGGAAGAACCGCGACGGAAACACCGGGATAGCGACGAAGGCAGGGTCCTCGCGGGTTAGCGAGACGCAGTAGGACGACAGGGACATCTCGGCCACGTCGAACTCGCGGTTCCTCAGCATCCGGAAGAAGGTCTCCTCCACGTGCAGGGGCAGGAAGTTCAGGTCGATACCTTCCGGCGTCACACGCCCGTCGGCCAGCGCGCGGGTGCGGTCGTAATCCCAGCAGGCCAGGGTCAGGCGAAGCTTGCTCATGACGGGGTCTCCAGCTCGTGCACTGCGACGTCGCGGCCCTCGGCGGCGGATTTCAGAATGGCCAGGCAGACCGCCAGGTTCGACCGGCCCCAGGCCGCAGAGTGGAGCGGCGCCTGGCCTTCGACAACCACCGCCCAGAGCTCGTCGATCACGCCGCGCCGGGTTCCGCCGCCCGTCGAGGCCTCGAGCGTCTCGCGCTCGGTCGCGGTGTAAGTCTCCACACCGCGCGCGGTCAGACGAAGGTCGCCGCGCTCGCAGGCGACGAGGACGAAGCCGAAGTGCTCGTGGCCGACCGGGGGCGCCCCGCCGGCGGGGCGGGCGCCATAGGCGCGGGCCGCTTTCAGCGCGCCTTCCTCGTCTGCGGCCAGGCGCCGGCGCGCGGCGCCATAGTCGGCCGGGTCTCGCACCGAACCGGTCTCCCCGACCCAGTCCATAAGGGCGTCGGTGTCGTAGCGGCCGTATCCCGAATAGGTCAAAGTAGCCGACGCCCCGTCCTCGAAGGCCAGGAAAGCCTGATAGGCCCCCTCCGTCGGGCGCTGCGGATCCCAGACGCCGGTGCTCGCCCGCACGCTGGCCACCGGCGAGCCGACCAGCCGGCGCACCACGTCGACCTGGTGGGCCGCCTGGCTGAACACCACCCCGCCGCCCCGAGTGGTGTCCAGCTCCTCCGGCCTCCGGGGCCGGTAGAGAAAATCGGTGGCGGTGATCGCGGTGACCATCCGCGGCCGTCCGAACCGCCCCGACGCGATCAGCTCGGCGGCCAGGGCGACCGGGGCGTCGTAGCTGTGGCTGGGCCCGACGACAACCTGCACGCCCGCGGCGTGGACGGCCGCCTCGATCGCGCGGCATTCGCCCAAGTCCAGCGCCATCGGCTTTTCGATCAGGATGTGCTTGCCGGCGCGGGCGGCCAGGATCGCCAGCTCGGCATGAGACTGGTGCGGGGTGGCGACATAGACGACCTCGACCTCGGGGTCGGCGCAAAGCGCCTCGGCGGTTTCGTACGCCCGCCCGCCGAACTCCGCCGCAAACGCCGCCCGCGCCTCGGCCCGAGGGTCGGCGGCCGCCACCACGCGGCAGCGGGCATCGGCCAACAGGGTCGGCCGGGTCAGGTCGAACCCGCGGCTGAGGCCGATGACGCCGAGGCGCAGGACGCGGCCGGTCATCTGTATCCGGTCATCTCGACGTTGCGCCTTCCCGACAGAACCCGGCCAGTGCGCGCGCCTGGACAGTCGCGGACCGTTTCCATAAATTACTTCGTACTCTAAGCTTTAGCAACGCGTTGCGCTCAGGCGCGGATGGTGGAAATCGCCCATGAGACCCGCAGACAACGAGATCCTTTGCCGCGTCGAGGGCGAGGCGGCGATGGGCCAGTTGATGCGCCGCCACTGGCTGCCCGCCTGCATGATCGAGGAGGTCGCCGACCCGGACGGGACGCCGGTTCGCGCGCGCCTGCTGGGCGAGGACCTGGTGGTGTTCCGCGACACCAAAGGCCGGGTCGGGGCGATGGACGAACGCTGCCCGCACCGCGGGGCCTCGCTGGCCTTCGGACGCAACGAGGACTGCGGGCTGCGCTGCCTCTACCACGGCTGGAAATTCGGCGTCGACGGCGAGATCCAGGAGATGGCCGCCGAGCCGCCGGACAGCCGCGTGCGCAATCTGAAGCATCGCGCCTATGCAACCCGCGAGGCGGGCGGCTTCGTCTGGGTGTGGATGGGGCCACAGGACGCCGTGGGCGCGTTCGAGACCCCTGCCTGGGCGCCGACGGCGACCACCCGCATCTCGATCGTCAAGATGCGCGCCGACTGCAACTGGGCCCAGGTGCTGGAGGGCTCGATCGACAGCGCCCATTCCTCGAGCCTGCATTCGACCAACATGCCGACCGCCGAGGTGGCCGGCTCGACCGCCACGGCGACCACCTGGCTGCGCCCATCCAACGACAAGGCGCCCCGACTGGAAGTCGAGGAGACCGGGTTCGGCTTCCACTACGCCGCGATCCGCCGGCCGGTCGTGAACCCGGAAACCCACGACTATGTCCGGACCACGGTGTTCATCGCGCCGTTTACGGTGCTGATCCCGCCCAACGACCAGTACAAGCTGGCCCAGATGCTGGTGCCCGTCGATGACGTGACCTGCATGTTCTACTGGGTCGCCTGGCACGAGACGAAGGGCATCTCCCAAGACGCCTGGCGCAAGTTCTGCGCCGCCGAAGTGGGCCCCGACCTGGACGCCGATTACCGCAAGCTGCGCAACCTGGCGAACAACTACGGCCAGGACCGCGCGGCGATGAAGGCCGGGGACTTCACCGGCATTACCGGCATTCCCACTCAGGACATGGCCATGTGGGAGAGCATGGGGCCGATCGTCGACCGCAGCGCCGACCACCTTGGCTCCAGCGACACGGCGATCATCCAGTTTCGCCGGCAGATGCTCCAGGCGGCCAAGACGGTCGCCGCCGGCGGCCCGGCCCTTGGCGTGGGCCTGTCCGTCCGCCACGCAGAGCTCACCTCGTTCGAGGGCATGGCGCCGAAGGCGGCGGACTGGCGGGGCTTCACCACCCGCGCGGCGCAACCGCAGCTGACGCCCGCCCAATAGATCCCAAGCGGCTGTCCGGCGCGGCCTACCGGTCTTTTGACAATCGGCCGGAAGCATACCACTGAGGCTGTTCGGCTTTTGGGAGGCGGCGGCCCGGTGACGGCGGACGAGGACATCAAGCATCTGATCCTGTCGCTGTTGCAGGGCTTCTACTGGTTCGACGAAGGGCTGCAGAACTATCTGCGGTCCAAGGGCTGGCCGGCGGTCACCCGGCCGCAGTCCATGGTCATGGCCAATGTCGTGCTGGGCTTTCGCCGCCCTTCCGACATCGCGCGCAACATGGATGTGAGCCGCCAGGCGATCCACGCGACGATCAATCAGATGGTCAAGCTGGGCATGTTGGCGCTCGTCGACGACCCCACCAACCGGCGCGTCAAACTGCTGACCCTGACGCCGCTTGGCGAGCAGATGCGGGCCGACGCGCAGCAGGCGATGGTGGTCATCTCCGACGAGCTCGGCCGTCGTGTCGGCCGCGCGCAGTTGCTGAAGACCGCCCATATGCTGGACGGGGACTGGGGCCCGCCGTTGACCTTCTCCAAGCCGACGGGAAAGGCGCCGAGCGACGCCTAGCGCTTGGCCTTCACCCAGTCGGCGACCAGCGCCGCGGCGGCCTCGCGTTCCTCGCGACTGTCCTCGAAGTAGTGGGCGCCCTTGATCAGGTGCAGCGACTTGTCCGGCGTGCCGATGTTACCGAAGATCTTGCGGGCGTCGCTGGGGAACACCCCGGTGTCGGCCAGCCCCTGGACCACCAGGCAGGGCATGTCGAACTTGGCCAGCTGCTCGGCGCCCTGACACTTCGAGGTCTCCAGGCTCCACATCGACAGCCAGGTCTTGAGGTTGTTGGCGCGGCCGATGCTGGGCGAGCGGTTGGCCACCGCCGGATTGCCCCGGTAGCAGGCCGGCGATTTTCGGTCTGAGGGATCGATCGCCCCGTCCATGAACCTCAGGTCGCCCCAGCAGCGGAACAGCGGGAACAGGCGGTCGGGCACGCCGGCGTCGTTCAGCCGCTTCAGCTCGGCCTTGGCCCAGTCGGTGATCCGCTGATTGCGGGCGCGCTGCGCGGCCCGGTAGCGGGCGATGAAGGCTTCCGAATAGGGCGGGCCGTTGTCGGGGTTGAACGGGTTGAGACTCTCGTCGGTGGCCACCGGATCGCCCTCGTCGACCACCGAGGCGTCCATCCAGTCGGTCAGCTCCTCCGGGCGGCCCTGGTGGGCGTTCAGCGACACATAGAGGTCGGCGGCGGGCAGGGACGCAAGCGCGACTTGCCCCGGGCCTTTGAGTTGGTCCGCCAGGGTGGGGGC
>JANXXK010000237.1 GCA_025350685.1 Alphaproteobacteria bacterium | reverse complement strand
TGCCGGTGCTGGCGCTGTCGATCGTCGGCAACAATCAGATCTACAACGCCTATCTGGTCTGGGCCGAGGCCAACGCCGACCTGCAATTCCTGGGCATCAAGATCCTGACCAGCCAGATGCTGTCGGTGGACTCCATTGTCTCGGTCATCACCCTGATCGGCATGGTGGCGTTCTGGCGGGCCTGGAAGACCCGGTTCCCGGAGCCGGATGAACTCGGCAAGATCGCCATCGGCTGCTTCTTCGGGGCCGCCGGCGTGGCCTGCCTGGCGGCGGGCGCGGCGCTGACGCCGGCCGGCCAGAGGGTCAGCTTCAACTGGCTGTTGGCCTTTCACCTGCTGAACGACATCGGCTTTTCCAACGTCCTGCCGGTCGGACTCGCGCTGTTCTCGCGCGCAGCGCCCAAGGCGATCGCCGGCATGGTGATCGGGTTCTATTATCTGCACTTCTGGGCGGGGAACATCCTCGTGGGCTACCTCGGCACCCTCTATGAGAAGATGACGCCGGTTCAGTTCTGGATGATCCACGTGGCGATGGTCGGCGGCGCCGGCGTGGTCTTTGTGATCGTCAGGCTACTGTTTGGCCGCCTTCTGCTGGCTGGCGGAGGCTCGGAGCCGGACATGATCACAGTGGCGACCGCCGACGCAGCCGAGACGCCCTAGGCGCCATGCTCTATCGCCCGCTCGGCCGAACGGGACTGAGCGTCTCGGAGATCGGATTCGGGGCGGCTAGCTGGTGGGGCAAGCCGCGGTTCCCGGAGGCCGACGCCCTTGGTCTGGTCCGCGCCGCCCTCGATGGCGGCGTCACCTTCTTCGACACCGGCGCCAGCTACTCGGCGGGAGAAGCCGAGCCGCGCCTCGGCCGCGCGCTGAAGGGGCACGATGCGAGCCGCCTGGTCGTCGCCAGCAAGGCGGGCACCTATCACGCGGGCGGTGGCCGCATCGCCCGCGACTTCTCGCCAGCGGCGGTGACGGCCAGCGCCGAGCGGAGCCTGCGCCATCTCGGCCTCGATGTGCTGCCGCTGCTCCAGCTGCACGGCCCGGCGATCACCGAGCTCACCGAGGACCTGCGCGCCGCCCTGGCCGATCTCAAGGCGAGGGGCCTGATCCGGGCCGTGGGCGTCAACAGCTTCGATCCGGCGGTTATCGACCACGTGATCGGCCTGCCGGACTTCGACGTGGTGATGGTCGACTACAATGTGCTGCGGCCCGAACGCGAGCCGCTGATCGCCCGCGCGGCGGCGGCCGGGAAGGGCGTGCTGGCCGGCATGGCGCTGGCCCTGGGGCATACCGGTTTTCGGCTCGCCAAAATCCGTGGCGCTCAGGACCTCTGGTACGCCGCCCGCGCACTCGCCAACCACCGGTCCGAGGTCGCCCGGGGCGCGCGGTTCGGCTTCCTCAACCACGTGCAGGACGTGACCGCCGCCCAGGCCGCGCTTGCTTTCGTCCTGGCCAACCCCGATGTCGCCTGCGCCGTCACCGGAACCACCCGCCGGGCCCACCTGGCCGAGAACCTTGCGGCCTCCGGCCTGGCGCTGCCGGCCCCGCTCATGGCCCGCATCCGCGCCGTTCGCGGTTGACGCCCATGGTTGACCCGGCGGCGCCCGGCTTTCCGGGTGACAGGCGGCGCGGTGCGGAGTCATGGTGGGCTGAACAACGATAACCTGGCGGGAAATGACCATGACGAACCCCAACTCGGAGCTCGATCGGGCCCTGGAGGCCGCCCACCTGCCGGCGCTGCTCATGGCGCTGGTGCACATGACCGGCGATGCCGGCTGGCTGCGGCCGGAGTGGACGCCGGTCTACCAGCCGCTCTCGCCGCCCGGCGACACCGGCCTGTCGGAAGAGGCCAAGGCCGACATCCGCACTGAGGCGAAGGCGGCGATCGAGAGCTATGTGGCGGCGGGGTCGTTGAAGATGCCCAGCCCCGACACGCCGACCCTGCGCAGGATGATGGACTTCATCGCCGGCGCCCCGATCCCGGAGATGTACGCCGACTTCCTGGTCGACGAGCTGGCGATCAGCGGCAAGTCAAGCAAGGACCCGCAGTTCGACCAACCGGAGCTCAAGGCCGCCGCGCGCAAGCTGAAGGTGCTGGTCATCGGGGCCGGCATGTCGGGCCTGCTCACCGGCATTCGCCTGCAGCAGACCGGCGTCCAGTTCGAGATCGTCGAGAAGAACCCAGACGTGGGGGGAACCTGGCTGGTGAACACCTATCCGGGCTGCCGGGTGGACAACTCCAACCACATGTACAGCTATTCCTTCGAGCCGAACCACGCCTGGCCGCAGCACTTCTCGCCGCAGCCGGAGCTGCTCAAGTACTTCCGCGGCGTCGCCGCCAAGTACGACATGAAGAAGCACATCCGCTTCGAGACCTCGGTGGAGAGCCTGACCTGGGATGACGCGCGCGCAATCTGGCGCATCGAACTCCTGGGCAAGGACGGCAAGACCGAGACCGTCGAGGCCAACGCCGTGGTCACCGCGGTGGGCCAGCTCAACAAGCCGCGGATGCCCAAGATCGACGGCGTTGACACCTTCGAAGGCCCCGCCTTCCACTCGGCCCAATGGCGCCACGACGTGGACCTGACCGGCAAGCGGGTGGCGGTGATCGGCACCGGCGCCTCGGCCTACCAGTTCGTGCCGGAGATCGCGCCCAAGGTCGCCCGCCTGACCGTCTTCCAGCGCACCCCGCCCTGGGGCCTGCCGGTGCCGCACTATCACGAGGACGTGCCGGAGGGGATGAAGTGGCTGCTCGAGCACATCCCCTATTACGACAAATGGTACCGCTTCTGGCTGTTCTGGATGACCACCGAGGGCTTCCTGCCGATGGTCAAGGCCGACGAGGGCTGGAACGGCCCGACGACGGCGGTGGGCCAGGCCAACCTCGAGCTGCGCGAGATGGCCGCCGCCGCGCTCGCGGTCCAGGTCGCCGAGCGCCCCGACCTCTTGCCGAACGTCGTCCCCACCTATCCGGTCGGCGGCAAGCGCGCGGTGCTCGATAACGGCGTCTGGCTGGGCGCGCTCAAGCGGCCCAATGTCGAATTGGTCACCGGGGCGATCACCGCGATCACGCCGAAGGGCGTGGTCACCGCCGACGGGATCGAGCATGAAGTATGTGCTGATCTATGGCACGGGCTTCACCGCTTCGAGCTTCCTGTCCGGCCTGAAGATCACCGGCAAGGGCGGGCGCGAGCTGCACGACGTCTGGGCCGGCGATGCGCGGGCCTATCTCGGCATGACCACGCCGGGTTTCCCGAACTTCTTCATGATCTACGGGCCCAACACCAACATCGTCGTCAACGGCTCGATCATCTTCTTCTCGGAGTGTTCGGTCCGCTACATCGTCGGCTGTATCCGTCTGCTGGCCGAGACCGGGGCCAAGGCGATGGAAGCGAAAAAGGACGTCCACGACGCCTTCAACATCCGGGTCGACGAGGCCAACAAGGGTTGGGCCTGGGGCTCCAAGAACGTCACCAGCTGGTACAAGAACGAGTTCGGCCGGGTCAGCCAGAACTGGCCCTTCGGCCTGATCGACTACTGGCGCGCCACGCTTAAGCCCAACCGCGATGACTTCGTGCTGACCAAACAGCCTGAGCCGGTGGCCTAGAAGGGATTCTAGACCATGACCGAGATGACCGGCGGCTGCGCCTGCGGGGCGGTGCGCTTCAAGATCGCCGCGCCGCCGATGGGCGTCGGCGTCTGCCACTGTCTCGACTGCCAGAAGGGCTCGGGCGGCGGGCCCAACTACGTGGCTTTGATCCCCAGGGCATGCTTCGAGGTCACCAAGGGCGAGGCCAAGGTTTACACCTGCCAGGGCGACAGCGGCGCGGATATCGGCCGGGCGTTCTGTGGCAATTGCGGCTCGCCGCTCTGGTCGATCCCAGGGGAAATGTCGCCGTTCTTCCCGGTGAAGCTGGGGGCGCTCGACGAATCCTCGGGCATGGAGCCCAACCTTCACCTCTACACAGACTCCGCCCAGCCCTGGCACCTGATGCACGAGGGCCTACCGCGCTTCGGCAAGATGCCGCCGTTTCCACCACCCGCCTGAGCCACTGAGGTCGCCATGAAGACGGAAGACGTCGAGTACCACGCCGATGGCGCACGCCTGGTCGGCAGCCTGTTCGTGGATGACGCCAAGCCCGGCAAGCGGCCCGGCGTTCTGGTCGCGCCGGAGGGTGGCGGCCTGGTCGAGCTGACCAAATCCATCGCCCGCCGGCTGGCCGAGGCTGGCTACGTTGCTTTCGCCATGGACTACTACGGCGACGGCAAGCCGCTGGCGGACCGCAGCACCGTCATGCCGCGGATCAACGCCTTCATGGCCGAGCCGGACACCATCCGCGCCCGCGCCGCCGCGGCCCTGGCCGTCCTGGCCGCCCAACCGCAGACCGACGCCGCCAGGCTGGCGGCCACCGGCTACTGCTTCGGCGGCACGACGGTGCTGGAACTCGCGCGCAGCGGCGCCGATGTGAAGGCGGTCGTTGGCTTCCACTCCGGTCTGGCGACCACACGCCCTGCGGCGAGTGGAGTGGTCCGGGCGAAGATCCTCACCTGCATCGGCGCCGACGACCCGATCATCCCGCCCGATCAGCGGGCGGCTTTCGAAAAAGAAATGACCGAGGCGGGCGTTGACTGGCGGATGAATATCTATGGCGGGGCGGGCCACAGCTTCACAAACCCGGGGATCGCGGCTTTCGGCATGGAAGGGTTCGCGTATCACGAGGCGAGCGACAAGCGCTCCTGGCGGGCCATGATCGACCTCTTCGACGAGGCGTTTGGTTCGATGGGCGCCTAGATCCCGTCCCAGATCGACCGGAACGCGCCGCCGCCGTTCAGTCGCTGGGCAGGGCTGGTCTTGTCGATGTGGCCGATCAGCCCGCGGTAGACGCCGTAGCCGACCAGCTCCTGCAGCCGGGGCGCAAAACCCCTCACCAGCTCGGGATCGAGACCCAGTTGCTGGTTCTCCTGCTGGCGGATGAAGCCCGCGCAGTAGTTCATGGCGATCCCGGTGCGCCGCGTGTCGGTCCGGTTGGCCCCGCCGCCGTGCCAGAGCGCTCCGTCCCAGAGCAGAACGCTGCCCTTGGGCATCTCGGCTGCTATGGTCTCGTAGACGCCGCCGTACTCCGGGCTGGGCGTCCTGTGGCTGCCGGGGACCAGCCGGGTCGCCCCATTGGCCTCGGTGAAGTCGGTCAGCGCCCACATGGAGTTGCAGACGATCGGGGCGTGCGGCTTCTCCAGCGGAATCACCTGGTCGTCGGCGTGGATCGGCTGGGCGCTCTCGCCGGGATCGATGGCGATCGAGGAGAGCGAGGAGATCAGGCAGCCCTCGTCCAGCACACCCTCGACGATCGGCAGCACACAGGCGTGAACCGGGACCTCGGCGAACGGCGCGCCATGGGCCAGCAGGTTGTAGATTCGGACTGTCCGGTGGCCCTCGAAGCCGTTGCCGGCCGGCTTGGCATCCAAATCGCGCTCCAGCCGGTTCAGGGCCGCGTTCAGCGCCTCGACGAGATCGGGCGCTATGGCGTTCTCGACGATCGTGTAGCCGTCACGGCGGATCGCCTCGACGTGTTTGGCTCGGGCTGCCGCATCCATGCGTGGATCTCATCGTTCCGGTTTCGGCTATGGTGGCTGGCGGGACGGTCAGGAGCAAGGCGTGGACGCGCGGATGAGGGCGGGGGTCTTGGCGATGCTGGCGCTGGCGGGCCTTGTGGCCTGCAGTCGCGGGGCGCCGGCGACCTCGGCGCCCGCCGTCCAGGCTCCGGTCAACCCGGACGCCGGGGTGACCACCTACGCCTGCAAGGACGGCTCGAGCGTGGTCGCCGGCTACCCGGACGCCCAGACCGCCGTCGTCACCTGGAAGGACCATGCCTATACCTTGAAGCGCGCCGGCTCGGCGAACGGCCAGCGATATACCGGCTATGGGCTGCAATGGTGGCTGAGGGGCGGCTACGCTACGCTCAAGCTGCTCAGGCCGGGCGAGGACGAGGCCAGCGGCCCGTCCCTCGACTGCGTCCCGCAACCCGACAAGGGCGCGGCCAGGATCTGAGACCGTCAGGCCTGGGGCGCGATCGCCTGGCGGCGCTGGGTCGCAAGCCAAAGGACCCCGGTCAGCCCCGCCAGGGCCGCCGTCAGCCAAAGGGTCGAGGCGTCGCCCGTTGAGATCAGCCAGACGTTGAAGATCAGGGCCACGGCCGCCGTCGTCCGCGCCGCGAGGCGGGCGCCGCGGTCGGGCAGGCGATGGGCGAGCCGCCACAGGGCGGCCGAACAGAACCCATAGGCGGCCACGGTCCACACCGTGGAGACGTTGATGATCGCCGCGAATTGCCGTCCGATGGTCGGTGAGACCGAGGCCAGGATCGCCGCCGACATCACGCAGGCCATGACCAGCAGCAGCCTCCGAGGCGCTCGCTCAGGCGCGGCCTCGGCCCCGGCGGCGGCGCGGGCGGTGTGCAAGCCGGCGCGGGCCGATTGCGAGGCGACCAGCAGCCAGCCATTGAGCGTGCCGCAGGTCTTGATCAGCGCGCAGGCCGCCACGAAGGCCGCAGCGCCCGGCCCGACGAACCGGCCGACGGCGAGCGCGAACGGGGCGGTCGAAGCCGCCAGTTCCCGGGCCGGGATCAGGCCCATGATCGCGACCGAGGCGGCGATGTAGATCACCGCGGCAAGGCCGGTGCCTCCATAGGTGGCGATGGCCACGTTGCGGGCAGGATTTCGCACGACGGCCGTGGCGACGGCGGCGCTCTCGAAACCGGTATAGGCCCAGAACACCGAGATCATCGAGGCCTTCACCGCGTCGGCCGGCAACTGGCTGGAGACGTTCCAGGAGCGGGTGAGGATTGTCGGATCGAACTTCAGCCAGCCAAAGATCGCCACCCCCAGGATCGGGATGAGGCCGGCGGTCAGGCTGATGCCGGAGAACCGCGCGGTCGATCGCGCGCCGGCGAAATTGACCAGGGTGAAGACCCAGATCGCGGCGATGGCGCAGACGGCCAGGCCCACCGGGCTGGCCAGGCTTGGCGCAAAGACCACGAAATAGCCGGCCGCCGCGACGGCCATGGCCGTGCACCCGACCCAGGCTCCCATCCAGTAGAAAAGGCCCGTGCTGAACGCCGGGAATCGCCCCAGGCCCTGGCGGGCGTAGCCGACCATGCCGTCGGACGAGCTGCAGATCTGTCCCAGGGTCGCGAAT
Source organism: Alphaproteobacteria bacterium (assembly GCA_025350685.1). Lineage (GTDB taxonomy): Bacteria > Pseudomonadota > Alphaproteobacteria > Caulobacterales > Caulobacteraceae > Phenylobacterium. Next base: position 3,741 of record JANXXK010000237.1, on the reverse strand, counting down.
ACCGCCGTGGTGACGAAGGCGCCCAGTGTCGCCAGAACCCAACCCACCAGGCTGATCGAACCGATCGCCCCCAGGGTCGCGGGCAGCAGGAAGACCCCGGAGCCGATGATATTGCCGGCCACCAGGGCGGTGGCGAGCCCCGGGCCGATCCTGCGGTCGGCCGGAGCGTCGGTCACGCCGCCAGCGCGTCGGCGATGCGAGCCTGGAACCAGGCCACCGCATTCTCTCGCTGCGGCGAGAGAACGCCGGCCTGGTAGACGCCCGCGTCGAGGTTCTGCTGCACCCGCTCGCAGATCCAGGCGTCTTCGTGGGTCAGCTCGCCGGAGGTCTTCAACGCCGCGGCGAAGGCCGGGTCGCCCGCCTCGTGCAGGTAGACGTAGTCGAGCCGGGTCTGGCCGTGCCCGACCGGGCGGATGTGCTCCAGCAAGAGTACGCCGCGGTAAAGATTGAACGCCAGGTTCGGCCAGACCCAGGCCCAGAGGCCCTCGGCCGCGCCGCCGGTGGCCAGGACCTCATGCACCGCCACCTCGCCCTCCATACGCACGGCATAGGCCGCGGTGTCGACATCGGCTGCCAGCCCCGGATGCACCTGGTCGATGTGGTAGCCCTCAAGATAGTTCTCGACATAGACTTTCCAGTTGCAGGCCAGCGCGTGGCTGCGACGCTCGACGGCCCCGGGGACCGTGCGGTTGCCGAACAACACATCCAGCGGCCGCAAGGTCTCGATCAGGGGGGCGGCCTCAGGGTCGAGGTTGACGAAGGCGACGCCTCGCCAGGTCTCCACGCGCACCGGAAAGAGGCTGAATTCCCGCGGATCGAAGGCGTCGGCGGGACCGAAGCCGGTGGCGCTGCGCAGCCGCCCGTCGAGCGCATAGCGCCAGCCGTGGTAGCGGCAGACGAACTCGCGGCCGCAATGGCCCTGTGCGTCGCCGACCAGCGGCCCGGCGCGATGGCGGCAGACGTTGTGGAAAGCCTTGAGCTCGCCGCCCTCGGTGCGCACCACGACGACGGGATAGCCGGCCACCTCGTCGGCCAGATAGTCGCCGGGCCGGGCGAGGTCGGCCTCCAGGCCGAAGAACAGCCAGGACCTGGCGAACACCGTCCGGCGCTCCCGGGCGAAGATGTCGGGGTCCCGGTAGAACGCAACGGGGGCGGTGGCGACGGGCAAGGGCGATCTCCGGGTGAGCCGCTATCGTCCGGGGTCGGGCCGGCCCAGTCAACGGCGCAAGCTGGCACCCGCGCGCGCGGAGGCGGGCCTCAGGGGCGGCGGGTGAGGGAAGGAGGGTGGCGCGAATGACGGGACTTGAACCCGCGACCTCCGGCGTGACAGGCCGGCGCTCTAACCAACTGAGCTACATCCGCACTTGGACCCCGCGCGAACGCGAGGCGCTCACATATGTCCGAGCCGGAATCGTGTCAACGGAAGATGACGCCCAAGGGCGCGGCAAATAGCCGTTTTCCGTGAGCCTGAGGCCGCCGGTTCGTGAGCTTTTCGCGCTGCACAAAGGCGCCGTTTGAAACCCGCGGATGGGTGGTCTAGAACGGCCCGCGACTCCCCCTTGAGGACGGCATGAACGCGTTCCTGCTCCAATACCTGCCCATCGTGATTTTCCTCGGCATCGCCGCGGCGCTCGGCGTGGTCTTCGTCCTGGCCGGCGCGACCCTCGGCCCCACCAACCCGGACGCCGAAAAGCTCTCATCCTACGAGTGCGGCTTCAACGCCTTCGATGACGCCCGCATGAAATTCGACGTGCGCTTCTACCTGGTCTCGATCCTGTTCATCATCTTCGACCTTGAGGTCGCCTTCCTGTTCCCCTGGGCCGTGGCGCTGATGAAGCTGCCGCAGGCCGCCGGCATCTTCGCCTTCTGGTCGATGATGAGCTTCCTGGGCGTGCTGACCATCGGCTTCATCTACGAGTGGAAGAAGGGGGCCCTGGAATGGGAGTAGTCGTTCCCGCCGGCCCGGGGGACGGAGCCCCCCTCTTATCAGCAGGTGAGGGAGCCCGTAGTAGCGTCGAGGGCTACGACCTCACGGCCCACGACCCGTTCTTCGACGGCGTCTCCCAGACCCTGGCCGACAAGGGCTTCATCACCGCCAGCGTCGATGACCTGATCACCTGGGCCCGGACCGGCTCGCTGATGTGGATGACCTTCGGCCTGGCCTGCTGCGCGGTCGAGATGATGCAGGCCTCGATGCCGCGCTACGACCTGGAGCGCTACGGCTTCGCGCCGCGCGGCAGCCCGCGCCAGTCCGACGTGATGATCGTTGCCGGCACCCTGGTGAACAAGATGGCTCCGGCTCTGCGCAAGGTCTACGACCAGATGCCCGAGCCGCGCTACGTGATCTCCATGGGCTCGTGCGCCAACGGTGGCGGCTACTACTACTTCAGCTATTCGACGGTGCGCGGCTGCGACCGGATCGTGCCGGTGGACGTCTATGTCCCCGGCTGCCCACCCACCGCCGAGGCCCTGGTCTACGGCGTCCTGCAGCTGCAGAAGAAGATCCGCCGCACCGGGACCATCATGCGATGAGCTGGCCCGCCACCACGCCGCAGCTGGAAAAGCTCGGCCGCAGCCTCGTCAAGGCCGGCAAGGGCGCCTTCACCGCCTATGAGGTGATGTACGGCGAGCTGAACCTGGCGGGTCCCGCCGACCGGATCGTCGAGGCCCTGACCGGGCTGCGCGACAGCGCCGAGGGGGCCTTCACCCAGCTGATCGACCTGACCGGCGTCGACTATCCGGAGCGCGAGAAGCGCTTCGACGTGGTGTACCATCTGCTGTCGCTGACCAAGAACCTGCGCATCCGGGTCAAGGTGCGGACCGACGAGGACACCGCCGTCCCCTCGGTCACCGGCGTCTTCCCGGTCGCCGACTGGTTCGAGCGCGAAACCTTCGACATGTACGGCGTCTTCTTCTCCGGCCATCCGGACCTGCGCCGCATCCTCACCGACTACGGCTTCCACGGGCACCCCCTGCGGAAGGACTTCCCGATGACCGGCTACGTCGAGGTTCGCTACGACGACGAGTTGAAGCGGGTGGTCTATGAGCCGGTGAAGTCGGTCGAGTGGCGCAACTGGGACTTCCTCTCACCCTGGGAGGGCGCCGAGCCCGGCTACGCGCCGATCCCCGGCGACGAAAAGGCCATTCCCCAGGTGAAAGACGCTAAGGGTGGGGCCGTGGGCAAACAATGACCGGCTCCAACACCCCTGCGGTCTTCGCGCCCGATGTTCCGACCGAGACCAAGGTCCGCAAGTTCAACATCAACTTCGGCCCGCAACACCCGGCCGCACATGGTGTTTTGCGCCTGGTGCTTGAGCTGGACGGCGAGATCGTCGAACGCGTCGATCCGCACATCGGCCTGCTGCACCGCGGCACCGAAAAGCTGATCGAGGCCAGGCCCTACCAGCAGACGATCCCCTATTTCGACCGCCTCGACTATGTCGCCCCGATGAACCAGGAGCACGCCTACTGCCTGGCCATCGAGAAGCTGATGGGCATCGAGGTCCCCATCCGCGCCTCGCTGATCCGGGTGCTCTATTCGGAGATCGGCCGGATCCTCAACCACATCCTCAACGTCACCATCAGCTTTTCGCGCTGCTCGAAGCCCCACAGCGGCGGGGTCAGCGCGCCCACGTCCATCGCCTGGGTGGTGACGTTGAGGATGTGGTTGAGGATCCGGCCGATCTCCGAATAGAGCACCCGGATCAGCGAGGCGCGGATGGGGACCTCGATGCCCATCAG
>JANXXK010000216.1 GCA_025350685.1 Alphaproteobacteria bacterium | reverse complement strand
TCGATCTCGGCTTCCAGCCGCGCCACCTGGCTGTCCAGGATGCGCAGGCGCGATCCCGGCGCCTCATCGGCCGCCGGCGGGGTCGAAAGGTCCGCGCCCAGGTCGAAGAGCTCGTTCTGAATCCGCGCCAGGATGGCGTCGAGGTCGCCTGCGGCATGCAGCCGCGCCAGGCCCAGGCAGGCGTTGGTCTCGTCGACCGCGCCATAGGCCTCGACCCGCAGGTCGGCCTTGGAAACCGGCGCGCCGGTCGCCAGTCGCGTTGAACCGGCGTCGCCGGAACGGGTATAGATTCGGTTGAGCGTCACCATGTCGCGCTCAGTGCCGGGTGCGCCACCAGACCGCGCCCATTAAGATGGCGATGGCCAGGGCCTGCATGACCACCCGAAGGCGCATCAGCTTGTTAGAGTAGGAGCGGCCGAAATCGCCACCGCGGAACAGCGCATAGATGCCGAAGGCCAGCACAATCGCGACGGCCCCCAGGGCGAGGGGGATCAGGTAGCTGAAGATGTCCATTGATCGACCTTTACGCCACCGGGGGCTTGCGAACCACAATCAACCACGCTATTTGCGCCGCCCCCGCTCGATGGATGATCATGTTCAACGAGCCTCAATCGCTGAATCGGTCGAATTTCGGCCCTAGTCAGGGTGCAGACGAAGCCGGAATGGCGATAAAGTTGTTCACCTCCACCCGAGTCTCCCGGAGTTCGCCGCATCGCGGGTTCTCAAAATTCGCATAACTTAGTCATTGAACATGTTCGCTTGACAGCTCATATGGCAGTCGCGGACGCGCAGACCCAGAAAGAACGGACTTCCCGTCACACTATGAAGCACATCGCTCCCATTCAAGCCGCCGAGGCCACTCCGATTAAGGCGCCGACGCGCCGTACGCTCGCCAAGCAGCAGACCCGCGCCAAGGTGCTGGCGGCCGCCCGGCGCCTGTTCAGTGAACAGGGCTACGAAGGCGCCACCATCCGCGACATCGCCGCCGCCGCCGGCATGTCCACCGGCGCGGTATTCGCCAACTTCACCGACAAGTCGGACCTGTTCCGCGAGATCATGATCGTCGACATGGCGGCCCTGGCCGACGCGATGAGCGCCGCCGCCGGCAGCGCCAACACCGTCGACGAAGCGCTGCTGAAGATGTTCATGGCCGGCTACGGATTCTATCAGACCCAACTGCCGCTCGCCCGCGCGGCCTTCAGCGTCGGCTGGTCGCCGCAGGACGGGCCCGCGCTGCGCAGCGCCCCGCCGGTTCAGGTGCTGCACGAACTGCTGCTCGACCAGCTGAACCGCGCCACGGCGCGGGGCGAACTCATCGCCGGCGCCGATCTCGAACTGCGCGCCCAGATGCTGTTCGAGACCTATCTGTCCAACTACCCGCAGGCGATCTTCGGCGGCTGGAGCCTGCCGGCGTTGGAAGCCCGGTCGAACGACCAGATCCGCATTCTCCTGGCCGGCGCCAGGAAGAGCTGAGGCGCCGGCGCCGTCTGCAGTGGGCATGGGATCATCAAGCTCCACCATAGACCGCGATGACGCGGCGGGCGGCCTGCCGGACGCCCCGCCGCAACCCGTTGCCGCCGGCGCCCGGCAGACCCAGAAGGAAGCCACGCGCGGGCGCGTCATCGACGCGGCGCGCGAGCTGTTCGACACCCAGGGCTACCAGGCCACGACGATCCGCGAGATCGCCCGCCACGCCGGGGTCTCGGTGGGCAGCGTGTTCACCACCTTTGCGGCCAAGGGTGAGATCCTAAGCCAGGTCATGCAGGACCGGCTGGACGGGCTCTATGCCGAGCTGGACCGGGTGATGCCGCATCTGCGCGGGCCGACGGTTGAACGGTTGCGCACCATGTTTGCGATCCACTTCGCCTTCGAGGTGCAGCATACCCGCCTGTTCCTGGCCTACATCGGGACGGCCTATGACTGGAACCTGCCCGCCAACGCCAAGCCAATGGGCACCAACACCCGCCTGCAGGAAATCATCTACGAATGCCTGGCCAAGGGCGTGGCCCAGGGAGACGTCGAGCCCTCGATCGAGCGGCAGGAAATCGTCGACCTGCTGATGGCCGCCTATTTCTGGATCTACCGGCTGGCCGCCTGGAACGCCGCCGATGCGGCGGCCATGACCGCGGTCATGGACCGCCAGATCGGCCTGATCGCCGGCGGCTTCGCGCCGCGCTGAAGAAAGCTGGATCCCCGCCTTCGCGAGGATGAGTCGGCGCTTCGCGCTCGCTCAGTTCGCGCCTTCCAACAGCCGCCGCGCGATGACCTGCGCCTGAATTTCGCCCGCCCCTTCGAAGATGTTGAGGATGCGGGCGTCGGCGAGGACGCGGCTGACCGGCTGCTCCACCGCAAAGCCGGTCCCGCCATGGATCTGCACGGCGTTGTCGGCGCAGGCCCAGGCGATGCGGGCGGCGGTGAGCTTGGCCATGCCGGCCTCCAGGTCGCAGCGGCGGCCGGCGTCCTTGGCCTCGGCGGCGAACCAGGCGAGGCGGCGCGCGCCGAGGATCTCGGCGGCCATCATGGCGAGCTTGTTGGCGACGCGGGGGAACGCGGCGATCGGCTCGCCGAACTGGCGGCGTTGCAGGGCGTAGTCGAGCGCCAGGTCGAGCGCGTTCTGGGCGACACCGATGGCCCGCGCGGCGGTCTGGATGCGGGCGCTTTCGAAGGTCGCCATCAGCTGGGCGAAGCCCTGGCCTTCCTGGCCGCCCAAGAGGTTGGCGTGGGTGACCTCGAAGCCGTCGAAGGCGAGCTCATATTCCTTCATACCGCGATAGCCGATCACCGCGATCTCGCCGCCGCTCATGCCGCGCGCCGGAAAGGGCTCGGCGTCGGTCCCGCGCGGCTTCTCGGCCAGGAACATGGAGAGCCCCCGGTGGTCCTTCGAGGCCGGGTCGGTGCGGACCAGCAAGGTCATGATGTCGGCGCGGGCGGCGTGGGTGATCCAGGTCTTGGCGCCGGTCACCCGCCAGGTGTCGCCGTCGCGGACCGCGCGCGTGCGCAGGCTGCCCAGGTCGGAGCCGGCCTCCGGCTCGGTGAACACCGCGGTGGGCACGATGGCGCCGGAGACGATGCCCGGCAGCAGGCGCGCCTTCTGGTCGTCGGTCCCGTGGGCGATCAACAGCTCGGCGGCGATCTCCGAGCGGGTGCCGAGCGAACCGGTCCCGATGTAGCCGCGCGACAGGGCCTCGGTGACCACGCACATGGCCACCTTGCCCAGGCCGGAGCCGCCCCATGCCTCCGGCGCGGTCAGGCCGAAGACGCCGAGCGCGCCCATCTCCTGCAGCAGCGCGAGCGGGATCAACTCGTCCCTGAGGTGCCAGCCGTGGGCGAACGGGGTGATCTTCTCGGCGGTGAAGGCGTGGAACTGGTCGGCGATGGCGTCGAGCGTTTCGTCGAGGCCACTGGCTTCGAGGGCGGGACGCCCCCGCGCCTGATCCAGCAGTTCGACGATCCGGGACTTCACGGCCTGGGTCGCGCCGGCCGCCAGACGACCCACGACGGGGCCCATCGGCAGCGACGGCACGCCCAGGTCCCATGTCCGGAAGGTTTCGCCTTGGTTCATGGGCACGCCGCCCAGGAGCTGGCTGGCGTATTCGTAGGCCAGGAGCTGAGCCGGCAGCGCGTCGGCCTCGCCGAACCGCCCCTGCGCCGTCAGCGCCCGCGCCCACAGCGCGGTCTGGCGAAGGGTCTCGGCGTAGGCGGCCATCCACGCCAAGCCATGGGCGCCATGCTGTTCGGCGTCCAGCAGCGCGCGGTCGGTCCGCCCCTCGTGCGTCGTGCGGCTGGCCACCGCCGCCCGGAGTTCGACGACGAGCGCCTGGGCGCGGCTCGCCGCGAGATCCATGAGTTCGAGGAGGTCCGGAAGGATCAGGCTCATCGTGCGCACTATAGGCGATGCTTGCTTTGCGTCGCGTCAGGCGGTTCTGCTGCCCGTCAGAAAAAGAGAGGCGTCCCCCCAATGCTCGTCGTCCACCATCTCAACGACTCGCGCTCGCAGCGTATCCTGTGGCTGCTCGAGGAACTGGGCGCGCCCTACGAGATCAAGTTCTACCAGCGCGACGCCACCACGCGCCTCGCCCCGCCGGAGCTGGCCGCGGTGCATCCACTGGGCAAGTCGCCGGTGATCACCGAGGACGGCCTGGCGATCAATGAGTCGGGCGCGATCGTCGACTACATCGTGCGCAAGCACGGCCACGGCAAGCTGGCGCCGCCGGTCGGCACGGCGGCGCATGAGAAATACCTGGAGTGGCTGCACTACGCCGAGGGCTCGGCCATGCTGCCTTTGTTGCTCAACATGTATGTGGGTCGGCTGGGCGAAGCGGGCGCGCCGCTGCATCCGCGCATCCAGGGCGAGATGGCCAATCACCTGAGCTACGTGAACGGTGCGCTGGCCGGCCAGGACTGGCTGCTCGGCGAGTTCACGGCGGCCGACGTGCAGATGAGCTTCGTCGGCGAGGTCGCCCGCGCCTTCGGCCAGATGGACACCTATCCCAACATCAAGGGCTGGGTTGAGCGGTTCCAGGCGAGGCCCGCCTACGTCACGGCCCTGGAAAAGGGCGGGGCGTATAATTTGGGTCCGGCGAAATAGCCGTCACTCGAACGGCGGGAAATCGTCGTCCAGCAGGCCGTCGAGGAAGTCGAACACCGCGGCCTTGGTCAGCGCGTGCGGGATCGCCGAGAAGTGGTCGGTCCCGGGCACGGTGACGCCCTTGCCATGCGGGAAAACGCGCGCCAGCCCCTCCGGATCGCCCGCGCCCTCGTCGCCCTGGCCGGCCACCACCAGCACCGGCATCGGCAGCTCGGCCATGGCCTCGCGGTTGAGCGGCATGTTCTTGACCCGGGTCATGGCGGCCAGCGCCTTCCTGTCTTCGCCCTGCTCGTCGGCGAACTGGCGGAAGGATTTCAGCATCGGCTCCTTGATGGTCGCCGGATCCTCGGCCTCCATCGCCTCGGCCATCGGCTCGCCGATCACGTGGGGCGGCGGTTCCAGCAGCTTGCCGCCCACCCCGCCCAGGATCAGGTGGGCGATGCGGTCGGGCGCGGCGATGGCCGCCTCCAGCGCCGTGCGCGTGCCCATGGAGTAGCCGAACACCTCGCAGCGATTGACGCCGCACTGGTCTATCAGGTTGAGCACGTCGGCGGCCAGCCGCTCGCGCTCATAGGCCTGTGGTTCGTAGAGCTTCTGGCTCTCGCCGTGGCCACGCTGGTCGAGCGCGATCACCCGGTAGCCCTTGCGCTCGAAAGCCGCGTACCAGCCGGTGCGCTTCCAGCCCTCGTTGCGGTTGGAGGCAAAGCCGTGGATCAAGACGATGGTCCGCCCACTGCCGTGCGGGCCGATATCGTCGTAGGCGAGGGCGACGCCGTCGGAGATGAAAGTGGTCATGGCGCGACCCTAGTGTCCCGATTCCGAAGTTCGCAAGCTCTTGTGGCAGGCTCGGACGAACTTCGGAATCGATAAGGACACTAGTAAGTATATGTTTCTAGTGTGCT
>JANXXK010000213.1 GCA_025350685.1 Alphaproteobacteria bacterium | reverse complement strand
CGCACGGCATCAGCGACTGGCACGCTCATTCACCTCGCTGCGCCGCATGAGCACTTCGAGCGCCGCGGCCAGGGTCGCCACGTCGCGGCCCAGGTCTTCGAGCTGCGCCGCTCGGACGATCCAGTTGGGTCCCTGCAGGGTCTCGATGAGCGCCGGGTTGACGTCCTCGAAGAGTTCCGCAACCACGGTCGAGAGAAGCCGCGCGGCCTCGATGGCGGTGCCTTCACGCATGGGCTTGGCTGGACGCCGTCTTCGCCGCCTTGCTGCGGTTGCACGGCGTCTTCGCCTTGGGGGTCATCGGCTCGACGCCCGCAGTTTCAATCAGGCGGTAGAGGCGCGGACCGGTGGTCTTTTCGGAGACGATGGTCAGGCCCCGATGGCGCTTCAAGGCGCCCGCCAGCGCGCCGCGGACCGAGTGCTGTTGCCAGCCGGTGGCTTCCATCATGTCGCTGAGGTCGGCGCCATGGGGGCGTCGCAGCAGCTCGACGATCAAGCCGAGCTTGCCGGTGATCGGGCGCGGGAGCGGCGCTTTTGGCTGGGCGCCATCTGCGCCGGCCGGGGGCGGGGTTGCAGGTGGGGTCATCTGAGGTCTCCTTGCGGGAGCCCAATCGCCCACACGACCTCAAGACCGGCGAGTAGCTCCTCGCCGGCGGCGCGCCGGGCCGCTTAGGGGCCTAGCGCGTTGTGGACCAACGCTCTCTCATCGCGACAGGTCCAGCAAAATCGCGCTGCATCTGGCGCGTGGCCAACGCAACCGCGATGGGCCAGGCCGTTGACGTCGAGCGTGAGGTAGGCGACCAGGGTCCCGAAGCGCTGAGAGGCCCGATGACCACCGATCGCACCACGACCTCGCTGACCACCGACATTGTCGCCGCCTACGTGATGGGCAACCGCGTCACGCTGGAGGATCTGCCGGCGGTGATCCAGGCGGTCAGCCGCACCCTCCGCGGACTTGGCGAGCCTGACGGGCCGCAAGAGGCGCCAGTGGCCCGCACCAGCGCCGCGCGCATCCGCAAATCAATCACGCCCGATGGCCTGGTGAGCTTCGAAGATGGCAAATCCTATAAGCAGCTGAAGCGCCACCTGGGCGCGCTCGGCCTGTCGCCCGACCAATACCGCGCCAAGTGGGGCCTGGCAGCTGACTACCCGATGGTCTCGCCAAACTACTCCGCGCAGCGCTCGGCGTTGGCCAAGTCCTACGGGCTTGGCCGCAAGGTACGGCCGCCCAAGGCGGCGCAGGCGCCCGTCACCGAGCCGCAAGCCGAGCCGCAAGCCGAGCCGGCCGCCACGCCGAAGAAGCCCAGGAAAGCGGGCCGGCTTGGCCTCTTTGGGCGAGGCAACTCCGCAACCTAGTGGCCACGCCGGCCGTTAGCGGTGGGTCAGCCGTAAGCGATAATCTCTGATGGTTTTTGAATACCCCCATACCCGCGCCAATCGCCGTCGGCGCCTGAGAGGCATGTGGCTGCTCGTGCTGGCTCTGATGGGGCTTGCAAGCGCGCTGGCGCTCCTGGGCTTGCTGCACGGCTGACCGTAGGCTGACGCCATTCAAGGAATCAGGCGCGGCCGCCGAATTCGAGGGCCGACGCCACCCTCGTCACTTATCGACCCGTGGCTGATTGGCGACGCTGCCGTTGGGCGCTGAGCCGGAGATCAACCCCGTGCCCGTGCCCATCTGCGACTGCGAAGCCGTATCGTTGATCAGCACCCCGTGCGTATCGAAGGTGAGGGTCACGTTGGAGGACTTCGTATGGCACTGTCAAGGCAACCGAGTATAGGCGCTCTGGCCGCGGAACGTGATCCCCCGACAATCTGAAAAGACCAATAAAATCAGCGTGAGCCGAGTTTGCGGGAGCAAGTACAATCCAGTATTCGCGTTTGCCTTGACAGTGCCGTTCGGGGACATGGCCTGGGTCGCCAGCGAGGGGCGGACAAAGGGCAGTTCAAGGGCCGCGATGTTGACCGCGTCACGACCGAGACGGCGGTGCTGCGGCGTGTCGACGGGCGCTGGCAGATTGTCCACGTCCACTGGTCGTCGCA
>JANXXK010000212.1 GCA_025350685.1 Alphaproteobacteria bacterium | reverse complement strand
CGCAGAGCAGATAGTAGTTGAGCGCCGGGCGGCAGGCGTGGCAGCCGTCGGGGCTCGCCCACTCCAGCGCCTGCATCACCGCCGGGATCGACTTCAGGCCTTCTTCAACGATGCGGCGGCGCGCCTCGTCGTGGCCGCGCGGCGTGCAGCCGCAGACCGGCTTGGGGCCGGTCTGGGCCTGGAACGCGTCGCCGAGGCTGAGCTTCAGCAGCTTCTCCACCAGCGGCGTGCAGGTTCCGCAGGAGGCCGAGGCCTTGGTGACCGCGCGCACGGCCTCCAGCGTGGTCAGCCCCTGCCCCGCGATGGCGGCGGTGATCTCTCCCTTGCAGACGCCGTTGCAGCCGCAGACCTCGGCCGTATCGGCCATGGCGGCAACGGCGGCGCTAGGGTCGAGCCCTCGAAGGCCCTCCGTCACAGCCTGGCCGAACACCAGCGTCTCGCGGATGGCGGCCACGTCGGCGCCCGAGCGCATCAGGTCGAAGTACCAGCCGCCGTCGGCCGCATCGCCGAAGAGGACCGCGCCGGCGACCTTGCCGCCTTCCAGCACGATGCGCTTGTAAACGCCCCGCCCGCGTCGCGGAACACGATGTCCTCGCAGTCCGCCCCGCCGGTGTGCTTGCCGGCGGAGAACACATCGACGCCGGAGACCTTCAGCCGGGTCGACAGGCTGGAGCCCTGGTAGGTGGAGGACCCGTCGGTCAGCGCCTCGCCGAGCGTGCGGCACATCTCCCAGATCGGGGCGACGAGGCCGTAGCATTGGCCGCGGTGCTCGACGCATTCGCCGATGGCCCAGATCGCCGGATCGGAGGTGCGCAGGGTGTCGTCGACCACCACCCCCCGGTTGACCTCCAGGCCCGCCGCCTTGGCGAGGCCCGCGGCCGGGCGGATGCCGACGGCCATGACCAGCAGGTCGCAGGGCAGCACGCGGCCGTCCTTCAACCGCAGGCCACTCACCCGGCCGTCGCGCCCCTCGATCTCCTCGGATTGGGCCTCCAGCACCGTCTCGACGCCCTTCTGGGCCAGAGCTTCGGTCAGCAGGAACCCCGCCGAGGCGTCGAGCTGGCGCTCCATCAGCACGTCCAGCAGGTGGACCACGGTCGCCGACATGCCGCGCTTGGAGAGCCCGTAGGCCGCCTCGATGCCCAGCAGGCCGCCGCCGATGACCACCGCCTTGGCGCCCGGCCGCGCGGCGGTGATCATCGCCTCGACGTCGTCCAGGTCGCGGAAGGTGACCACGCCGGGCAGGTCGGCGCCCGGCAGCGGCAGGCGGATCGGGTCCGAGCCCGTCGCCAGGATCAGCCGGTCGTAGGCCGCCAGGGTCCCGTCCACCGCGCGCACCACCCGGGCCGCCCGGTCGATCGCCTCCACGGCCCGGCCCGCGTGCAGGGTGATCGCGTTGTCGCGGTACCAGGCCTCGTCGTTGAGCACGATGTCTGCGAAGGCCTTCTCGCCGGCCAACACCGGCGAGAGCATGATCCGGTCGTAGTTCACCCGGGGCTCGGCGCCGAAGATGGTGATCTGGTAGCGGTCCGGGTCGCGCTTCAGCACCTCCTGCACCGCCCGGCAGCCGGCCATGCCGTTGCCAACGACGACGAGCCTTTCCTTCGCGGCCATCGCCCCACTCACAGCCGCAGCGCCGCACCGGCCAGTTCCGGCCAGGTCTTGCGCCAGCGCGCCTTGACGCCGAGCAGGCCGACGAGGGCGATCAGCGCGAGGCCGGCAAAGGCCAGCAGACCCGCCTGATAGGAGCCGGTCAGCTGCTTGGCCCAGCCGAGGCTGGCCGCCAGGTAGAAGCCGCCGGCGCCGCCGGTCATCCCCACCAGGCCGGTGACCACGCCGATCTCCTTGCCGAACCGCTGCGGCGCGAGCTGGAAGACCGCCCCGTTGCCGGCGCCGAGCGCCACCATCGAGAACATCATCAGGCCCAGCGCCAGCCACGGGCTGGGCTGCTGGAAGCTGGCCAGCGCCAGGCCCAGCGCGGCCAGGATGTAGACCACGGTGAGGGTCCGGACCCCGCCGAATCGATCCGCCAGCGCCCCGCCGACGGGCCGAATGAACGAGCCGGCGAACACGCAGGCCGCGGTGAAGAAGCCGGCGGTCACCGCCGTCAGCCCGTACTCGGAGTTGAAGTAGATGGTCAGCGACGAGGAGAGGCCGACGAAGCCGCCGAACGTCACCCCGTAGAGCCCCATCAGCCACCAGGCGTCATGGGTTTTCAGGACGCCGAGATACTGCGCCAGCGTCTTGGCCGGCGGGCGGTCCGGCGCGTCCTTGGCGAAGATCAGGTAGACAACGAAGGCGACGGCCAGCGGCAGGGCGGCCAGGCCCACCACATTCTGCCAGCCATAGGCCTGGGCCAGGCTGGGGGCGAAGAGCGCGGCCAGCGCCGTGCCCGAGTTGCCGGCGCCGGCGATGCCCAGCGCCAGGCCCTGATACTCCGGCGGATACCAGCGCGAGGCCAGCGGCAGGGCGACAGCGAAGGAGGCGCCGGCCACGCCCAGCAGCAGCCCCAGGATCAGCACCTGGTTGTAGCTGTGCACGCCCAACAGCCAGGCCGCGCCGAGCCCGGCCAGCACCAGCAGTTGCAGGATCAGCCCTGTCCGCTTGGGCCCGATGTGATCGACCATCAGGCCCGCGACCAGCCGCAGGACCGCGCCGGACAGCACCGGAACCGCGACCATGAAGCCCTTCTGCGCCGGCGACAGGCCGAACGACTTAGAGACCGCCACGCCCAGCGGGCCCAGCAGGACCCAGGTCATGAAGCTCAAGTCGAAATAGAGGAAGGCGGAGAACAGAGTCGGGGTGTGCCCCGATTTCAGGAAGGTGCGATCAACCATGGGATAGGCCCCGAACTGGAGTGGACAGGCGGCGTCGCCAAGGGTCGGATGGCTCATCCTTGAGCCGGATCCGGGGGCCGCAACGCCGTTGCCACGGGCCTAGTCCCAGGATGGAAGTGCGTTTCGCGCCGCGTCACGCAGCATCGCCTGCCCACACCGCAAAATCATGTTGCAGTGCAAAAACCCGGCGCCGCGTCGGGCCGCGTGAGCAGAAACTGGGCGTGGCCGGCCTTGCGCCTAGAGCCTGTACTCCAGGGTGAACCACACCTTGGTCCGCGAGGCCGGCGGCGCCGCGCTGCCGGCGGGCGTGACCCGCGCGCGCTCAAAATCGGCATACTTCACCGCCACCGTCAGCTTCGGCGTCAGGGCTGCCTGGACCTGGGCGTCCCACTCGTGGGCCAGCCGCGCCCCGGTGCGCTGGTCGTCGAAGTTATGGAAACGGACCAGCAGGGTCGGCTTCTCGAACGGGCCGAAGCCGACCTTGGGCTTGGTTTCGAACGTCAGGTTGAGATCCTTCAGCCCATCGACGAAGCCCTTGGCGCCGCCGAGCGGCTGCACCCAGGCGTCGGCCCAGCCCTGGAAGGCGTGGGTGGTGGCCAGCGGCGTGGTGAACCCGCGCGTCCCGTTACCCTCCACCACCTCATAGTCGAGCTTGCCGCTGTAGATGTCGCGCGCTGCAGAGACGGCGGCCTGCCAGTAGCCGAGGTCATAGGCCGGCGTGTTGCGGCGATAGTCGCCCTGCCGCGCCCAGCTGGCCTCGTAGCCGAGTTGGTAGGGCCCGGCCGGCGCGCCGCCCGTGACCTTCAGCCCGCCGGTGATCGAGGAATTGGCGGCCGAGTTGCGGAAGTCGAGGGCGTAGACGAAGCCCTCCAGGCGGAAGCTCTTCGACGGCGACCAGGCCAGGTTGGCCAGGTGGCTGTCGGACTCCCAGTCGCGCAGGTCGCCGAGGACGCGGTTCACATGGGTGACGTAGGCGTAGACGGCCTTCACCTGCCCTACGGCGGCGTCTGCACGCACGGCGTCGAAGGTCTGCTCATCCTGCCGCCAGCCGGCATTGCCGACGAAGCGCTGGTCGTCGATCAGCACGCGCTGGCGCCCGACGGTCAGGTGGAAGGCGGCGCTGGGCGCCCCGGTGAGCTGCAGCCGGTTGAGCTCGTTGGTGTCCGGGTCGTTGACCAGCGGAAACCGCGCCTTGTCCGCGCCGTTGAGCGGCGGCGTGGCCGCGCCGGGCGTGTTCACCGCGAAGCGCTGCCGCCCGACATGGCTGACGTTGGTCACCTCGACCAGCCCGCGCAGCGTGTTCCACTCCGCCGTCTCCCAGCCCAGGCGCGTGCGCACGGTGAGCGCGTCGGCCGGGTCTGTGAGGGTCGCGGTCCGGGTCTGGTCCACGGATTCCTCGCGGGCCCGCACCTCCAGCAAAAGCTTGCCGGCGGCGATGGCGGCCAGCGGTCCAGTCGGCGGCGGATCAGCCGCCCAGGCCGCGGAGCCGCCCGCCAGAGCCAGCCCAAGTCCCGCCGCGGCGGCGCTCAAGGTCGTTCGAATCAACGTCATGGCTCATCCCCGTTTGAAGCCAAAAAAAACGTCCGCGCGGGAGCGTGAGCTCTCGTGCGGACGTCGGTGTCCGTGCAATCGCGGCGCGGGCATTGCGCCACTGACCGGCGCGGAACATCAGCGTCCCGCGCGGTCAGCCTCAGCCCGTCACGACCCGGCGGCCCGCACAATGCGCAGGCGTCGCCAGGCCCCCGGCAACCGGCTTTGTGCGGAGGAATTGCTCAGGAGGCGCGCCCCGATTGCTGCAGCGCACAAGTTCTAGGCGTCGGCGATGCGGCTCATGGCGGCGCGCGCCGCTTCGGTCCGGGCCTCGGCCAGGGCGAACGGGCCGCTGCCGGAATAGCCCTCCAGCACCTGCGGCGTGTCCGCCGGCGGCAGGCCCAACTGGGCGAGCGCCGCCTGGAAAAGGTCCGGCCGATAGACCCTGGTCGCCGCGGCAGGGATGTCTGTCTGCGGCGGCACATGGCCCCAGCGCATCATCTGGCTGAGCAGCCAGCCGGCGTGGACCGGCAGGGGCGCATTGGCGCCCCCCGCGTGGAAGACCATGTCAGCCAGCGAGGCCTCGATGATGTCGGCGTCCGCGCCGACATAGCGGGGCTGGGCGAGGATCACCGCCAGGTCGCGCCGATTCTCCGCCGCGTCGGCCCAGGCTGCGGCGCGGATGAGCGCCCGCAGGATCGCCTCCAGCCGCTCAGGGTTCCGCTGGCTCCAGGCCGCGGCGACGCCGAAGACCTTGTCCGGCGTCCTCGGCCACAGCTGCGAGCCGCGCACGGCCACGACGCCCGCGCCGGCGGCGACAGCGGCGGTGTCCCAGGGCTCGGTGACGCAGAAACCCTCGACGACGCCGCCGGTCAGCAACTCGGTCATCCTGGGCGGCGGCGCCACGGTCAGCCGCACGTCGCGGTCGGGATCGATGCCGGCCGCCGCCAGCCAGTCGCGCAGCAGATAGTTGTGCGTCGAGAACGGGAAGACCACCGCCAGGGTGATCGGGCTCGCCCCCTCCTGGCGACGGCGCGCGATCAGCCGGGCCAGGCCGTCGGCGCGGCGGCCGTCACCCGACACCACCGCCAGGCGCGAGGCCAGCGTGATCGCCGGACCGTTCAGCGCCATGGCGAAGGGCGCGATGACCGGGGCGGGCTCGCCGCCGGCGACGCCCAGGGTCATGGCCAGCGCCAGCGGCGCCAGGATATGGGCCCCGTCCAGGGCGCCGAAGGCCACCTTGTCGCGGATCGTCGCCCAGGACACCTCACGGCTCAGCTCGACCTCCAGCCCCTCGGCGGCGAACAGGCCGGTCTCCTGGGCCACGATCATCGCGGCCGCGTCGTTCAGGGGAATAAAGCCCAGCCGCAAGGGATGACCGCCACTCATGTGTCATCCCCCTTCAGCACGCCGGCGAACGCCAACAGGTCGGCGGCCACCGCGCCCAGGGGCCGCCCGGTGTCCATGGAAAGCTTGCGCAGCAGCCGGTAGGCTTGGTCCTCGGGAAGGCCGCGTTCGGCCATCAGCAACGCCTTGGCCCGCTCCACGGTCTTGCGCGAGGCCAGGTCGGCCCTGGCCTTGTGCAGGTCCTGGCGCAGCTGGTTCATCAGCTGGAAGCGGGTCATCGCCACCTCCAGCACCGGCCGCACCCGCGCGGCGGACAGGCCGTCCACCATATAGGCCGAGACGCCGGCCAGCACAGCCTGCTCGGCGACCCCCGGCTCGGAGCGGTCGACGAACATCACCACCGGCCGCGGATTGGCGCTGGTCGCCTCGCGCAGGTTGTCGATGGTGTCGCGGTCAGGGCTGTCCGAGGCCACG
The DNA here is from genome assembly GCA_025350685.1 of Alphaproteobacteria bacterium. Lineage (GTDB taxonomy): Bacteria > Pseudomonadota > Alphaproteobacteria > Caulobacterales > Caulobacteraceae > Phenylobacterium. The sequence goes on along the minus strand of JANXXK010000212.1, from coordinate 4,558 downwards.
ACGATGACATCGGGTTCGAACAGGGCGGCCTCGGTCTCGTTGAACGCCACGGCATGGCGGACCTCGAGCGGCTCGACGCCGGCAAGGCCCTCCGCGACCAGGGCCGCGCGGGCCGAATCTGGATCCACCACAAGCACTCGCATACGCCCCGACTAAGCGTCGGGCGGCGGCGGGGCGTCAGCCCTGGCGCCGTGCAGCGGCCAACCATCGCCGCGGCGCCGCTTCCTTGATCAGCCGGCGCCATCGCTTTGCGCAGCTTCGGCCACGACGAGCGCGGCCAGCAGCGCCTCGCGCTCGGCGGGCGTGTTGGCGCCGCGCAGGCGCGCCTGGGCCGATTGCGGCGCGATCAGGCGCGCCAGGCCGGCGGCCTCGACCAACCGCCGTATCGACCAACCGTGGCTCAACACGACCGGCAGGGCGACCAGGTCTATCGCCAGGGGCAGATGCAGGTCGGCGAAGCAGGCGCCGGGCGATGCGGGCGCCAGCAGGGGCGCAAGGTCCGACGGCAGGACCGTCGGCGCGTCCACCGCCAGCGCCAGCGCCCGTGTGCAGCCCTCGCCGAGGAGGACGGCCGAAGCCGCCACGATCCCGGCGACCGGGCCGCCGCCCGGCGGGTCCTCCACAGCGAAGGGCAGACCATAGCTGCGCGCGCCTGCGGTCGCCGTTACCACCGCGCCCAGGCTGCGGGCGATGTCCGCCAGCCGGTCCACGGCCCGGCGGCCGTTCCAGTCCAGTTCGGCCTTGTCGGCGCCCATGCGCGACGCCGCGCCGCCGGTGAGGATGATCACGCCCAGGCTCATGGCCCTGCCTTGCGCGCCCGGGGCGTCCATGCAAGCCGTTGTGGCCAGGCTCCTAAGCCTCCAGCTCGATGTCCCAGTAGAGATAGTCGAGCCAGCTTTCGTGCAGGTGGTGCGGCGGGAAGCGGCGGCCGTGTTCCTGCAGTTCGTAGGCGGTGGGCCGGTGCGGCGGGCGCCTGGGGTGCATGTGGGCCTCGCGCGGCGTGCGCCCGCCCTTGGTCAGGTTGCAACGGGCGCAGGCGGTGACGATGTTCTCCCAGGTCGTGCGGCCGCCGCGCGAGCGCGGGATCACGTGGTCGAAGGTGAGGTCGTCGCCGGCGCGGCAGTACTGGCAGGCGAAGGCGTCGCGCAGGAACAGGTTGAACCTGGTGAATGCCGGCGGCCGGTCCTGGGTGGCATAGCTCTTCAGCGAGACGACGCTCGGAAGCTTCATCTCGAACGACGGCGAGTGGACCACCTGGTCATAGGTGGAGACCACGTCCACGCGGTCGAGGAACACCGCCTTGATGACGTCCTGCCAGGGCCACAGCGAGAGCGGATAGTAGCTGAGTGGCCGAAAGTCGGCGTTCAACACCAGCGCGGGCCAGCCGGACGGCGGGCGGCTAAGCACCTGCATGGCGAACCTCCCCGTGATCCGGGAGTGGGGGGCGCCGGGCGCCGATGTCGTAAGCTGATGAACTGAAGACCGGGCCCTCGTTCGCGACGCATGTGAGCGGCGCTGGCCCCGTTCAGATCGTTCGGGCTCGACCGCTATGGGAGCCACTATAGGAAAGATTCGGAGACATCTCCATGACGCAGACTTGAGGCGGCCGGGCCTCGCCACACCTTTTGGGAAAGGGGGCGAGGCTTATCGGCATCGCATGGGTTAGGCGCCGACGAAGGCGGTGGCGCCGGCCAGGGTCAGGCCCAGGGCGACGACGGCGAAGGACACCAGGGTGTCCAGCAGACGGTTCAGTTGGATCGACATGAGTTCATTCCTTTTGGTGTTGCGCGCCGGGGGAGCTGGGGGAGCCGGTCGCCAGTCCGATGTGGACAATGTTTAGATAGCATGTATCTGAGCGGTGCCTAGATGTAAATTTACGCCGTACCACTATGCATTTTTGCATGGACCATCGAGGAAGCTGCAAGCTGCGCCCGAACGGGGCCTGGCGTTGCTCACCTGGCCCCGCCACGAAAAAGGGACCCTGAGGGCCCCTTCTCCGGTCAGCGGAGAGTGGGGAAGCTCTAGCCGCCGACGACCACGAAGGCCGCGGAAAGCGACGCGCCGAGGAACAGGATCACCGCGGGGACAATCCGGTCGAGGGCCCGTTCAAAACGGGAAGCGAGAGAGAGAGAGACATTGACACACACCTTCAGTTGGAACCCCTTGGGGAGCGGGGCGCTGTTTCTAATTGAACAATGCTCAGATAGGGGTGAATTCGCCGCATTCAAGACATCTTTACGGCGCTAAGATTGAGAATTACAGTGAAGCCGATGAGAGAATCTCAAGTCGCCGAAGCCCGGCCCTATCACCACGGCGATCTCAGCCGCGCCCTGATCGACGCCGCGCGCCGGTTGCTGGAAGCCGAGGGGCCCAGCGCCCTTTCACTCCGCGCCGTGGCCCGCGAGGCCGGGGTCAGCCCGGCGGCGCCCTACCATCACTTCAAGGACAAGGGTGAGCTGCTCGAGGCCGTGGCCGGCGAGGGCTGGGACATGCTCGACGCGGCGATCGCCAGGGCCAGGGCCCAGGCGCCATCGATCCACCAGGCGCTGAACGAGATCGGCGTCGCCTACGTCTGTTTCGCCCGCGACAACCCCGCGCTCTACCGCGTCATGTACGACACCGCCCGCGACCGCGAGGCGCTGCCCGGCGACATGGCGACGATCAACAAGGACAGCGCCTACTGCAAGGTGCGCGACACCCTGATCGAGGCCGGAGGCGCCGACCCCAGGGATCCCATCGACATCGAGCTCGCCACCACCGCGGCCTGGTGCTCGGCGCACGGCTTGGCCGAGATGTCCGGCTTCAAGCAGTTCGCCCACCTGAAGGACGCGTTGGGCGGCGAAGAGGCTTTCTTCCGGGCGATCTTCCAGCACATGGGCCTGGGCCTGCCGCGCACGCCGAATTAGACGTCTGCGGGTGACCGCCGCAGAAACCCCCATCGTCACCCGGTTCGCCCCCTCCCCCACCGGCTATCTGCACCGCGGTCACGCTTTTTCGGCCCTGACCGGGTTCGCGGCCGCGCAGACTGCGAGCGGGCGGTTCCTGCTGCGCGTCGAGGACATCGACAGCACCCGCTGCCGCCCGCAGTACGAGGCGGCGATCTACGAGGACTTGGCCTGGCTTGGGCTGGAATGGGAGCGACCGGTGCGCCGGCAGTCGGACCACATGGGCGACTATGGCGCTGCGCTCGCGCAACTCTGCGAACGCGGCCTGACCTACCGCTGTTTCCGCACCCGGCGCGAGGTGGCCGAAGCCATCGAGAGCGCGCCGCACGGCGCGCTGGAGGTGTTTCGCGGTGAAGCCCTGGCGCCGGACGAAGAACAGCGGCGGCTGGCGGCCGGCGAGCCCTATGCGTGGCGCCTGTCGCTGGGGGCGGCCGAGCGGGCGCTGGGCGGGTTCAGCGGCCTGGCCTTTGAGGAGCACGGCGAGGTGATCATGGCCCGGCCTGACGTCGGCGGCGACGTGGTGCTGGGGCGCAAGGAGGTGGGCGTCGCCTATCACCTGGCGGTGGTGGTCGACGACGCCCTGCAGGGTGTGAGCGCGGTGGTTCGGGGCCAGGACCTGTTCGAGGCGACGCACGTTCAGCGGTTGCTGCAGGCGCTGCTGGGCCTGCCGACGCCCGCCTATCGCCACCACCCATTGCTCGCCGGGGCGGACGGCAAGCGCTTCGCCAAGCGCGACCGGGCTGAGACGCTGCGGGACCTGCGCGAACAGGGTATGACGCCTGCGGCATTGCGGGCGGAGCTGGGATTTTGACGGACGCGGCGATCGCCCAGGACCATCCGGACCGCTGGCGCGCCGTGGCGGCGCTGGTGTTCGGCGCCTGCGTGATCGGCTTCTCCGCCGTCCTGGTCCGGTTCGCTGCGACAGGGCCCGCGGCGGCGGGGTTCTGGCGCCTCGCCTTCGCCTTGCCGTGGCTGGCGGTGATGACGCGCAGAGCCAGCGGGCCGTTGGGCCGGCCCACGCCGATCGCCCTGCTGGTCGGGCTGATGTTCGCGCTCGACCTGGGCTTCTGGCACTACGGGATCAAATACACCTCGGTGGCCGCCTCGACGGTGCTGTCGAACCTCGCGCCCGTGGTGGTCACCGCCTTTGCCTGGATCTTCCTCAAGCAGCGGCCGCGGGCGCTGTTCCTGCTGGCGCTCACCGTGGCGGTGGGCGGCGCGTGGATGATGGGGGCCGGCAAGGGTCATGGCGCGCCGGTGCTGAACGCGCCGCTGGGCAACATCCTCTCGGTGGCGACCGCGCTCTGGTACGCCCTCTACTTCCTGGCCCTGGCCGAGGGCCGCAAGCGCCAGGCGGCCAGCCGGTTGATGTACTGGTCGGGCGTGGTCGGCGCGCCGCTGCTGCTGGTCTCGGCCCTGCTCCTGCACGAGCAGATCCTGCCGACCACCCTGGCGGGCCTGGCGGCCTGTATCGGTCTGGGGATGGTCCACGTCGCCGGCCAGGGGTCGATCGCCTGGGCCATGGGGCGGCTGCCGACCTCGCTGGCCTCGGTGGTGGTGCTGGTCCAGCCGGTGGTGGCGACCTACGCCGGCTTCGCGCTGTTCGGCGAGGC
>JANXXK010000199.1 GCA_025350685.1 Alphaproteobacteria bacterium | reverse complement strand
CGAAGATTTTGCGCTCGAGCGCCGTGGTCGCATCGAGATGGGCGAAGGTGGTCGCAGGAGCGGGGTCGGTGTAATCGTCTGCGGGGACGTAAATCGCCTGCACCGAGGTGATGGCACCCTTTTTGGTCGTGGTAATGCGCTCCTGCAGCTCACCGATATCCGTGCCGAGAGTCGGCTGATAACCGACAGCGCTGGGCATACGTCCGAGCAATGCCGACACTTCGGAGTTGGCTTGGACGAAGCGGAAAATGTTGTCGATGAAGAGCAGCACGTCCTTGCCCTCTTCGTCGCGGAAATATTCGGCTTGCGCCAGGCCGGTCAGGGCCACGCGGGCGCGGGCGCCCGGAGGCTCGTTCAACTGGCCGTAGACCAGGGCGCACTTGGAGCCCTCGCCGCCGCCCGGCAGGTTCACGTTGCTCTCGATCAACTCGTGATAGAGGTCGTTGCCCTCGCGCGTGCGCTCGCCGACGCCGGCCAGCACCGAATAGCCGCCGTAGGCCTTGGCGATGTTGTTGATCAGCTCCTGCATGGTCACGGTCTTGCCGACGCCCGCGCCGCCGAACAGGCCGATCTTGCCGCCCTTGGTGTAGGGGCAGAGCAGGTCGACGACCTTGATCCCGGTGACCAGCACCTCGGCCGATGTCGACTGCTCGGCGAACGACGGCGCCTCGCGGTGGATCGAGGAGGTGAAGGTGGTGGCGATCGGGCCGGCTTCGTCGATCGGGTCGCCGATGACGTTCATGATCCGCCCGAGGCAGGCGGGCCCCACCGGCACGATGATCGGGCCGCCGGTGTCATAGACCGCCTGGCCGCGGGTCAGGCCCTCGGTGGTGTCCATGGCGATGGCGCGCACGGTGTTTTCGCCCAGGTGCTGGGCGACTTCGAACACCAGGCGGAAGGGCGCGCCGGTCCGCTGGTCGGTGTTGGTGGTTTCCAGCGCGCTCTGGATCGCCGGCAGGTGGCCTTCGAATTCCACGTCGACGACGGCGCCGATGATCTGCACCAGGCGGCCGGTGGCGACCCCTTTTGCGGCGACCTTCGCGGACGACTTCGCGGTGGCCTTGGCAGGAGCCTTAGCCGGAGCCCTCGCGGCAGGCTTCTTCGCGGCGGGCTTTTTGGCGGTCGTGGTAGCCATGATTGTCTCTTTCGACTTTCGACTAGAGCGCTTCGGCGCCGGAGATGATCTCGATCAGCTCCTTGGTGATCTGCGCCTGGCGGGAGCGGTTATACTTCAGGGTGAGCGCCGAGATCATGTCGCCGGCGTTGCGGGTGGCGTTGTCCATCGCGGTCATCTGGGCCGCGTAGAACCCGGCCTGGTTTTCCAGCGTGGCGGAGAAGATCTGGGTGGTGATGTTCCGCGGCAGCAGCTCTTCGAGGATGGTCTCCTCATCGGGCTCGTATTCGTAGACCGCGCCCTTCAGGTCGATGGCGCCGCCACCCGCCTCGACCTGCGTGGGGATCAGCTGGACGCCGGTGGGGGTCTGGGTGACCACCGACTTGAACTTCGAAAAATAGAGCGTGACCACGTCGACGTCGCCGGCGGCGAACAGTTCCTGGATCTTCGCGGAGACCTGTTCGGCCACGGCGAGCGACGGATTGCCGCCGGCCTCGAAGGCGCCGACCGAGCGGTCAAGGCGCTTCAGCTGATCGCGGGCCTTGCGGCCGACCGTCAGGATCTTGACGTCCTTGCCCTCGTTGATCAGGCGGCTGATCCGCTCGCGCGCGGCGCGGACGATCGAGGAGTTGAAGCCCCCCGCCAGGCCGCGGTCCGAGGTCGCCACCACGATCAGGTGGCGCTGGTCCGAGCCGGTGCCGATCAGCAGGCGCGGCGCGCCCTCGCCGGACACCCCGGCCGCCAGGTTGGCGATCACCGCGGCCATGCGCTCGGCGTAGGGCCGGGCGTTCTGGGCGGCGTCCTGCGAACGGCGAAGCTTCGCCGCCGCAACCATCTGCAGCGCCTTGGTGATCTTCTGCGTGGCTTTCACGCTTCCGATCCGATTGCGCATTTCCTTGAGGCTGGCCATCGCCTGGGTTCCTGCTCCGCGCTTAAGTCTTAGGCGAAGGTTTCAGCGAACGCGGCCAGCACGGACTTCAGCTCGTCTTCGACGTTCTTGAGGTCCTTCTCCGTGCGGATCTTGTCGAGGATGCCCTGGTGCTTGCCGTGCAGGTGCGCCAGCAGCTCGGTTTCGAAGCGCCGCACCTGGTTGACAGCGATGGCGTCGAGGTAGCCGCGGGTGCCGGCGTAGATCGAGCAGACCTGCTCTTCCACCGACAGCGGCGAGTACTGCGGCTGCTTCAGGAGTTCGGTGAGACGCTCGCCACGCGCCAGCTGGCGCTGGGTGGTGACGTCGAGGACGGAGCCGAACTTCGCGAAGGCGGCCATTTCCCGGTACTGGGCCAGTTCGCCCTTGATCGGGCCGGACGCGGTCTTCATCGCCTTGATCTGCGCCGAGGAGCCCACGCGG
>JANXXK010000134.1 GCA_025350685.1 Alphaproteobacteria bacterium | reverse complement strand
CCTGATCATCGCGCAGATTATCGTGTCAGCCCTGGCGCTGATGCTGCGCAGCGCCGAAGCGCCCTCGCTGCGTGTCGAGAGCGAGGGCGTCGTTTTCGGCATCTCGACAATCAATTACGTGCTCTCGGTTGCGTCATTGATCGTGGCATTGACGCTTCTGGCGGGCGGCATGCTCTATGCCCACGTGATTGGCCGATGGTTGTTTTTGTTGAGCCTGGCTAGCCTCTACTTGCTAGTGACTCTCGGGCTCTCTCACGACAACGCCGAACACAAAATCGGCGTTCTGTCGGCGGTCTTCGGGATACCGCTCGCGATGCTTGCCGCGGCTGATATGCCAGCGAGTTATAAATCACACTACAGTCTGGAGCGGCAACAACCATGGATCTACAGGTCTGCGCAAGTGATATTCTACCTGTGGGCAGCCGGATTACTTGCGATCCTTATAGTTGTTTGCATTCACCCAATCGACTATGCCGACTTGCTGGTGATCGTCCGCAGCCCTCTGCCATATCTATTCTTGTTGGCAGGCACCGATTGGACCGAGATCGACGATTCATTGGTTCGCTCAGTCTGTATATGGTTTAGCAACGGCAGAAGCCTCAATACTCTGAAGACAGCCATCATCGCCGTGTGCCTGATCTCGATGATCATCATGTATTGGATCTGCCGTCTCCAGGTTTTGTCCTTTCTGCCTATCGCTGTCGTGGCGACCGGGCTGCTTTATTTGGTAATGCGAAACGCGCGCCCTGGTGAACGCTGGCCTATCGGCTTTCCGTGGGCGGCGCTCGCACTTGTGGTCATTGGTATGGCCGTCGCTATGGATCTACTTGGTCAAACGCGGGAAGGCGCGCTTGCGCTCACCGTTGTCACCTTGTCAGGCTTTGCCATCGCCTTGGTCTGGTGGCGTCGACGCCAGCCGCAGTCGCGTATGGTGCCCATACTTCTTTTTGGCGTGGTGCAGAGCGTCGTCCTGCTGTGCCTGGTGGCGCCCATTCCTGAGGTAACCCAGCGCTTTGCCGCCATGATCTTCTGGGTCGCGGCGGCGAGCCTCGTGGGCTTTGTCTGGCTGACGCGTGGCCGCCAAAACGGAGAGGAGTTGAGCGAGCCATTGCGCCTGCTTCTGGTGCTCAACGTCTCGCTGTTGGCACTCTACGGCCTCTTCGCCGGGGTGTTCGAATTTGCGCGCAACATGGGCGATCACGCCGACATCGTGTTTGCTTTTGTCATGTTCGTCGCCCTGGTGTGGGATATCCTGGTCTCGGGTCACACCATCACCAATATCGATGGCGAGCTCTATCCGCGACGCAGCCGGTTACTCTTGTTTTTTGCCTATGTGACGCTGGTTGTCGCTACGGTTGAATTCTTTGGATCCGTCAGGCCGATTGAGGCGTCGTCCTCCATGGAGGAGGCCATGAAAGTGCTGGGCGATCCGGAATTGTTCGTTCAACGGGGCATCGCCTTGTTCGGTCCAGCGACGCTGGGGACGCTCTTCCTACTAAGGCTTGGCCGTTGGCGCGCTGGCCGAACAAAATCCTCAGTCGCCACAAACGGCTAGAGTCGGGAGCGGCAGTCGCTACCGATCGGGGCGATGAAACAAGCCAAGCGCACCGTATACGAGCATTGCGCCGCCGCCGGAGCCAATCATCGCATCGACCACGCCCAGTTCGCTGGACTTCAGGGTAAAGACGCGGAATAGCACAACAAGAACGATGACAATCCCGGCGATAAACGCGCTGATCACGATGCGTTTCTGGGCGGGCGGGAGAGGCGGCGGCGCCAAGACTGAACTCCTTGGGAGGTTGTGCAAATGCGAAGTCAGTCTAGTGCGCAAATGGCAGCGTTCCAATGCCCAAGCTTCGAAGCCTATGAGCGCAGGCCCCAGGCGCCTACTGCACCCAGATGTGGACCCGCTGGTCGGGGGCCACATAGAGCTTGTCGCCGGGCTTAACGCCGAAGGCTTCGTACCAGCCGGCGATGTTGCGGATCGTGCCGTTCACCCGGTAGATCGCCGGCGAGTGCGGGTCGGAGACCAGCCCCTGGCGCAGCGCATCCTCGCGGATCTTCTGGCGCCACACCTGGGCCCAGCCGAGGAACACCCGCTGGTCGCCGGTCAGGCCGTCGATCACCGGCGCGGGGCGGCCGTGCAGGTAGGTGTGATAGGCGTCGAGCGCGAGCGACAGGCCGCCCATGTCGCCGATGTTCTCGCCCATGGTCAGGCCGCCCTGGACGTGCGCGCCGGGATAGGGCTCGAAGGCCGAGTACTGGGCGCCCAGCCGGTCGCGCTGGGTGTTGAACTTGGCGGTGTCTTCCGGCGTCCACCAGTCGGTGAGCACGCCGTCGCCGTTCGACTTGCGACCCTGGTCGTCGAAGCCGTGGCTGGTTTCGTGGCCGATCACCCCGCCGATGCCGCCGTAGTTGACCGCCGGGTCCGCATCCGGATCGAAGAATGGCGCGGCCAGGATCGCGGCGGGGAAGACGATCTCGTTGTTCGAGGGGTTGTAGTAGGCGTTGACCGTCTGCGGCGTCATGTTCCACTCGGCCTTGTCGACCGGCTGATGCAGCCGCGCGACCTGGCGGTTCCATTCGAAGGTCTGCGCGCGGGCGACGTTGCCATAGAGGTCGTCGGCCTTGATCGTCAGCTTGGAATAGTCGCGCCACGTGGCCGTGTAGCCGATCTTGACGGTGAACTTCGAAAGCTTCTCCAGCGCCTTGGCCTTGGTCGGATCGCTCATCCAGTCGAGCTTCTCGATGCGGGCCTTCAGCGCCGTCTGGATGTCCTTCACCAGGCTATCCATTTTGGCCTTTGATTCCGGCGGGAAGTAGCGGGCCACATAGACCCGGCCGACGGATTCCCCGACCATCGAGTCGGTGAAGGCCACTGCGCGCTTCCAGCGCGGCCGCTGTTCCGGCTGGCCTGAGAGTTCCTTGGCCCGGAAGGCGAAGTTGGCGTCGACGAACGGCTTGGACAGGTAGGGCGCGGCGCCGTCGGCGACGTGGAACGCCTGCCAGGCCTTGAGCGTATCGAGCGGGGTGTCGGCGTAGATCCTGGCCACCTTCGGGAAGGCGGTGTTGGTGGTCACGATCACGCGGCTCGTCCCGGGCAGACCGCTGGCGGCGAGGTAGCGGTTCCAGTCGATGCCGGGGGTGAGCGCGTCGAGCTCGGCGGGGCTGGCGGGGTTGTAGGTCTTGTCGCGGTCGCGCCGTTCGACGCGGGTCCACTGCACCTCGGCCAGCCTGGTTTCGAAGTCGACGATGGCCTTGGCGTTTTCCGCCGGCTTCGGCCAGCCGGCAAGCGTCAGCATCTGTTCGACATAGGCCAGGTACTTGGCCTTCTTCGCGGCGAACGCGGCCTGCAGGTAGTAGTCGCGGTCGGGCAGGCCCAGGCCCCCGGTCGCGGCCAGCACGGCGTAGTGCTTGGGATCCTTGGCGTCGACGGTGATGCCGACCGGCAGTACGCTGACGAAGCTGGCATGGTTGCCCTTGCCCATCAGGGCGGTGAGCTGATCCTTGGTCTTCACCGCGCGGATCTGCGCCAGTTCCGGCTGCAGGGGCGCCGCGCCCAGCTTGTCGGCCAGCGCCTCGTTCATGAAGGACGCATAGGCCGCGCCGATCTTGGCCGCATCCCCGTTCTTTAGCGATTGGGGGTCCTTCAGCTTGCCGGCCGCGGCCTCCATGTCGATGGCGTGGGTGCGGTTCTCCGACAGCACCGACAGCTTGTCGAAGTTGCCGAAACGGGCCCGGTCGGAAGGGATCTCGGTGCGCGCGGCCCATTTGCCGTTGGCGTAGGCGAAGAAGTCGTCGCCGGGCTTCACCGAGGGGTCCATGCCGGAGACGTCAAAGCCCCAGGTCCCGTACTTGGGCGAGGCCAGGTCGGCGGCCGGAACCGGCGCCTCCGCGGCCGCTGCCTTGTGCGTCGCGCTAAGCGCGGGCGTGACCCCGAGGGCCGCGCCCAACGCGATGCAGCCGGCGGCGGCGAGCAGGATATTTCGGCGAACGGGGGTCATCGGCATCCTTCAGGGTGCACAGGGCGCGGAGGGCGGGTTCAATCCTGCCGTGCGGGCAAGCAAACGGGGAAATTTGATCCCGCGCAAGAGCAACCTCCCGCCAGATGGGACGGGTCGGGCCGGCTGGGGCCTGGTCGCCTAAATCTAGTGAACCGTCGCGGCGGCGGCGCCTTCGACCACGATCGGCGGTCGCCTGCGATCAGGCCGGGAGATATCCCAGGCGAACTTGGTCACCCCGACCGCAGAGATCGACACCTCGGCGTCGAGGCAGGTCAGCCGCAGCAGGACGAGGTTGGGATCCAGCGGCCCTTGCGGATGCCAGGCCTGGGCGACCGCGTTCCAATGGCGCTCGGCGCGGCGACGGTCGTCGACGATCCGCACCGCGCCGCCGATGGAGACCAGCATGTCGCCGTCCTGGGCCACGAACATGGCTGAACCCGCGTCATCGCTGATGCTGCGCACCAGTTCGCAGTTGACCGGCGCGAGCAGCCACAGGCGCTTATATCCGGGGTCCGCGAACGCCACCACGGGCTGGGCGTGCAGCCCCGACTTGGTCAGCGACAGCATGCCGAGACTGCGCGCGCTGATCATGCCCCACAGACGGGATTCAAGTGTGTCGCCGACAACCGGATCGTGCGCCATCTTGGTGTCTTCCCTTGCGGTTGGCGGTCTCAGACGGACCCCCTGACCGATACGCTAGAACGAACAACTACGGATGCGTCGAAATCATCGCCGATGAGATCCAGCCGCGATTGCCGTTCTCGTCATCGACTTCCCACCAGATCCCGTTCTTCTGGCCGGTGGGATAGACCATGTCGCCGGGGTTGAAGCTGCGCACCTGGGCCGCCTTCGGCGTCGGCGCCTTGCGCATGACGATCGCCTGCTTGACCGAATAGGATTGCACGCCGGCGTTCTGGCTCGCCTGCTCGCCGGTGGGCGCGCTGCGCTGCAGGTAGCCGACCAGGTCGACGAAGGCGTTGAAATAGGCGGCCGAGATCACCTTGCCCTGGTCGGTGTTGGCGTAGCCGCCGCCGGCCGCCGCGGCGAAACCGCTCCAGCCGCCGCCGCCGCCGCCGACTCCGAACGAGACGTCGGTTTTCTGGCTGACGCCCTCGGCCACATAGAGCTGCTCGGTGGTGCGCGCATCGACCAGGGTGACCAGGGCCTGGGCCTCGGATTTCTTGGTGCGGATGGATCCGGCCAGGGCGCCGAGTCCGCCCAGCCGGTTACCGAACGCTCCGGCCACGGCGCCGAGGCTGTTGCCGCCCGAGTTTGAGTTGGAATTCGCCAGGTCGGGGATGATGAAGAAGTCGGCCACGGCCACCTGGCCCTTGCCGAGGTTGGAGCCGCGGCGCAGGTCGCCGCCGGCCCCCAGCGAGGCCTCCTCGTTGCGCATGGCCAGGCCGGCGTTGCGGTCAACGATGCGCAGGCAATTCGAGCGCGCCGCGAACAGCTTGATCAGGGTCTCGGGGCTACCCAGGCCGTACTGGACCCACCACTTGTTGTCCGGCTCCTTGATCGCCGCGCGGCCCAGCGGCTTGGCGCACTGCGGCAACTCAGGCGTGGCCGCGTTCTTCGGCCCCTTCTTGTCCATGCCATACTGGGCGGCGGCCGGCTGCGCGGACAGCACCGCGGCGGCGCCGAGGGCGATGACCACGGCGGCGGACAGTTTTCGCATGATTTTCCCCCAGGCGAGCCCGTTGACCGGCGGCAATCTAGCCCCCGTCAGACCCGCCTACAATCGCCGTCGCGCGTGGGGCGAGAAGCGTCTGCTTAAGGAGCAAATTCAGCCGAGCCACAGGCGGCAGACCAGGCCGCTCTCGCGCCATTCGATCTCGGTGCGGCCGCCGGGCGCGCCCCGGAGCGCGCGGTCCAGCACCGAGGCGCCGAGGCCGCGCCGCGATGGCGGGCTGACCGAGGGTCCGTCCAGCTCGCGCCAGGTGATCACCGGCGCCTTGCCGTCCGGCGGCGTGGCCCAGGACACCTCGACCCGGCCAGCGTCAACCGACAGCGCGCCATACTTCACCGCGTTGGTGGTCAGCTCGTGGATCGCCATGGCCACCGACTGGGCGACATAGGGCGACAGGGCGTAGGGCTCGCCGGTGATGGTCAGCCGCCCGTCGCCATGGATAGCGAAGGGGTGCAGCTCATCCTCCACCAGCCGGCGCAGGTCCGCGCCGACCCAGCGGCCGTCGGCCAGCAGTTGGTGGGCCCGGGCCAGCGCCGCGATGCGGCCGGCCAGCACGTCCTTGAGCCGCGACACCGTCGGCGCCTGGGAGAGGCTGATGGTGCCCTGCACGACGGCCAGCAGATTGTTGGCGCGGTGGTCGACCTCGCGGGCCAGGAGCCGCAGCCGCGCTTCGCCCGCCTGGCGCTCGGTGATGTCGCGCACCGCTCCAAACGATCGGCCGTCGGGCAGGATGCGGCCCTGGATCTCCACGTCGATCCACGAGCCGTCGCGCCGCTTCAGCCGCCACTCCCCCCGCACCGGGTCGTGCGGTTCCGACGCGCGCCAGGCGGCCACCCGCGGGGCGTCGGCGATGTCGATCACGTCGCGGACATTGGCCCCGATCAGCGCGTCGCGCTCGTAGCCCAGCAAGGCCGCGCCCGCCGGATTGACATAGAGGTAGCGGCCCGTGTCGTCGTGCACGAAGATGCCGTCGACGGCGTTGTCGAACAGCTCGGCGAGGGAATAGGCCTCGATGGGCGTGCTGGCCGTCATTCAGTGCGCCGGTGTCGCGAACATGCCCATCGTACAAGCATGGCGGGAAAACCGCGTCGGCTCAACGGGTCTCGGTGAGCCGCGCGCTCTTGCAATCTGCCGTGGAATTTCCCTTCTTGGCGGCATGATCCGTCCCACCGCCGCCGTCCTGGCCCTCGCGCTCGCGTTTCCCGCCGCCGCCGCGCCGTCGCCCCGGATCGGCATCGACAGCTTCGCACAGCTGGCGACCCCGCTGCCCTATCCCTACGACGAGCAGGCCAACGCAGTCGCCCAGGTGGCCCGCGCCAAGGCTCTCGCCCAAAAGACCCACAAGCTGCTGCTCATCGACCTGGGCGGCAACTGGTGCGCGGATTGCCGGATCCTCACCGCGACCATGGAGCGGGCCGACCTCAAGCCCTTCCTCGACAAGCACTACGTCACCGTCCTGGTCGACGTGGGCCGCTTCGACACCAACCTGCAGATTCCCGCCCACTATGGCATCACCGAGCGGCTGGAGGGCGTACCGGCCCTGCTGGTGGTCGATCCGACGACCGACCGGCTGCTCGACGCCGGCCGTGTCTCGGCGCTGGAGGACGCCCGCCACATGACCCCGCAGGGGCTCGCCGACTGGCTGGCGCAATGGACGCCGTGATGGGGACGCCGTGATGGGGCCGCCCTGAACCGGGCGTAATGCGACCATAACCGTCTAGAGCGCTCGGCGGTTCGCTTGAATCGCCGATCGCTCAAGACTCTTGGTAAAAGATAGACCCTTCGTCGTGCCGGGCCCGAACCAACCTAGGCGACGAAGGGTCTAGAGATTTGCGAAAGCATGTCTCTTATCCGGGCCTTCACCCCGCTGTCCGATAGTGCGCGCCGACGTTTCGGGCGGGACCACGTGGGGCGGCATGGCGATTATTGAGCAGGGTCTTGAGGTCGCCGCTGAGCCCGTGCGCTCGCGTCTTCCCCCTCTGCTGGTTCCCCGCCTGCTGGATTTGTTCGAGCGCGTCCTGATCGTCTCGGCGTTCGCCTTCTACGTGGCCGCCAATCTGGCCTCGCACAATCCGCTGAACTCCATCGTCGCCGCCGCCGACGCGGTGTCGGTCTGGTGCGTGCTCATCCGCCGTCCAGCCATCACCGTCAGCCTGTCGCCCTTCGACTGGACCCTGGCCATCGTCGGCACCACCGGCGTCATGCTGGCCCGCCCCGGCGGCCACGCCCTGATTGGCCCCGTGGTGACCGGCATACTGGGCCTGTCGGGCCTGTTGATCGCCGTCGCCGCCAAGCTCAGCCTCAACCGCAGTTTCGGCATCGGCCCCGCCAACCGAGGCGTCAAGGTGGGCGGCGCCTACGCCATCGTCCGCCACCCGATGTACTTCGGCTACGCCCTGGTCAGCGCGACCTACCTGCTGCTCAATCCGACCGCGTTCAACATGTCGATCTACGCGCTCGCCTGGATGTGCAATTTCGGTCGGATCGCACGAGAGGAAAACTGGCTGATGCGCGACCCCGCCTACCGCGCCTACGCCAGGGCGGTGCCCTTCCGCCTGATCCCCGGCGTCGTCTGAGCCGTCCAGTCTCGCCGCCGGAGGTCTAGCCGATCAGCCACCGCCGCGGGTGGCGCCAGCCCAGTTCGCGCACCTCGCCGGGGGCGAGGCCCAGGGTCCTCATCTTGGCCAGCGTCAGCGCCCGCACCGCCTTGACCGGTTCCTCGCCCCGGACCGGGCTCGAGGCCACCCGGCCAGCGCGGCCCGCCCAGTCCACCGCCGTCCACTCCGACTTGCCCTGGTCAGCGTGTCCCACGGCGAAATAGTGCCGCAGCGGTTGCGGCTCTCCCGGCAACTCCACCAGCACCGCGATCAGCCAGCCGTCCGCCACGCGCCGCCCCCTCTGGCCGGGCGCGAACGGCCTGCCCAAACACACTCTAAAGTTGTCAATATCGCGTCCTAAGGTTGTGTGGAGCGCCCCTGATTCGGGAGGTCCGCGTCGTGAAGCGTCTGCGTTCGAACACCATCGTCATGGCTGGGCGCCATGGTGACGGTCGGCCCCGGTTGAATGAACGCAATTCGCCCAATAGGGTGTGGTCGATCGGTCAGGCGTGCATCCTGGCCCAATTTGAGAGTATCGACATGGCCGACGAACCCAAAGATCCCCCGCCCGCCGCCGACGACAACAAGGACCTGCCGACGGCCCAACCTCATCACAAGGACAAGGGCACGGTCGTGAGGACCGCCTTCGGTGAGCCCATGTCCGGCGGCGTCGCCGACATCGCCGACGGCGACGACTGATCGGGGCGGTTCCTTCTCCGGCGATCGGAGAAGGACCCCCTATTTGCCTTCGAACACCACCTGGCCGTCGACGACGGTCAGCACGGCGTGACCCTTCGGGATCGCCGCCTCGGGCGCGGTCATCAAGTCGACCGAGAAGCCTGAGAGATCGGCGCGCTTGCCGACGCTGATCGTGCCCAGGTCCCTTTCCGCAAAGCGGGCATAGGCCGCAGACGCGGTGAACAGCTTCAACGCCTGGGTGCGGCTAAGCGCCTCCTCCGGATGCCAGTCGGCGTTGGAGAAGCCCGCCAGGTCTTTGCGCGCCACCGCCGCATAGAACTCGATCAGCGGCGCACCGCGCTCCACCGGGGCGTCTGAGCCGCCCACCACCACCGCGCCCGACTTCAGCAGGCTCTGCCAGGCGTAGGCGCCCTTCAGCCGGTCCTTGCCGAGCCGGGCCGGCGCGAAGTGGAAGTCGCCGATCGCGTGGCTGGGCTGCATCGAGGCGATAACCCCGTCGGCGTGGAAGCGCGGGATGTCGATCGGGCGGACGATCTGCGAATGCTCGATCCGCCAGCGCGCCGCCGCGCCCTTCGCCGGGTCCGCCTTGAAGGTCTCCTCATAGAGGTCGAGCGTCGTGGCGTTGCCGCGGTCGCCGATGGCGTGGGTGGAGACCTGGATGCCGTGCTGCAGCGCCGCACGCATGGCCGCGCGCATCACGTCGCGGTCCATCAGAAAGGTGCCGGTGATCGTCGGCGCGTCGGAATAGGGGGCGAACAGCACCGCGCCACGCGAACCCAGCGCGCCGTCCATATAGAGCTTGATCGCGCGTGTCGTGACACGCCCGTCGGGCGTGGCGCGCGGCCCCGACGCGAACAGCGGCCCCGCGCCCTGCACGTCGACGGCGTTGTAGATTCTGAGTGGGGTCTCACCCCTGGCGTCCATTTCCTCCAGCAGGGGCACGTCGTCCATGTCGACGCTCATCGAATGCACGCCGGTCCAGCCGTAGGCCGTCTCCACCTTGATGCCGGCCTTGAACGAGGCGATGCGGTCGTCGCGGCCGGGCTCGTGGCGGATGGGCGCCAGCAGGTTCATGGCGTTGTCCACCAGCATGCCGGTGAGCTTGCCGTCCGGGCCTTTCAGGATCTGGCCGCCGGCCGGCGCCGGCGTGGTCTCGTCGATGTGCGCGGCCTTGAGCGCGGCGGAATTGGCGGTGATGGCGTGGCCGTCGGCGCGTTGCAGGATCACCGGCTGGTCGGGCGCCACGGCGTCGATGTCCTGGCGGTTGAGAAACCGGCCCTCCGGCCAGCCGGTCTCGATCCAGCCGCGGCCGTAGACCAGGCCGGCGGGCTTGTGCTCGGCAAGATAAGCCTTCAGCCGCGCCATCGCCTCGGCCGCTGACTTCGAGCCCTCCAGGTTCAGCTGCAGCTCACGGTCGCCGATCTCGCGCAGGTGCGCGTGGCTGTCGGTGAAGCCCGGGAACAGCGCCGCGCCGTGCAGGTCGATGACCCGCGTCTTGCCGCCGATCCGCGCCTTGGCCCCGGCGCGGCTGCCGGCGAAGCTGATCCGCCCATGGCGGACCGCGACGGCCTCGACCTTAGGCCTGGCGTCGACGGCGGTGTAGATCGGCCCGCCCCAGATCACCAGGTCGGCGGCCGCCGTCTTGGCGGTGGCGGGGAGGGCGGTCGCGAGACCGACGGCGAAGGCGGCGAGGATGATTGTGCGCATACGGCCTAGCTAGCCGTGCGCGGAGCCAAACGCCAACCTTCCGCGTTCCTTTTTTTAGCGCGCCACCCTCAGCGGTGGGTGTGCTTGACCACCCAATCGACCATCAGGTTCAGCGCCGCCGGCGCGGTGGTCTCCTCGATCTGGGCGTACTCCGCAGGTCCGCCGGTGGTGGCGGTCTGGAAGAGGTGGTTCAGCCCAGGCATCTCCACCACGGTCGCGTCCCGGTTGGCCTTCAGCGCCTCGCGGATCGCCGGCAGGTTCTGTTTGGAGACAACCTGGACGTCCTTGTCGCCATCCAGCGCCAGCACCGGCATGCGCAGTTTCGCCAGCGTCGGGCGCGGGTCATAGGCGATGAACCACTTGTACCAGACCGAGTTCACGGCGGCGACCTGCGCGGGCGCGGCGGCGGCGGGCATGCCGGCGTCGACAAGCACCTTGATCGCGTCGGCCTTGGCTTCCTCGAAGGGCTTGGCTTGCGACAGGGCGGCTTCGAACTTCGCCTCGGTGACGGCGTTTCGGGCGATCATCGCATCCGGCAAGCCCATCGCGCGCGACACCGCTTCGCGTTGCGCGGCCATCAGGTCGCGGATCGGCGCGCCGGGGCCGGCCATCATCACCACGAAGGCCACGCGCGGATCCTTCGCCGCCATCATCGGCCCGACCATGCCCCCTTCGCTGTGCCCGATCACGCCGATGCGTTTCGGGTCGATCTCCTTGCGGGTGCGCAGATAAGTCATGGCGGCCAGGCCGTCGGCGGCGAAATCCTCGCTGGTCGCCTTGGAAAAATCACCGGTCGACTTGGCGAAGCCACGGTCGTCCCAGCGCAGCACCGCGATCCCGCGCCGGGTCAGCGCGTCGGCCCACACCGCGAACGGCCTGTGGCCCATCAGCGCCTCGTCGCGGTCCTGGGCGCCCGAGCCGGTGATCATCACCGCCGCCGGGAAAGGGCCCCTGCCGGGCGGCAGGGTCAGCGTGCCCGCCAGCTTGACGCCCGGCGCGCTGTCGAAGGTCACGTCCTCGGCCGAATAGGGGAACGGCGGCTTCGGCGTCTGCGGCCGTTTGACCTCGGCGACCTTCTGGTCCGTCCAGGTGAAGTTGAGCGGGGTCGCGGCGCCTTGCGTGAAAGTCCCGGCGATGGTCTTGCCGTCGGCGCTCAGTACGCCTGCATAGCTCGCCTGGATGAGCGGCAGCTGGAAGGCCACCTTCTGGCCGTCGCGGGTCAGCACCGGCACAGGGATGCCGCTCGCCATCTGGTCGGGCGAGTCCAGCAGCACGATGGTGCCGCTGGCGCTCCTGTGGATGTGCAGCACGATCCGCAGCTTGACGCCCGCGGGATTGCTCAGCGCGCCGGCCCAGGTTCCGTCGAGCCCGACGATCGTCGGCTTGGGCTCCAGCTTCCCCTTGGCCAGGGTCAGCGGATAGTCCTGGCCCTGCGACCACTGGCCGATCCAGGACGAGGACGCCGCGTCCCAGCGCCCCCGGAAGGTCGCCTTGATACTGTCCAGCGTGAAGGTCAGCGCGCCGTCCTCGACCTTCACTGAGTCCAGGGCTGCGTCGCGATCGGTCACCTCGGGGCTGCGCACCGTGCCGGCATAGGCGCCCGGCTTGCCGGTGATCTCCACCGCCAGCCGGTGGTCGCCGGTCGGCAGGTGGATCGCCCCGTGGTAGCTGCCGATGGGCCAGCTGCTCGCCGCGTCCTGCGCGTGTGCGGCGCTCGCCAGCACCAAGCCCATCATCAACCCCGAGAACGCGAGCGCGGCGATCCAGCGCGTGAGTTTGCTCGTCATGGTCAGCCCCTCTTCATTCGATCAGATAGTCGCTCGTCGGTTCGCGTTCTTACTCGGCTGGTCGCCGCCGACGCGATGGCGCGCGGGCGGCCGGCGCAGGGGCCGGCGCCGCGGCGGCCTCCTGCCGGGTCGGGACGTTCTGCGCGGCCATCGCCGCCTGAGTCAGGCCCAAGAGGCCGCCCGGGTTCATGGCGTCGACCATGGCGGTCGGCATCAGGATCGTCGCCCCGCGCTCCTTGGTGGTCTCGTAGATGATGTTCATGGCGCGCAGCTGCAACGCCGCGGGGCTCTTGGCGTAGATGTCGGCGGCCTCGACGAATTTCTGCGCCACCTGTTGTTCGGCCTGGCCCAGGTGGATCCGGGCGGCCGCTTCGCGCTGGGCCTGGGCCTCGCGGCTCATGGCGTCCTGCAGGGCGGCTGGCACGCCGATGTCGCGGATCTCCACCGAGATCGCGGTGACCCCCCAGTCGGCGGTCTTGCGGCCGATCTCCTCGCGCAGCATCTCGTCGCCGTGCTTGCGGTCGGAGAGCAGCGTCGAGAGCAGCGACGAGCCGACCATTTCGCGCAGCGAGGTCTGCGCCACGCGGCTGATCGCGCTGCGATAGTCGGTGATCTCCAGGGCGGCGCGCTCCGGGTCGTGGATCTGCCAGAACACCACGGCGTCCACGTCCACAGGCACGGTGTCTTTCGACAGCGCCTGTTCGGCGTTGAACTCGGTCGTCTGGATCCGCTGGTCGAGCCAGGACGAGACGTCGTCGATGAACGGGATGATCACGAACATGCCGGGTCCGCGCACCGCCTGCAGCTTGCCGAGCCGCAGCACCACCGCGCGCTCCCACTGGTTGGCCATCTTCAGCGACATCGGCGTCAATATGCCCAGCAGGATCAGCGCCGCGCCCACCCAGTAGAGGAACGGCAGATAGTTCTGCGCGCCCTGCTCGATGGCGAAGACGCCCAGTCCGATCAGGATCACCGCCAGCAGGCCCGCCGGCGCGTTGGCGCCCCTGGGGCGGATGCGCGGCATGCCCATCCCGGCCACATAGTTGTTGCTCATCTTCAGGTCTCCCTATCGGCGGCGAGCGCCGCGATGCGTTGGACGAGCGCCATGGGGTCGACCCCCAGGGCGGCGGCGGCGGCCAGGGTCTGGCGCGCCAGGTTGTCGGTCTCTTTTTCGTGGGCCGCGCCGTCCATGGCCGGCGGCGGTTCGGCGACGAAACTGCCGCGCCCACGGACCAGGCTGAGCGCGCCCAGCTTCTCCAGGTCGTCATAGGCGTGGCGCACGGTGTTTAGGTCCACCCTCAGGGCCACGGCCACCTGGCGCATGGTCGGCATCTGGTCTCCGGCGCTCAGCTGGCCCGCGCCCATGGCCCGCAGGAACTGCTCGCGCAGCTGCACATAGATCGG
>JANXXK010000054.1 GCA_025350685.1 Alphaproteobacteria bacterium | reverse complement strand
GGAAGCGCGTCAACCACCCGAGCCAGGTGCTGGCGGTGGGCGACACGGTCAAGGTGCAGATCGTCAAGATCAACCCCGACACCCAGCGCATCTCGCTCGGCATGAAGCAGCTGCAGTCCGATCCGTGGGACGGCGTCGAGGCCAAGTATCCGGTCGGCGCGAAGTTCACCGGCCGGATCACCAACATCACCGACTACGGCGCCTTCGTGGAGCTGGAAGCCGGCGTCGAGGGCCTGGTGCACGTCTCCGAAATGTCCTGGACCAAGAAAAACGTCCATCCCGGCAAGATCGTCTCGACCTCCCAGGAAGTCGAAGTGGTGGTGCTTGACGTCGATCCGTCCAAGCGCCGCGTGTCGCTCGGCCTCAAGCAGGCTATGGCCAACCCGTGGGACGCCTTCGTGGCCACCCATCCGATCGGCTCGACGGTCGAAGGCGAGGTCAAGAACGCCACCGAATTCGGTCTGTTCATCGGCCTCGACAACGACATCGACGGCATGGTGCACCTGTCCGACCTCGACTGGGCCGTGCCCGGCGAGGAGGCCATCGCCAAATATACCAAGGGCGAAATCGTCAAGGCCAAGGTGCTCGACGTCGATATCGAGAAGGAGCGCATCTCGCTGGGCATCAAGCAACTGGCGGGCGACCCGATGCAGGGCGACACCTACCGCAAGGGCCAGACCGTCACCGTCACCGTCACCGAGATCACCTCGGGCGGCATCGAGGTGAAGTTCGGCGAGGATGCGGCCCCGATGACCGCCTTCATCCGCAAGTCGGACCTTTCCCGCGACCGTGCGGACCAGCGGCCGGAGCGGTTCGCCGTCGGCGATCGCCTGGACGCCCAGATCGCCAATATCGACAAGGCCGCGCGTCGCGTGTCCCTGTCGGTGAAGGCCCTTGAAATGGCCGAGGAAAAGGAAGCCATCGAGAAGTTCGGGGCGTCTGACTCCGGCGCCTCACTCGGCGACATCCTGGGCGCGGCGCTCCGCGAGAAAGCCCAGAAGGACTAGGCGCCACTGGCCTCACAAGGCTTTGGCGACGAATTGCGGCGGATCGGGAAACCGGTCCGCCGTTTTCTTTTCCAATTCGGGCCCTATCGTTGCTTCCAGGCGCCGCTTCGGGGCGTGAAGGAGCCTGATTTGTCATTGCGTCTGCTGCTGTCCTCGATCCTGGCGCTCATCTGTGCCCTGCCCGCCTTCGCGGCGGACAAGCCGGCCTATGGTCCGCCTCCGTCGTGGGTCGATGTGGCCCCGATCCCCGAGGCGCCGCCGCAGGACGGCGCGCCGGCCATCCAGTTGCTGCTGGACGACCACCAGACCCGGCTCGATCCCGCCGGCGATGCGGTCTACAGCCGCCGGGTGTTCAAGGTGCTGAAGCCCGAGGGCCTGGCCTCGGTGAAGTCGACCAGCATCATCTGGCGCCCGGACACCGACACCGTCGCCTTCAACACCCTGGCGATCATCCGCGCCGGCAAGACCATCGACCTGTTGCAGGGGGGCAAGGACATGCTGGTCCTGCGCCGCGAGACCAACCTGGAGCAGGCCAGCCTCGACGGCCGGATCACCGCCTCACGTCCGATCGATGGCCTGCAGGTCGGCGACATCGTCGACTTCGCCTACACCCGGCTGCACGCCGATCCGGTGGCGCAAGGCCACTCCTTCGACGCCGAGCGCCTGGGCTTCGCCGGCGTCGCCGGCCGCTACCGGGTGATCGTCTCCTGGCCCAAGGGCGACCCGGTGCAGTGGAAGACCACGGCCGGCTTCGACGACCCGAAGCTTTCCGAAAAGGCCGGCCGGGTGATCCTGACGCTGGATAAGTCCGGCATCCAGGCCCCCAAGCCGCCGATCGCCGCCCCGCTGAGATACCGCCGCGTCGGCCTCATGGAAGCGTCGAGCTTCCGGACCTGGAACGAGATCTCCAAGCTGATGGCGCCGCTGTTCGCCAAGGCCGCCCAGCTTTCCCCCACCTCGCCGATCAAGGCCGAGGCCGCGATCATCGCCGCGCAGACCAACGATCCGAAGGCGCGCGCCTTCGCCGCCCTGCAACTGGTCGAGGAGAAGACCCGCTACTTTTTCCTCGGGATGGGCGACGGCGGCTACGTCCCCGCCAAGGCCGACGACACCTGGGCCCGGCGGTTCGGCAACTGCAAGGCCAAGACCGCGCTGCTGCTGGCGATCCTCAAGGAACTCAAGGTTCCGGCTGAGCCGGTGCTGGTCAACCTCGGCGGTGGCGATGGGATCAACGAGTTGCCCCCCTCGCTCGCCGCCTTCAACCACGTGATTGTCCGCGTGAAGATCGGAACCGACTCTTACTGGCTCGACGGCACCCGGACCGGCGACACCAATCCCCAGGCCATGCAGCCGCCGCCCCACCGCTGGGGCCTGCCGGTGCGAGCCGAGGGGGCGACACTGGAACCTATCTTCGAGCGTCAGATCAATGTGCCCACCGTCGATACGACCCTGCGCCTCGACGCTTCCAAAGGGCCCGATGCGCCGGCCGGCGCCCACATGGTCATCACCATGAGCGGCATCGCCGCCACCAGCATGCGGGCCTCGGTCGCGCGCGCGCCCAGGGCCGACTTCGAGCGCGCCATCCGCCAGCAATACTCCAACATCGCCGGCGGTTTCGACATCGACGAGGTCATCTGGAAGGACGAGCCCACCCCCGACCGCTTCACCATCGTCTTGAACGGCCAGATGGACATCGACTGGCGCACCAACCCAGACCTGGGGATGCTGGAGTACCGGGTGGCCACGGCTGCTGCGGCGCCACGGCCCTATCCCAAACGTGAGCCCGGCCCGAACCGCGACGCCCCCTACGCAGTGTCCTATCCGTCCTACATTCGTAGCCGCACAGAGATTGTCCTGCCTGACGGCGGCAAGGGCTATTCTGTGAGGGGCCCGAACGGCACCGAAGACGTGGGCGGCTATGAAATCGTTTCGGCCTCCGTGCTCGCCGGCGGCGTGGCGCGGTTCTCGGTCGACCAGCGGTCCTTGACCCCGGAAATCACCTTCGCCGCCGCCATGGCCGCCGACGTGGCGATCCGCAAGCTGCGCGGGGTCGACAGCGTTGTGCGCGCGCCGTCCTGATCCGGCCTGCGCTGTGGACCGCCGGTTCTGCGGTCCGGAGTTGCAATGCACCATTTCGAAACAAGCGTCGCCGTAGCAAACCCAAACTCCGAATTCCGCCTTGAATACAATGGCGGACTCGCCCATGGTCACGCCGGTCTGAGGGGACTGCATGATCAAGTCGGAACTGATCGCCAAGCTCGCCGAAGAGAACCCGCACCTGACTCAGCGGGACATCGAGCGGGTAGTGGGCGTGGTGCTGGAGCGGATGATCCAGGCGCTGGAAACCGGCGGCCGGGTGGAACTGCGCGGCTTCGGCGCGCTGTCCGTCCGCAGCCGCGAGGCCCGCGCCGGGCGCAATCCGCGCACTGGCGAGCCGGTGGACGTGCGCGCCAAACACGTGCCCTTCTTCAAGAGCGGCAAGGAACTGCGCGAGCGGTTGAACCTCCACGACGAGTGAGGCGCTCATGAACGACCCCATCAGGCTGGTGAGGGCCCGCCTTGGAATTTTCGGCGAGTTCCGGGAGTTCATCGCCCGCGGCAATGTGATCGACCTGGCCGTCGGCGTCATCGTCGGCGCGGCCTTCAACGACATCGTCAAGAGCCTGGTCGACAACGTCGTCATGCCGCCCATCGGCCTGCTGTTGTCCGGGATCGACGTCGCCAAGCTGCAGTGGGTGCTCAGGGCCGACGATCCGGCGACCAAGGCCAACGAGCTGGTGGCCATCCAGTACGGCCTGTTCATCAACACCCTGATCAGGTTCGTGATCGTCGCCTGGGTGGTGTTCCTGCTGGTCAAGGGCGTCAACGCCATCCGCCGCCGAGACGCCGAACAGCCGGCGAAGGAACCGTCCGCGCCGGCGCCGCAGGAGGCGCTGCTGATGGAAATCCGCGACCTGTTGAAGACCCAGGCCCCCGCCCCGACAGAGCCAGCGGCCCAGACGCCCGCCGCGCGCCGCTAGCCGGGCCGCCCGACGCGTGGCCGCCGACTACCCCCGCAACATCCTGGAGCTGGGCAGCGAGCCTGCCGGCCGTTTCGTCATCGAGGGCCGCGGCTGCGCGGTCCTCATCGGGGCCCGGGTGCGCCTGGAAGCCGACGTGTTCATGCATCCCGAAGTGACCAACGCCACCCTGGAAATCGGCGACGACTGCGTGATCCGCGGCCTGATCCGCTTCATTCGCGGCGATGGCGGGACCATCCGCATCGGGCCCAGGACCACCTTCAACGACGCCGCGCTCACCCTGCACGAGGGCGCGGCGATGACCTTCGGGGCAGACTGCATGCTGTCGACCGACATCCACATGGACCCCAGCGACATGCACCCGATCTACGACCGCGCCAGTGGCGAGCGGCTCAATCCACCGCAGGACATCGAGATCGGCGACCACGTCTGGCTGGGCACGCGCACCCTGGTGCTGAAGGGCGTCAGGATCGGCTCCGGCACGATCGTCGGCGCGGGGTCGATGGTGACCGGCGCCTTGCCGGAGAACGTGCTCGCGGTGGGCTCGCCGGCCCGCGTCGTGCGCGAGAACGTCGTCTGGACGCGCGACTTCGACGGCGGTTAGGCCCGGAGAATCCGCCTTCGCCCTTGCGGACGCCCTCGCCAGCGCCCTAATCCCCGCGCATGAGCGTCCAGGCTAAAATCTGCGGAATTTCGACGCCGGAGGCGGTGAGCGCGGCGCTGGAGGGCGGCGCGGCGTTTCTGGGCTTCATGTTCTTTGGGAAGAGCCCGCGGAATATCGCGCCGGAGGCGGCCGCGCGGTTGGCGCAGCCAGTGCGCGGCCAGGCCAGGATCGTGGCCGTTGTCGTCGATCCTGACGACACCGAGGTCGACCGGATCGCCGCGATCCTTGCGCCCGACCTGATCCAACTGCACGGCGGCGAGACGCCGTCGCGGGCGCGGGCCATCGGCGAGCGGATGGGCGCCGGCGTGATCAAGGTGCTGCCGGTCTCCGAGGCCTCCGACCTGGCCGCGGCGGGCCGCTACGAGAGCGTCGCCCAGCACCTGATGTTCGAGACCAAGCCGCCCAAGGACGCCGAGCGGCCGGGCGGATTGGGCCAGCCCTTCGACTGGACCTTGATGTCGGGGCGGCGTTTTGAGCGCCCCTGGCTGCTGGCCGGGGGCCTCGATCCGTGGAATTTGGCTGAGGCGGTGCGGCTCTCGGGCGCGCCCATCGTCGACGTTTCCTCTGGCGTGGAGCGCGGCGCCGGACTAAAGGACCCCGCCTTGATCCGGGCGTTCCTCGACGCCGCCAAAAGCGCCTGAAGCCGGTCCCGTGAACTCTACGCCCTCCACTCCCTCGGCCCGTCCGAACGACTATTCCGCCTATCCGGACGCCCACGGGCGGTTCGGCGACTATGGCGGCCAGTATGTGCCCGAGACCCTGATGCCGCTGGTCCACGACCTGGACGCGGCCTATTCGGCCGCCAAGGCCGATGAGGGCTTCCAGGCCGAACTCGCCAGCTTCCTGACCCACTATGTCGGCCGCCCCTCGCCACTCTATTTCGCCGAGCGGCTCACCGCCCATTTCGGCGGGGCGAAGGTCTATCTGAAGCGCGAGGAGCTGAATCACACCGGCTCGCACAAGATCAACAACTGCATGGGCCAGATCCTGCTGGCCATGCGGATGGGCAAGACCCGGATCATCGCCGAGACCGGCGCGGGCCAGCACGGGGTGGCCACGGCCACGGTCTGCGCCCGCTTCGGCCTGCCGTGCGTGGTCTACATGGGCTCGGTCGACGTCGAGCGGCAGAAGCCCAACGTCTTCCGTATGAACCTGCTGGGCGCCGAGGTCCGCCCGGTGACCTCCGGCTCGGAGACCCTGAAGGACGCCATGAACGAGGCGCTCAGGGACTGGGTGACCAATGTCCACGACACCTACTACCTGATCGGCTCGGCCGCCGGCATGCACCCCTATCCGGCCATGGTGCGCGATTTCCAGGCGGTGATCGGGCGCGAGGTGCGCGAGCAGGTGATGGCCGTGGAAGGCCGGCTACCGGACGCGCTCGTCGCCTGCGTCGGCGGCGGCTCGAATGCCATCGGCCTGTTCCACCCGTTCCTCAACGATGCCGAGGTGAAGCTGTTCGGGGTCGAAGCCGCCGGCCAGGGCGTCGACACCGGCCGCCACGCCGCGGCGATCAATGGCGGCCGGCCCGGCGTCCTGCACGGCAACATGACCTATCTGCTGCAGGACCGCGAAGGCCAGATCGAGGAGGCCCACTCGATCTCCGCCGGCCTCGACTACCCCGGCATCGGCCCCGAACACGCCTGGCTGCACGACGTGGGCCGCGCGACCTACCTGAGCGCCACCGACACCGAATCCCTCGACGCCTTCAAGCTCTGCGCCGAGCTGGAGGGCATCCTGCCGGCCATCGAGTCGGCCCATGCGCTGGCCCGCCTGCCGGAAATCACCAAGGACGTGGGCAAGGGCGGGATCGTGGTGCTCAACCTCTCCGGCCGCGGCGACAAGGACGTGGCCACGGTCGCCGCGCACCTGGGAATGCAGATTTGAGCAAATCCCGTATCGACGCCCGCTTCGCCGCGTTGAAGGCGGAGGGCCGCGCGGCTTTCATCCCCTACGTCATGGCCGGCGATCCGGACCAGGCGACGGCGCTTGGCATCCTGAAGGGCCTGCCGGCCGCCGGCGCGGACCTGATCGAGGTGGGTTTCCCGTTCTCCGACCCCATGGCCGAAGGCCCGCCGATCCAGCGGGCGGCGCAGCGGGCGATCAGCAAGGGCATGACCCTGGCCAAGACCTTGGGAACGATCGCGGCGTTCCGCGAGACAGACCAGACCACGCCGATCATCCTGATGGGCTACACCAACCCCCTGGTCACCTGGGGCTATGAAGCCTTCGCCCACGACGCCGCGGAGGCCGGGGTCGATGGGCTGATCGTCGTCGACACGCCGCCGGAAGAGGCCGGGGTCCTGGCCGCCGCCCTGGACGCCGCCGGCGTCTCGCTGATCCGGCTGACCACGCCCACCAGCGACGACGCGCGCCTGAAGGTTATCGTCCGCGGCACCTCGGGCTTCGTCTACTACGTCTCCGTGGCGGGCGTGACCGGCGTCAAGGAAGCCGACGCCGAGACCGTCGCCCCGCACGTCGAGCGGGTCCGCAAGGCGTCCGGCCTGCCGGTGGCCGTCGGTTTCGGCATCAAGACACCGGAAAGGGCGGCTGCTATAGCCAGGGTCGCCGATGCCGTCGTCGTGGGGTCGGCGCTTGTGGATGAAGTGGCCGTTGCGGTGGACATGAACGAAGACGTGACCGCGCGGGTTCTTTCAAAAGTTGAGGCCTTGGCTAAGGCTGTACGCGCCGCGCGCACCGGCCAAACGGCGGTCTAGAACCATGGCGATGGCTGAACAAAGAAACGACAAACCCGGTCGGCCCCCCGCCGCCCCTCGCGAACGAACCGGCTGGCTGTCGCGGATCGCGCCCGGCGTGCGGAACGCCTTCGCTAAGCGCGAGACGCCTGAAAACCTGTGGGTGAAGTGTCCCGACACCGGGGAGATGATCTATCGGCCCGACCTGGAGGCGGCTCTGTGGGTCACCCCGTCGGGCCATCACATGCGCATCGGGGCCGAGGCCCGCCTGCGCTACACCTTCGATGACGGGGTATATGAGCGGATCGCCTCGCCGGTGGTCGCCGACGACCCGCTGAAATTCCCCGACACCAAGCCCTATCCCGAGCGGCTCAAGGCCGCCCGCAAGGCCTCGGGCGAGCAGGACGCGCTGGCCATCGCCTATGGGCGGATTCATGGCCAGCCGGCAGTGGTCATCGTGCAGGACTTCGCCTTCATGGGCGGCTCGCTGGGCATGGCCGTGGGCGAGGCCTTCGTGAAGGCCGCCAAGGAGGCCGTGAAGCGCGAGGTGCCGTTCGTCTGCTTCACCGCCTCGGGCGGCGCGCGGATGCAGGAAGGCGCGCTGTCCTTGATGCAGATGGCCCGGACCACGCTGGCGGTGAACGAGGTCAAGGCCGCGGGCCTGCCCTATGTCGTGGTGCTGACCGATCCGACCACCGGCGGGGTGATGGCCTCCTACGCCATGCTGGGCGACGTCCACATCGCCGAGCCCAACGCGCTGATCGGCTTCGCCGGCCGGCGCGTGATCGAGCAGACCATCCGCGAGACCCTGCCCCCGGGCTTCCAGCGCTCGGAGTTCCTGGTCGAGCGCGGCATGGTCGACCGGGTCGTCGCCCGCGGCGAGCTCAAGGCCGTGCTGGCCTCGATCCTGAAGACCCTGATGATGGGGCGAGCCCGCCTTTCCGCCGCCTGACGTGACCCCAGCTATAGATCACGACCCGATCCGCGCCTCCGACGCGGTGATCCAGCGTCTGCGGGCGAACCACCCGGTGCTGATCGACCTGACCACAGGGCGGGTGGAACGGCTGCTGGCCGCGCTGGGCCATCCCGAACGCCGCCTGCCGCCGGTGATCCATGTGGCCGGCACCAACGGCAAGGGCTCCACCGTCGCCTTCCTGCGCGCCATCGCCGAGGCGCAGGGCAAGACGGTTCATGCCATCACCTCGCCGCACCTGGTGCGCTTCGCCGAGCGGGTGCGGATCGCGGGAAAGCTGATCACCGACGAGAAGCTCGACGAGCTCACTGACCGGCTCGAGGCGGCCAACGCCGGCCTGCCGATCAGCTTCTTCGAGATCACCACGGTGCTGGCCCTGCAGGCCTTCGCCGACACCCCGGCGGACCTGTGCATCGTCGAGGTGGGGCTGGGCGGCCGGTTCGACGCCACCAACGTCTTCGATGCCCCGGCGCTCAGCGTGATCACCCCGGTCGACTACGACCACCTCGAGATGCTCGGCCCCGAGCTCGGCAAGATCGCCTGGGAGAAGGCCGGGATCATCAAGCATGGCCGCCCCGCCGTGGTCGCCCGCCAGTCCGACGAGGCGCTGGAGGCGATCGAGCGCGAGGCCGACGACCGCATGGCGCCCCTGTTCCTGATGGGCCGCGACTTCGACGCCTGGGAGGAGCGCGGGCGGCTGATGGTGCAGATGCCCGACCGCCTGCTCGACCTGCCCGCGCCCAGCCTGTTCGGCGGCTACCAGTTCGACAACGCCGGCCTGGCGGTGGCCGCGGCGCTCACCCTGGACCACGACCTCAGCGAGGACGACCTGGGCCGGGGCGTGTCTTCCGCGGTCTGGCCGGCCCGCTTCCAGCGGCTGACCAAGGGCCCCTTGGCGGCGCTGGCCAAGGCGCGCGGTTCGGACCTCTGGCTGGACGGCGGGCACAATCCGCATGCCGGGCGCGCGCTGGCCGAGGCGGCGTCACGCCTCGTGGACCGCGATCCCCGGCCGTTGGTCCTCGTGGCTGGAATGTTTGCGAGGAAGGACTCCGAGGGCTTCTTCCGCCCCTTCGCCGAGATGCACCCCAAGGTGTTCACCACCACCTTCGAGTCGAACATCGCCGCCACGCCGGGTGACCTGGCCGAGGCCGCGCGCCTGGCAGGCCTTTCCGCCGAACCGGTCGCCGATGTCACCGAAGCCCTGCGCCGGGCGCTCGACGGCGATGGCCCCGCCCCGCATGTGCTGATCTGTGGCGGCCTGCACTTCGCCGGCGAGATCCTGGCCATGAGCCCGGAGACCTGGCCGACTTAGCGCAAAAGAAAAGCCGCCCGCGCGGGGCGCAGGCGGCCTGATCTTCAGTCCGGATCGGCCGTTAGGCGGCGGCTGCTGTGACGCCGGCCTCGGCGAGCCATTCCAGGATCTTCTGCTTGGGCATGGCGCCGACCTTCATCGACGCCATCTGGCCGTCCTTGAACAGCATCATGGTGGGGATGCCGCGGACGCCGTAGCGCGACGGCGTCGTCGGGCTTTCCTCGATGTCCAGCTTGGCGATTGTGACCTTGGCGCCCAGTTCGTCGGCGATCTGCTCGAGGGCAGGCGCGATCTGCTTGCAGGGTCCGCACCACTCCGCCCAGAAGTCGACCAGGACCGGACCCGAGGCCTGCAGGACGTCCTTGTCGAAGGATGCGTCGGTGACCTTAACGGTGCTCATAGAAAGCTCCTTTTGCGCCAGCCAGTCCAAACGCGGCCAAGCGCCTCTTGATCCGCCGATGTAGGCGGCCCCTACCCTGGTATCAACCGTTACGGGCGAGTCCGGCAAGGCTTTGGGTCATCAAGATTTCTGGGATCGGCATCAGCTTCGGGCCGTCGGTCCAGACCAGCGCCGCCTCGATGGTCCGCCCGGGGAAGATGTCGGCCAGCACCGCGGCGTAGATCGCCATCTGCCGCAGGTAGGCGGGATCAGCGTCCGCGATCCGCGCGGGCGAGGGCCGGTTGGTCTTGAAGTCGGCCACCAGCACGCGGTCGGGCAGCACCACCAGGCGGTCGATCCGGCCGGAAATCTTCAGGCCCGGCGGCAGGGCCTTAGCCGAGCCGGCGATGGCCACCTCGGCGCGGCTGCCCGGCCCGAACACCTCGGCGAAGGCCGGATCCTGCAGGACGGAGAGGGCCGCGGCGGTCATTTCCGCCGCTTGCGCCCGCGTCAGGTCCCGCTCGCGGGTCAGCAGCGAGGCCGCCCCCGTAGCCCATTCGCCGGGCGGCAACTCCGGCAGGATCTGCAGCAGCCGGTGGATCAGGTCGCCGCGCCGGAAACGGCCCAGCCCGCCCGCCTCGGCCAGCGGGGAGGGGGCGGCCACCTTGGCACCTTCGCCCAGGTCCGACGGCGAGGCGTAGCGGGCGAAGGCCTCGGCGGGGGCCGCCTGCGCGGTCCAGGCGGGAAGCGGGGCGGCGACGGGAGGTCCCGCGGCTGGCGCGCCCAGCGCCTTCGGGTCCGGTCCGTAGCGCTGGATCTCCTGGCCGTGACTGGAGAGGCTACGCACCTGTGGCGCGATGTCGGCATGGGCCAGCGCGTCGCGGATCGCCCCCCACCAGCCGGCGAGCTTGGCCTGGTCGGTGCGCTCGGCGACTCGCCCGCAGAGCACCAGACGGTCGCGGGCCCGGGTCAGGGCCACGTAGAGCAGGCGATAGGTCTCATCGTCCTCACGCTTGGCGCGGGCCTCGCGGGCCTGAGCTGTCGCCCGGCAGTCCCGGGCGGCCGAGCCGCACCACAGGAAGCCCTCGTCGTCCGGCCGGCCGGCGCGCATCAGCGGCGAACCGCGCGCGGTCTGGGTGAGTGTGGTCTCCGGCAGGAAGACGATCGGCGCCTCCAGGCCCTTGGCGCCGTGGGCGGTCATCACGCGGACCTCGGGCCGCTCGGCGTCCATCTCCCGCTTGACCATGATGTCGAGGCTCGCAAGCTCGGCCGCCAGCCGCTGAAGGTCGAGCACGCCGCGCGCCTCGCACGCCAGCACCTGGGTGAGGAACTCGTCGAGCGCATCCTGCGCCTCGGCGCCCAGGCGGCCGAGCAGGCGCTGGCGCATGGAGCGCCCGTCGGCGGCGGGCGAGCCCAGGAACTCGGCGTAGAATTCGAACGGCCGCCTTGCGCGGGCCTGGACCAGGACGCCCGCCAGGACGTCGGCGGCCTCAGTCCAGTCGGGCCGTTCGGCCGCGCGGCGCTGCAGGCGCTCCCAGAGGCCTTCCCGTTCTCGATTATGCGCCAGGGCATAGAGGCTGTTGTCGTCCAGGCCGCAGAACGGGCTCTTCAGCAGGGCCGCCAGGGTCAGCTCGTCGCCGGGGTAGAGGGCGAAGCGGGCGAGCGCGGTCAGGTCGTCGAAGACGATGTGCTCGGAGAGCGCCAGCCGGTCGGCGCCGGAGACCGGGATCTGGGCATGCTTCAACGCCCGCAGGATCTCCTCGAAGAGGGCGCGGCGGCGGCGCACCAGGATCAGCACGTCCCCCGCGTGGGCGGGGCGCCACACCTTCTCACCTTTGTCGTAGACCGCCTCGCCGCGGTCGATCAGCGCCTTGATCTCCTCGGCGATCCGGCGCGCCAGGCGGCGGTTGGCGCTGTCCTCCGCCTCGGCGTCCAGCGGCGCGTCCCAGGCCTCGCGCTCGGCCCCCCGGGCCTCCACCTCCAGCGGCCAGACATCGACGCAGCCGGCGTGGTCGAGACGCTTGGCCGTGTGGACGACCGCCTCGGCTTGCGCTTCGGCGCGGGGCTGGATGGCGCCGGCCAGAGCGGTCGGCGCGAACACCGCGTCCACGAAGGAGAGCACCTGTGGCGTCGAGCGCCAGGAGGCAAGCAGGTCCACGCGCTCGAACCGGAAGCCCGCCTTGGTCGCCCGGTCTCGGTGGAATTCGAACTCGTGAAGCAGGCGCTCAGGCTGGGCGCCCTGGAAGGAGTAGATCGACTGTTTCTCGTCGCCGACCACGAACAGCCGGCGCGTCCGCTCCACCCCGCCCACGCCCGCGCCGGAGAAGAACTCCTCGCTCAGCGCTCGAACGATGGTCCACTGGTCGGGCGCGGTGTCCTGCGCCTCGTCCACCAGGATGTGGTCGATGCCGCCGTCGAGCTTGTAGAGCACCCAGGACGCCGCCGGC
Source organism: Alphaproteobacteria bacterium (assembly GCA_025350685.1). Classification (GTDB taxonomy): domain Bacteria; phylum Pseudomonadota; class Alphaproteobacteria; order Caulobacterales; family Caulobacteraceae; genus Phenylobacterium. The sequence goes on along the minus strand of JANXXK010000054.1, from coordinate 12,404 downwards.
CGGTCGCGCAACAGATGGCGGACGTGATCGATCAGGTCGGCGAAGTCGAGGGCGCCCACGGCGCGCTTCTCGATCCGGTAGGCGGCGAGGTAGGCGTTGGCGAGAGTGAGCACATGGACGGTGTCCTCGGCGATCAGCGCGGCGCGGATGCGCTGGCGCGCCTCATCGAGGCGCGACTGCTCGGCCAGCAGCAGGACGCGTAGGTCCTCGCGGCCCTTGAGCCCGCTGGTCTTGCCGATCCATTTGACGCCGTCGCCCTCGCCCTTGTCGGTGAAGAACAGGGCCAGCGCCTGGTCGAAGGACGCCAGCGGATCGGCGGCGATGGCGGTGAACTGGGCCGCGCATTTCTGGTCGGTGGCCGTGCCCAGGGCCAGCACCTGCGCCACCTCGCGCCAGAGGCTGCGGTTCATCTCCACCATCGCGTGGGCCGCCAGCGTCTCGGGGTCCGAGCCCCGGGGGACGTCCACCGCGCGCCAGACCCAGCCGATGGCGCCCTCCAGTCCGCCTTGCTCGATCAGGAAGGTCGCCAAGGCGCCGCGCCGGGCCTCGAAGTCGGTGAACATCGCCTGGAAGCTCTGGAAGTCGAGGGCGACCGAGAGGCGGGCGTAGGCGTCGGCGACCGCTCCAGCCCCCATAGCCAGCCCAGCCACCAGCCGCCGGGCCGAGACCGCGACGGCGGCGGCGCCGCTGTCGTCCATAACCCGGAAGGTTGGCGATACCCCGGCCTCCAGCGGGAAGCGGCGCAGCAGCCGCTCGCAGAAGGCGTGGATGGTCTGGATCTTCAGGCCGCCCGGCGTCTCTAGCGCCTTGGCGAACAGGCTGCGGGCCTTGGACAGCTCGGCGGCGTCATAGCTGTCGGTCGCCCGGTCCTGCAGGTCGGCGAGGGTTTTGCGGAGCGTGGCGTCGTCGTCCACCGACCACGAGCCCAGCACCTGGAACAGCCGGCGCTGCATCTCCGAGGCTGCGGCCTTGGTGTAGGTGACGCAGAGGATGCGCTCGGCCTTGGCGTCGGCCAGCAGCAGGCGCGCGACCCGGTCGATCAGGGTCTTGGTCTTGCCGGAGCCCGCGTTGGCAGTGACGAAAGCCGAAAGCCCCGGATCTGCGGCGATCCGCTGCGGGTCGCCGAGATCGTTGGCGGGCGGGTGCAGGTCGATGAGGGTCATTCCTCGCCGTCCTCGCCGCTGGTCGACCATTCGAATACGCGGGCCAGGTGGTCGTAGTCGCTGACCCGGGCCTTCACGAACTGCGGCGCCACCCGCGACAGATAGGGCTGGGCGGGATTGTCGAAGCGGGCGACCAGCTCGGCCAGGCCCTCCAGCGCCTTGGCGGCGGCTTCGGCGCTCTCGTCGCCCGCCGCGGCGCGGGTCTCCACCTTGCCGGCGGGCTTACGGCCGGTGATCTCCAGGTAGGTCAGGTCGCCGGGCGCGAGGCGGCCCAGGGTGGGGAAACCGCCGGCGGCGAGGATCGCGGCGGTCAGCGTCAGCTGGGGCGAGAAGCCGGTGGCCACCTCCTTCTTCGAAGGCGCCTTGCCGGTCTTGTAGTCGAGGATGTGACCGAAACCGTCGGCCGTCGCCTCGATGCGGTCGGCGCGCGCGGTGAGTGTGAACGGTCCGGCCGGGGCCTCGATCGCATGGACGCCCTCCAGCTCCACATGGATCGTCCGGCCATCGCGGCGCTCGCGTTCGAGATCGGCCACCCATTCGGCGGCCTCCTTGGCCAGGGCCTGTTCCCGCGCCATGGCCTCGTGCGGCAGGCCGGCGCGTTCGAGCTCCTCGAGATAGAACCCGGCGAAGGTCTCGGCGGCGTCGGACGGCACGTCGCCGGGGCAGGCTTCAGCGAAGCGCTCGAACGCCTTGTGGATCGCCGTTCCCCGCGCCCGCGCGTCGGCGGCGATGTCCGGCGCGTCCAGGGCGTAGAGCCTGAGGATGTCGCGGGCCCAGACGGCATAGGGGTCGCGGGTCAGGGTCTCAATCCGGGTCACCGCCATCTTGCGCGGACGGTCGACGACCGGCGGCGTGGGCGCGGGACGCCGGATCGGCGAATAGGGCCCAGGCTCGTCCAGCCGGCGCGCCCAGTCTAGTACTTCGGGCCGACCGGGGATGGCGAGGCAGGCTCCCTTCGCCAGCATCTCCAGCCGCCAGAGCCAGCGGGACTTCACCGAGGGCGCCCCGTCGCGGCGCTCGGTGTGCAGCAGGACGACGTCCGGCGCGCAGGCGGCCTGGGCGAAGTCGTGGGCGGCCAGCCCGATCCGACGCTCCGGCGAGGGCAGGCCGAGCGCCTCGCGCATGGGCCGCGACAGGAACGGGTCGAGCCCCGCGCCGGCCGGCCACACGCCCTCTTCCAGCCCGGCCAGGACCAGCCGGTCGGCGCGCACCAGCCGGGCCTCGATGGCGCCCAGGATGCGCAGGCGCGGATGGGTCGCGCCGCCGGACCGCACCGCCTCGCCCTCCATCAGCCGGTTCAGCAGGTCGGCGAAGCCGCGCGTCGTGACGGCCGGCAGGTTCTCGCCTTCGCGCATCAGGGCGCCCAGCAGGCGGGCCATGGCCTCGCCGCCATGGCCGGCCCAGAGGTCGCCGGCGGCCCCGCCGGCGGCGATCTCTTCCATGGCAGCGGCGGTGCGTCGCGCGGCAAGGGCCGGCGAGTCGGCCTCGGCGTCCCAGGCGAGGGCTGAGACGATGGCCTCCAGTCGCTCGGCGAGCGGCAGGGCTTCCGGCGCCTTGGCGAGCCTGGCCTTCATCCCGGCCCAGCTCCTCGCCCGGGGCCCGCGCAGCGCCGCGCGCTCCAGGACGTCGGCCGCGCCCAGGGCTGCGCCAAGGCCGGCGAACGGGTGCTTGAGTATCCCCAGCAGGGTCACCGGATCGATCGGATCGACGGCGGCGCGCGCCACCAGTCCGGCCAGGACGCCGCACGGACAGCCCGCCAGGCTCTCGCCTGCCGAGGCGTCCGGGACGATGCCCCAGCGCGCCAGCTTGGCGCTGACGCGGCGCGCCATCGTCTGGTCCGGCGTGACCAGGGCGGCGGTCAGGTCCGGCGTCTCCAGCGCCTCGCGCAGCAGCAGGGCGACGGCGGTGGCGGCCTCGTCTTCGGACCTCGCGGTGACCACGGACAGGCCGGCGAGGCCCTCGGCGATCGGGTCCCCGCCGTCTTTCCGCAGCGCTGCGATGACCTTCAACCAGTCGGCGGTTTCCTCCGCCGGCCGCAGCGCCTCGTTGATGATTCGGCGCCGCGCGGCGCCGGCCTTGTCGTCAGCCCTCGACGCCGGCCAGACCTGCACATCGTCCTTGCGGACGTCGGCATGGTCCAGGAGCCGCTTCAGGGCGCCCTGCGGGTGCTGCACATCGACCTTGGCCCAGGCGGTCTCGGCCAGGTCCTGATCGAGGCCCGGCAGCACCACACAGCCGCGCGGCGCCTTGGCGATGGCGATCAGCAGGTCGCGGGTCGCCTTGGCGGTGCCGGTGGAGCCCGCCGCGATCAGGACGCCCGGTGGCGGGGCCTCGGCCCAGCGCTCGGCGAGCCGGCGCAACAGCCGCACCCGCCGCTCGCTGACGTCGACCATCCCCAGAGCGGCCAGGCGCAGGGGCCAAGCCCGCAGCGCCGCCTCGAGGAAATTTCGCGACACCTGCCAGTGTTCGGCCAGCTCGGCCTCGACGAGGCCGGCCAGTCGGTCGCCGACCGCCACCTCCTCGATCTGCAGGCCGTCCATGAACCGGCCAAGCGCATCGGCGTGGTCAAGGGCCGCTGATGCGCTCGACAGGCCGCCCGGCAGCAGATGGGACAGCTCGGACACCATTCGCGTCAGCTCGAAGCGTCTTCGCAAAGGTTCGACGGCGGGCGGAAGGTCGAGCGCCAGGTCGCCGGGTTCGAAGGGCGGTTCGCCCTCGTCGAGGTCGCCCAGCGGCCGCATCTGCGGCGGCAGGACGGCGCGACCGCCGGCAGCGGCCACAAAGGCGTCGGCGAGCGCGCGGGCCCCGCGGCGGGTGGGGGTCAGGACGATAGCCTGAGACAGGGCCTCGGGGCCCAAGGGGCTCAGCGCCTCGTGCAGTCCCCTGGCCAAGTCCTCGGCGAACGGCCGGTGCGCTGGGATCGTGTACCAGCGCGGACCCGCTCGCTCGAAAAACGCGGTCACACCAACCCCGCTTCGACGGCGGCCAGAGCGGCCGGGTCGCCGACCTGCATCCACAGGCCGTCGAGTTGCAGGCCGAACAGCCGGCCCTGGTCCGACGAGGCGAACCAGATGTCGCGCAGGGAGAAGCGCTCGCGAGGCTCGGCGTAGACCGGCCCGGGGTCGAGGATTTCGATGCCGAAAGCGTGCAGCGGCGCATCTGCGCGCTCACCGCGATGGGTCAGCCTGCCGTCCGCCGCCTGGAAAAAGTCGCCGGGGGTGTCGAAGCCCAGGGTTCGTTCCTTGGGGATCACCGTGACCAGGGCGTCCATCTCAGCCGGGTCCCAGGCCTCGATCAGGGTTTCCAAGGCTGGCGGACCGTCCGTCCGCCAGACATAGTCACTGTTGCAGACGAAGATCGGCGCCTCGCCGAGGAGCGCACGGGCATGCTTCAGCCCCCCGCCGGTCTCCAGCAGGCCGGCGCGTTCGTCGGACACCAAGTATTCGGCGTCCCGGCGGTTCTTCAGATAGGCTTCCAACTGGTCGGCGAAGGCGTGGACATTGACCACGATCCGCTGGACGCCCGCCGCCACCAGCGGTTCGAGGACGAAGTCGATCAGCGGCTTGCCGGCCACCGGGATCAGCGCCTTGGGCAGGGTGTTGGTGAGCGGCCGCATGCGCGTCCCCAGCCCCGCGGCCATTACCATCGCTGTGGTCGGGCGGCTCAAGTCCGCGACTCTGCGGGCGCAAAGCGATCCATCCACGACTTCAGCGCGCTGAGCTGCGGATCGGCAAGGCAGCGGTCGAGGTAGGTCCATAGCCTGGGCATGAAGGCGGCGTAGCGGGGTTTTGCGTCGCGTGTCACCAGCCGCGCGAAAATCCCCAGGATGCGCACGACGTTGAGCGCGCCCAGGGCATGATAGTCGGCGAGCAATCCCTGGCGGTCGGCCTCGGCCCGCAGTTCGAAATAGCGGGCGAGGGCGGCGGCCTCGCGTTCGGCGGAGACATCGCGCCGGGCGTCGTGCAGCAGCATGGAGAGGTCCCAGGCCGGATGGGCCTTCAGTGCGTCCTGGAAGTCCAGCAGGCCGACCCGCGCCGGGCCCGGCCGCTGCGGCAGCCAGATCAGGTTCTCGGCGTGGTAGTCGCGGTGGCAGAAGACCGAGGCTCCGGCTTCGCCATGGGCGCGGATCGGCGCCCAGATGGCCTCCCATTCGGCCAGCGCCGCAGCGTCGAAGCGAAGCTGCGGCTTCAGTTTCGGCAGCCATTCGACGAAGAGGCCGCCGGCGGTCTGTAGCGCCACCTCGTCATAGGTGAGCAGCGGCCAACTCGCGCCGTCGTAGGCCAGCACCGGCGGCGGGGCGACCCGGTGCATGCGCACCAGCGTCTCGATCGCGCCGTCATAGAGAGGCGCCTCGTCCTGGCCGGCCTCGATCAGGCGCGCGAAGAGGTCGTCGCCCAGGTCTTCCAGCACAGCCAGGCCCCGCCCGGGATCGGCGGCGAAGATGGCCGGCGCCGACAGCCCCTGGTCGCGCAGCCAGCCGGCGGTGGCCACGAAGGCGTCGACGCGCCCGGCCGCGAGCCTGGCCAGCGCATTGTAGCCCGCCGCGCGGCGCTCCTGCGGCGTCGCATCAGGCGGACAGGGCGCGGTCTCCAGCGCCGGCGGCTGGTCCATGAAGATCAGGCTGGTTCCGTCCGGCCGGCGCAGCCGCTCGTACTGGCGCGTCGAGGCGTCGCCGGTCAGCGGCGTACGCGACGCCGCGCCCAGGCCCGCGTCGCTAAGGAACGCCGCCTTCTCCGCCTCACGCTCAGATTTCAAGCTTCCGTCCTTCCCACGCGCCCTGCGGCGTCAGCCGCGCCCTGCGGCCCGTCCCATCCAGCGCGATCCCTACATCGAGTCGATCTAAGGGCAGGCGGCCAGCCAGCCGTTCCGGCCACTCGATCACCGCCGCCCCGTCGTCCAGCGCTTCGTCCAGGCCTATTTCATAGGCTTCGTCCGGATTGGTCAGTCGGTAGAGGTCGAAATGGGCGATCTTCAGCCGCGGACCCTCGTAGAACTGCACCAGGGTGAAGGTGGGCGAGGGGACCTCCTCGTCCGGGGTCGTCAGGGCGCGGACCAGGGCGCGGGCCAGGGTCGATTTTCCGGCCCCGAGCGGTCCTGACAGGCAGATCGCCTCGCCCGGCTGAAGCTGGGCGGCGATCGCCACGCCCAGGCGCGCGGTAGCCGCCTCGTCCGCCAGGATCATGCGAAGGCCCCGATCACGCGAACATATGGCCGGGATCGGCGGGGAGTTCGTGCTCCACATAGGCCTTCAGCCGCAGCGTCAGCTCGCCGGGATCGCCGTCCAGGGCGGCGGGGGGGATCGGCGGGCCGATGGTCAGCGCGAAGGCGCGGCCCTGCTTGTTCAACAGCTCGTGGAACAGGGTGATGTCGCGCAGCTCCGGGGAGAAGCCATTGAAGAAGTGGAACATGGCCGACCACGGCCCCTTCAGGCTGATCGGCAGGATCGGCGCCTCGTATTTTCGGGCCAGGGACACGGCGCTGGGCGCCCAGGGCGGGTCGGAGAGGCGGCCGTCCGCCTGGCGGCGCGCCAGGCGCCCGGCCGGGAAGATCACCAGGCAGCGCTCGGCCTCCAGCGCCTCGCGGGTGAGGATCAGGGTCTCGCGGGTTCGCTGGCGGGTGCGCTTTTCCTCGCGCCATTCCACAGGAATCAGCACCTCGCCGAACCGCCGCGAGATTCGGTGGGCGTCGGAGTTGGCGTAGAAGCAGATGTCGGGCCGGATCGCCTTCAGCGCGTCATAGACCGCCACGCCGTCGGCGATGCCGGTCGGGTGGTTGCAGACCACGACCAACCGGCCCGTGGGCGCGACGTGCTCCAGGCCGGTGGCGGTGACCTGGACGCTCAGCAGTTTGGAGACATGTTCCAGCGCCGCCTTTCCGGGCATGGGGGCGATGGCGTCGGCCATGCGCCGGGCCTTGGCGTAGTCGAGGAAGCTGTAGAGCAACGGTCGCAGCAGCGGCCAGGCGGGGCTGGCGGCCAGCTTTGGGGCCCGCTCGGCGATCAGGGCGTCGACGATATGCTCGCGGCTGCGCGCCGGGCTCAAGGTCTGGGCTGGCGAGGCGACCGTCATGAGGCAGAGGATGCGCTGGGCCGCCTGGGTTGAGCAAGCGCTAGGCGAGCGCGCCTCGAAGGGCTAAATCCCCGACCATGCGTGACATCACCCACTTCATCGACGGCGCGGCTGTCGCCGGAACCTCCGGCCGTTTCTCGGAGATCTTCAACCCCAACACCGGCGAGGTGGCCGCCCGTGTGGCGCTGGCCAGCCTGGGTGAGGTCAATGCCGCCGTCGCCTCGGCGGTCCGGGCGCAACAGACCTGGGCGCTGGTCAATCCGCAGCGGCGCGCGCGGGTGATGTTCGACTTCAAGCGGCTCGTCGAATTGAACATGAACGGGCTGGCCGAGATGCTCTCCTCGGAACACGGCAAGGTCGTCGCCGATAGCAAGGGCGACATCCAGCGCGGCCTTGAGGTGATCGAGTTCGCCTGCGGCATCCCGCACGCGCTGAAGGGCGAATACACCGAAGGCGCGGGTCCCGGCATCGACGTCTATTCCATGCGCCAGCCGCTGGGCGTGGCCGCCGGGATCACCCCCTTCAACTTCCCGGCGATGATCCCGATGTGGATGTTCGGCATCGCCATTGCGGTCGGCAACACATTCATCCTGAAGCCGTCGGAGAAGGACCCCTCGGTGCCGATCCGCCTGGCCGAGCTGATGATGGAGGCCGGCGCGCCCAAGGGCGTCCTGAATGTCATCCAGGGTGACAAGGTCGCGGTCGACGCGATCCTCGACCATCCGGACATCAAGGCCGTCAGCTTCGTCGGCTCCTCGGACATCGCCCACTACGTCTATTCGCACGGCACAGCGGCGGGAAAGCGCGTCCAGGCCATGGGCGGGGCCAAGAACCATGGCATCGTCATGGCCGACGCTGACATCGACCAGGCGGTGAAGGACATCTCCGGCGCGGCGTTCGGCTCGGCCGGCGAGCGCTGCATGGCCCTGCCGGTGGTGGTGCCGGTGGGCGAGAAGACCGCCGAGATCTTCCGCGAGAAGATGCTGGCCGAGATCGAGACCCTGAAGGTCGGCGTCTCCACGGACGCTGCGGCCCAGTACGGCCCGGTGGTCACCGCCGCCCACCGCCGCAAGATCGCCGACTACATCCAGCTGGGGGTCGACGAAGGCGCGGAGCTCTTGGTCGACGGTCGCGGCTTCCAGTTGCAGGGTTTCGAGAAGGGCTTTTTCATCGGGCCTTCGATGTTCGACCATGTGAAGCCGGCGATGCGCACCTACCAGGAAGAAATCTTCGGCCCGGTCCTGCAGATGGTCCGCGCCGAAACCTTCGAGGAGGCCGTGGCGCTGCCGTCGCAACACCAGTACGGCAACGGCGTCGCCATCTTCACCCGCAACGGCCGCGCGGCCCGCGAATTCGCCGCCCAGGTGCAGGTCGGCATGGTCGGCATCAATGTGCCCATCCCGGTGCCGGTGGCCTACCACTCGTTCGGCGGCTGGAAGCGCTCGGCGTTTGGCGACGCCAACCAGCACGGCATGGAGGGCGTGCGTTTCTACACCAAGGTCAAGACCATCACCGCGCGCTGGCCGGAAGGTGCGGTCGAGGATAGCGCCTTCGTTATCCCGACGATGGGCTGAGGGCCCCGGCCGTCGCGCTGCAAGCCGCCTACGACGCCCGCGTCGCAGCGGGCGAGCTCAAGCCGGACTCGGCGCAGGTCGATGGCCTGCGAGCGCTGTTGCGTCTCGAGCGCGATCTGGCGGCGTCCCCCGCGAACGGTGGGCTGAAGGGCCTGTTCCGCAAGCCCGAGGGCCAGCGCGGCGTCTACCTCTGGGGGCCGGTGGGCCGCGGCAAGTCGATGCTGATGGACCTCTTCTACGAGGCCGTCCGGGTCGAGAAAAAGCGCCGAACCCACTTCCATGTGTTCATGGGTGAGATCCATCGGCTGATCGGCGAATGGCGCACGGGCGATGCCGCGGCCCGCAAAGCCCGCTTCGGCCAGCATAGGGGCGACGATCCGATCGCCCCGGTCGCCGACGTTGTCGCGGCCGAAGGCCGGTTGCTCTGCTTCGACGAGTTCCAGGTCACCGACATCGCCGACGCGATGATCCTGGGCCGGTTGTTCGAGGCTCTGTTCGCCCGCGGCGTGACCCTGGTCGCCACTTCGAACCGCCAGCCGGACGCCCTCTACAGGGACGGCATCAACCGCCAGCTCTTCCTGCCGTTCATCGACCTGCTGAAGTCGCGCCTGGACGTGGTCGCGGTGGCCGGCGGCCACGACTACCGCCTCGACCGCCTGCGCGCGGCCGGCGTCTGGTTCGCGCCCATCGACCCGGACCATCGCCGCGCCTTCGAGGCGCTGTGGCGCGACATGCTGGGCCCGGAGGAAGAGACCGGCGCCGCGCTCGAGGTGCTGGGCCGCAAGATCATGCTGCCGCACGCCGCCGGCGGCCTGGTGCGGGCGAGCTTCGCCAGCCTCTGCTCGGTGGCGCTGGGCCCCAATGATTATGTGGCGCTGGCGACGACCTTCCACACGGTGTTCCTCGAGGATGTGCCCCAGCTGACGCCCAGCCGCCGCGAGGAGGCCCGCCGTTTCGTCATCCTGATCGACGCCCTCTATGAGGCCCGCACCAAACTGATCATGCTGGCCGAGGCGCAGCCGGCCCAGCTCTACCCGGCCGGCGACGGCGCCTTTGAGTTCGAACGCACGGCCTCGCGCCTGGAAGAAATGCGCTCCGCCGACTGGCTGGCGGAGGCTTAGGCCCTCAGGCTCTCCACCAGCGCCCGCGCGTAGGGCCGCAGCTCACCTTCCGCGCGGACCACGATGGTCAGGTCGCGTTGGGCCCAGTCGTCGGTGAGGTCGACGATGGCCAGCGCCATGGTCTTGGCCGCGCGCGCCGCGGTGGTGGCCGGAACGACGCCCACGCCGACCCCGCACTCGACCATCCGGCAGACCGCGTCGAAGCTGCGCAGCTGGACGCGCAGGCGCAGGGGGCGGCCCTCGCGCGCCGCCTTGCCGGCCAGGAATCGCTGTAGCGAGGCGGCGCGGTCGAGGCCGACGACGTCATAGTCCAGCACCTGGGCAAATCCCGTCCGCCCGGCGGCGGCCAACGGATGGCCGGGCGCGGTCACCACCACGAACCGGTCGGAGCGGAAGGGGTAGGTCGCCAGAGCCCCCACATCGACCGTGCCGGCGACGATGCCCACGTCGGCGACGCCCTCGGCGATCAGGCCGACGATCTCGTCGGAGAGCCGCTCCTCCAGGTCGACGCTGACCTGCGGATGGCCGGCGAGGAAGGCCGAGAGCGCCTCGGGCAGGAATTCGGTCAAGGCGTTGGTGTTGGCCAGCAGGCGCACCTCGCCTGAGGCGCCGCCGGCGAAGGCGCCCAGGTCCTCGTTGAGCCGCGCGCCCTCCGCAAGGATGGTGCGCGCGTGCTTCAGCAGGGTCAGGCCGGCGGGCGTCGGCGTCACCCCCTGCCGCGAGCGGATCAGCAGGCCCGCGCCCAGGCTCTGCTCCATCCCGCGGATGCGGGTGGAGGCCGCCGCCAGCGCCAGCGCGCAACGCTCCGCGCCGGCGGTGATCGAGCCGGCGTCCACCACCTCGCAGAACAGCCGAAGATCGATCAGATCGAAGCGCATCCTTCGCCTTTCGCGAAGGAATACTACAGGGAACACGCATTGTGTCAGCTCGAATCGCGTCTACGACTTCGCGCATTCCGAAGGAGCCGCTGGCGATGATCAGGCGGACGATCGAGGGGCCTGCGCCGCCGTGGGCTCACACCGAGGGGATTGGCTCTGGCTTCGTTGACACCCCCCGCGCGGCGCTTAAAACCGGGGCTGCCCCCAAGATCAGAATCGAGCGGCGAACACGCATGACGGACGCGTCCCAGAAAGCCGGCAAACCACCCCGCGAACCGCCGAAGTCGCCGCATCTGGTGACCGGGGGCCTGGGCTCGCCGCTGCTCTGGCGGTGGCACATCACCATGACCACCTCGATCCTGCACCGCGCGACCGGCGTCGCGCTCTACGTCGGCATGCTGGTCGTGGCGGCCTGGGCGCTCGCGCTCGCCGCAGGCCCCGATCGCTACGCCGAGTTCAAGGGCCTGCTGGGCTCCTGGCCGGGCAAGGCGGTGATGTTTGGCCTGACGCTCTCGGCCTTCTTCCACCTGGCCAGCGGCGTGCGCCACATCGTCTGGGACAGCGGCCGCGGCCTCGAGCTGAAATCCGCCAACGCCAGCTCGATCGTGATCTTCGCCTTCGCTGTGGCGGCCACGGTCTCGGTCTGGGGCATCGCGGCGATGACGGGGGCGATCTGATGAGCGGCTACCGCACACCGCTGTCCCGCGCCCGCGGCCTGGGCTCCGCCAAGCACGGCGCGAGCCACTGGATTTCCGAGCGGGTGAGCTCGATCGCGCTGGTCCCGCTGACCCTCTGGGCGATCTACAGCGTCCTGCAGCTGGCCGCCTACGACTACGGTTTCGCGGTTCACTGGATCGGCGAGCCGCTGAACGCGACCCTGACGGTGCTGACCCTGGCCATCGGCTTCTGGCACATGCACGCGGGCCTGCGGGTGGTGGTCGAGGACTACATCCACAAGGCGCTGACCAAGTCGGTACTGCTGCTGATCAACCTGTTCGTCTGCGGCCTCGCCGGCGCGCTGGCGGTCTTTTCGATCCTCAAGGTCGCGTTGAGCGGCGGAGCCATCTGAACCCATGGCGACCTATGATTTCATCGATCACAAATACGACGTCGTCGTGGTGGGCGCGGGAGGCTCGGGCCTGCGCGCCGCGCTGGGCTGCGCCGCGGCGGGGCTGAAGACCGCCTGCATCTCCAAGGTCTTCCCGACCCGGTCGCACACCGTTGCAGCTCAAGGGGGCATCTCGGCCTCTTTGGGCAACATGGGCGAGGATGACTGGCGCTGGCACATGTACGACACCGTCAAGGGGTCGGACTGGCTGGGCGATCAGGATGCCATCGAATACCTGGTCAGGAACGCGCCGGCGGCGGTCTATGAGCTGGAACACTGGGGCGTGCCGTTCTCGCGCACGCCGGACGGCAAGATCTACCAGCGCGCCTTCGGCGGCATGACGCGCAATTTCGGCGAGGCGCCGATCCAGCGCACCTGCGCGGCGGCCGACCGCACCGGCCACGCCATGCTGCACACCATGTACGGCCAGGCGCTGGCCAAGAAGACCGAGTTCTTCATCGAATACTTCGCCCTCGACCTGATCATGGATGA
>JANXXK010000050.1 GCA_025350685.1 Alphaproteobacteria bacterium | reverse complement strand
CGAGGCGCCGATCCAGCGCACCTGCGCGGCGGCCGACCGCACCGGCCACGCCATGCTGCACACCATGTACGGCCAGGCGCTGGCCAAGAAGACCGAGTTCTTCATCGAATACTTCGCCCTCGACCTGATCATGGATGAGGGACAATGCCGGGGCGTCACCGCCTGGAAGCTGGACGACGGAACCCTGCACCGCTTCCAGGGCCAGCTGGTGATCCTGGCGACCGGCGGCTATGGCCGGGCCTACTTCTCCTGCACGTCCGCCCACACCTGCACCGGCGACGGCGGCGGCATGGCGCTCAGGGCCGGCCTGCCGCTGCAGGACATGGAGTTCGTGCAGTTCCACCCGACCGGCATCTATGGCGCCGGCTGCCTGATCACCGAGGGCGCGCGCGGCGAGGGCGGCTACCTGACCAACTCCGAGGGCGAGAGGTTCATGGAGCGTTATGCGCCGACCGTGAAGGACCTGGCGCCCCGCGACATGGTCAGCCGCGCCATGACCATCGAGATCCGCGAGGGCCGCGGCGTCGGTCCGAAGAAGGACCACATCAACCTGCACCTCGACCACCTGGACCCCAAGGTGCTGCACGAGCGGCTGCCGGGTATCTCGGAGAGCGCCCGGATTTTCGCCGGCGTCGACGTGACCAAGGAGCCGATCCCGGTGCTGCCGACGGTCCACTACAACATGGGCGGGGTGCCGACGAACTTCTATTCCGAGGTGGTCACCAAGGTCGGCAAGAACGCCGAGAAGGTGGTGCCGGGGCTGATGGCGGTGGGCGAAGCGGCCTGCGTCTCGGTGCACGGCGCGAACCGGCTGGGCTCCAACTCGCTGATCGATCTGGTGGTGTTTGGACGATCCGCGGCCCTGCGCGCGGCCGACACCATCAAGGCCGGGGATACCCAGCCGGAGCTGAAGCCGGCGATGACCGACGGGCACCTGGCGCGGTTCAACCGGCTGCGGACGGCGGGGGGCAAGACCTCGACGGCGGACCTCAGGCTCGAGATGCAGCATGCGATGCAGGAAGACGCCGCGGTGTTCCGCACCGGCAAGTCGCTGACCTCCGGCGTCAAGCGGCTGGATGCGGTGGCCAAGAAGCGCCGCGACCTGGCGGTCACCGACCGCGGCATGGTCTGGAACACCGACCTGATGGAGACGCTTGAGCTCGACAACCTGATCGGCCAGGCGGTGGTCACCGTGGCCGGCGCGGTGAACCGCCAGGAGAGCCGCGGCGCCCACGCCCGCGAGGACTTCGCCGACCGCAACGACAAGACCTGGATGAAGCACACGCTGACCTGGTTCGATGACGCCACCGGCAAGGTGAGGATCGACTACCGACCGGTGCACGACTTCACCATGACCAACGACATCGCCCCCATCCCGCCCAAGGCTCGGGTGTACTGAGGCGGCGATGGACGGCTCCCCCCATGCGGCAAGTGTGGCCCCAGCCCCGGCGATCAACTGGTTCCACTCCCACGCCTTTCCCGATGGGGAGGTCACGCGGGGCGAGAAGCCGATCGAGGTGCTGCGCAAGGAGGCCGAGGTGGTGTTCCGCCACGGGGTGGCTGGCAAGAGCGTGCTCGATATCGGCGCCTGGGACGGCTGGTTCTCCTTCGAGGCCGAGCGCCGAGGCGCGGCCCGCGTGCTCGCTGCCGACCACTTCTGCTGGTCAGGCGAAGGCTGGGGCACCAAGGCCGGCTTCGACCACGCCCACGCACGCTACGGCTCCAAGGTCGAGACGCGGGACATGAATGTCCAGGACATGTCGGCGGCCGATCCCGGCGTCTTCGACACGGTGCTGTTCCTGGGCGTGCTCTATCATCTGAAGGATCCGCTGGCCGCGCTGGAGCACGCCGCGTCGGTGACCGGCGAGACCCTGGTCGTGGAGACGGTCACCGCCTTCGATCCGTTCCCCTGGAAGCTCGCCGGCTATTTCGAGGGCGACGAATACAATGGCGACCCGACCAACTTCTGGGCTCCGAACCGGCGGTGCCTGGAGGCGATGCTGCGCGACGTGGGCTTCAAGCGGGTCGAGACCGTGCGCAATCCCAACATCGTTCCGCACTGGCGCAATCCCGACCTTTACTGGAAGCACAGCCGAGTGATCACCCATGCCCGGCGCTAGCGTGGACATGCGCGGCGTGCGCGACACCGACGCGGACTGGCGCGAGCTCGGCGCGACCCAGCCCTACTTCGGGGTGCTGAGCCACGCCGACTTCCTGAGCGAGAACATCACGCCGCCGGCAATCGAGGCCTTCTACGCCACAGGCCAGGCCTGCATCACCGAGGTGGTGGGCAGCCTGGAACGGACGATGGGGTCGACGCCGGCCGGCCGAGCGCTCGACTTTGGTTGCGGCGTCGGCCGGTTGGCCGAGGCGATGTGCGCCTACGCGGACCCGGTGACGGGCTACGACATCTCGCCCGGCATGCTGGCGTTGGCACGCCAGCGCGGCGGGGCGGCGACCTATGTGGGCGAGTTGCCGGACGGGCCTTTTGACTGGATCAACTCGTTCATCGTCTTCCAGCACATCCCGCCTGCGCGAGGTTTCGCCATTCTGAAGGACCTGATGACCCGGCTCGCGCCGCGCGGGGTGATCAGCCTGCAGTTCACCGTCTGGCGCGAGGCCCGCCTGGAGCCCCCCAGCCTCGCAGGCTGGAAGGGCCCGATCCGGGCGATCCGTCGGCGCCTTTGGCTCGCCAACCGGCCGAAGGGCGACATCCGCATGTACGACTACGACCTGTCGCAGGTCGTGCGCGTGCTGAACCGCGCCGGGATCGAGGAGATGCATCTCGTCTCCACCGACCACGCCGGCCACCACGGCGTCATCATCCTGGGCCGAAGGACCGTCGCATGACCACCGTCCCGCCAATCGCCCTGCCCGCCGGCCGCTCCATGGGGCTGAAGCTGCTGCTGGTCTGCCTCCTGGCGCTGGTGATGAGCATCCCGGCGCTGTTCGTCTTCATGCTGCTGGGCGACCGCACCAGCCGGGCCGAGCAGGTCACCCGCGAGGTGGGCGGGCTGATGGGCGGACCCCAGACCTTCCTCGGACCCGTGCTGGCGATCCCCTATACGACCCCGCCGGCCAAGGCGGGCGACGCGCCGGATCGCGGGGTCTTCGTGGTCTTTCCGACCTCGGGCAAGGCCGATGTCGGGTCCCACTCCGAGGTGCGCCAGCGGTCGCTGTTCAAGGTGCCGGTCTTCCAGGCCGACGTCGGCTTCCAGGCGGCCTTCGACCTGACCGGCGTTGCGGCCAGGGCCCCGCCGGGGTCTACCCTGGACTGGGGCCGTGCGGAGTTCCTGGTCGGCGCGTCGGACGCTCGCGGCGCCCAGGCCGACGTCTTGTTCACCGCCGCCGGCAAGCCTCTGGCGGTTGCCCCAGCCACTGTGTTGACCGAAGGCTTCATCGCCGCCAGCCGCGATCCCAGCGACCCGGCGGCAGCCGCGTCCGCCGCCCTGGCCGCGGGGACGACGGGCAACGACAACATGAAATACTTCGGAGCGAGCGCGGTGGGCCTGGCCGCCCCCGACGCGAAATTCGACGCGACCGCCCGGCTGAAGTTCTCCGGCGCAGAGCGGCTGGCTTTGCTGGCCTTCGCCAAGACCACGACGGTGAGCGCCCGGGGCGACTGGCCGTCGCCCAGTTTCGACGGCGGCTTCCTGCCCAACACGCGGACGGTCACCGACAAGGGTTTCACCGCCAACTGGAGCGTGCCGTTCATCGCCCGCGGCGTCCCGGCCTGGGTCGATAGCCGGTCGCTCTCCAAACTGGGCGCCGGTGCGCTCGGCATTTCCTTCGTCGAGCCGGCCAATCCCTACCAGTCGGTGGCGCGCTCCCTGAAATACGCCCTGATGTTCGTCGGCTTGGTGTTCCTGGCCTACTTCCTGTTCGAGACCACCCAGAAGCGCCGCGTGCACCCGGCGCAATATGTGCTGATCGGCCTGGCCCAGGTGGTCTTCTACCTGCTCTTGCTGTCGATCGCCGAGCGCGTCGGTTTCGACCTGGCCTTCCTGGTCGCCGCCGGCGCGACCGTGGGGCTGATCTCGGCCTATGCCGGCTGGGTGTTCGAAAGCCGCCGCCAGGGCCTCATCGCACTCGCCGCCTTCACCGTCCTCTACGGCCTCATCTATGTGCTGATGCGGCTTGAGGACTTGGCGCTGCTCGTCGGGGCTCTCGCGAGCTTCGCGGCGATCGCGCTCGCCATGTATGTCACGCGCCGGCTGGACTGGTACGGGGTCGCCGCCCCGCCCGTCGCGCCGGCGCCTCCTGCTTCCAAGGACGCTTCCTGATGGTCGAACTCGTACTGCCCAAGAATTCCAGGGTCCAGAAGGGCCGCCACCATCCGGCGCCGGAGGGCGCGACGCGGGTGAAGACCTTCCGCGTCTACCGTTACGATCCGGAGGGCGAGACGAACCCGACCTGGGACACTTACGAGGTCGACGTCGACGCCTGCGGGCCGATGGTCCTGGACGTGTTGATCCACATCAAGAACACCATGGACCCGACTCTGGCGTTCCGGCGGTCCTGCCGCGAGGGGGTCTGCGGGTCCTGCGCGATGAACATCGGCGGCAGGAATACTCTGGCCTGCACACATGGCTGGGCGGATGAGTCGGCGGCGCAGATTCAGGTCAGCCCGCTGCCCAGCCAGCCGGTGCTGAAGGACCTGATCCCGGACCTGACGCTGTTCTACGCCCAGTACGCCTCGATCGAGCCCTGGCTGCACACCGAGACGCCGGAGCCGCAGAAGGAGTGGATCCAGTCGCCGGAAGACCGCGAGAAGCTGGACGGGCTCTACGAGTGCATCCTCTGCGCCTGCTGCACCACCTCCTGCCCCAGCTACTGGTGGAACGGCGAGAAATACCTGGGCCCGGCGGCCCTGCTGCACGCCTATCGCTGGCTGATCGACAGCCGCGACGAAGCGACCGGCGACCGGCTGGACGACTTGGAGGACCCCTTCAAGCTCTATCGCTGCCACACGATCATGAACTGCGCCCAGGTCTGCCCGAAAGGCCTGAACCCGGCCAAGGCGATCGCCGAGGTGAAGAAGATGATGGCCGAGCGGCTGGTCTAGAACCTTCTCTCCCGCGCTCTACACTCTCCCACTCGCATCGCCGGGATGAGCAGGGGTAAGTTGACGCCAGTGTCACGTTTGGGCATCGAGGTTCCATGAGCGCAGCCGCACATGTGGTGATCCTGGGCGCCGGCCATGCGGGGGGCACGGCGGCGGCGTTGTTGCGCCAGTATGGGTTCGAAGGCCCGATCACCCTGGTCGGCGAGGAGCCGATCCCGCCGTACCAGCGCCCGCCGCTCTCCAAGGCCTGGCTGAAGGGTGAGGCGGACGCGGACTCGCTGGCGCTGAAGCCGCTGGAATTCTATGCTGAGCACAACATCGACTTCCGCGCCTCGACCACGGCGACGAGCCTGGACCGGGCCGCGAAGACCGTAGCCCTCTCCGACGGGTCGCAGGTCAGCTACGACGCCCTGATCATCGCCACGGGCGCCCGCGCCATCGCCCTGCCGATCCCCGGCGCGGAGCTTGCGGGCGTGATGTTCCTGCGCACCGCCGCCGATGCAGCCCACCTCAAGGAGGCCGTAGGCCCAGGAAAGCGTCTCGCCGTCGTGGGCGGTGGCTATATCGGGCTGGAGGTCGCGGCCTCGGGCCGAGCGCTGGGCGCCGAGGTCGTAGTGCTGGAGCGCGAGACGCGTCTGCTGGCGCGGGTCGCCTGCGAGACACTCTCGACCTTCTTCAAGCAGGTCCACGAACAGCACGGCGTGACCTTCGAGCTGGGCGCCAGCGTCACCGGATTTGTCGGCAAGGATGGCCGCGTCACCGGCGTCACCCTGGCCGACGGGCGCACCATCGCCTGCGACGCCGTCGTCGTCGGCGTGGGCGCGCACCCCAACGACGAGATCGCCAAGGCCGCCGGGCTGGAGACCGCCCGCGGCGTGGTGGTGGACCTCGACGCGCGCACCTCCGACCCGGCGATCTACGCCATCGGCGACGTGGCCCATCGTCCCATGCCGATCTACGGGCGCATGTTCCGCATGGAGAGCGTACCCAATGCGCTGGAGGGCGCCAAACAGGCTGCCTCCGCCATCGCCGGGCGCCCGCAGCCCGCCGGCGAGGTGCCATGGCAATGGTCGGACCAGTATGACCTGAAGCTGCAGATCGCCGGCTACGCCTTCGACGTGGACGAGATCCTGGTGCGCGGTGACCCTGCGTCAGCCAAGTTCGCGGTCTTCCACCTGAAGGGCGACCTCGTGCAATCCGTCGAGGCGATCAACTCGCCGCCGGAGTTCATGATGGGCAAGCAGCTCATCGGCGCGCGCCGCCCGGTCTCCAAGCAGAGGCTTGCAGACCCAACCATTTCCATGAAAGAGGTCGCCGCCTGATGTGGCGCTTCGAAAATTCGCCATCGCCTGATGGCAAGTGCAGAGCGAATTTTCGAAGCTCTAGCCACATCAGAGAGTGTTTGTTGCTTAGCGTGCTTGGCGGATTTGAAGTTCGCTGCCGGCTTGATACCAAGCTCTGGCGAACTTCAAATCCGGCACGCTAAGTTCGGCGCCAAGGGTTCCCGAGGGGTTTATGGCCAAGATCACTTACGTTGAGCACAACGGCTCCGAGCACGTCATCGACGTGAAGAACGGCCTGTCCGTCATGGAAGGCGCGGTGAAGAACAACATCCCCGGCATCGACGCCGACTGCGGCGGCGCCTGCGCCTGCGCCACCTGCCACGTCTATGTGGACGCAGCCTGGCAATCCAAGACCGGCGAGAAGTCGGCCATGGAAGAGTCGATGCTCGACTTCGCCGAGAACGTCGAAGACAACAGCCGCCTCTCCTGCCAGATCAAGGTCAGCGACGACCTGGATGGCCTGATCGTGCGCATGCCGGAGAGCCAGCACTAGGCTCGCCGCACTCCCGACAACCTTCGCGGCTTGGGTCGCAGCCGCATGACCTCATCCCCTCGCAACTTCGCCCTGGGTCTTGGGCTGGCGCTCGCCTGCCTGGCTACGGACACGCAGAGCCGCACCATGTCCGCCCCCGCCGACCGGGTCCTCAGCGCCGCGCGGGCCGCGTCAGGTGGGGCGGGGTGGCGGTATCTGCGCGGGTGGCATGAGGCCGGGCGCCTGGACGGACAAGCCTACGAGACCTGGATCGATCCCCTGCGCTACGGGATGCGCACCGAGACGCATGAGGCGGCCGGGCTGCGGGTGCATGGCTTCAACGGCCAGGGCGATTGGGAGATCGCGCCGGGCGGTGCGGCCACCGGCGCCGGCGATCCCGTCGCGGTGGCCAAGGCGCGGACGTCGGCTTTTTTCAACGGCGAGCTCTTTCTCTACCCCGGCCGCTTCGAGGCCAAGGTCACCCTGGCCGGCGCGCGCCAGGCGGGCGGAAAATCCTACGACGTGCTGAAAATGCAGCCCTGGGGCGGCAATGCGCGGGAGGTCTGGATCGACCGGCGCACCCACCTCGTCGCCCGCATCGTCGACCGGACAGGTCCGCAGCCGATGACGGTGGAGCTCTCCGACTATCGCAAGGTTGGCCCGGTTCAGGTCGCCTTCCACTATCGCATCGAGAGCGCCGTCGGCGCCGTTCACGAGCGGCAGATCGAAACCCTGGTGTTCGCTCCGCCCGACCGGGACCTGTTCAGCCTGCCGCGGAGCTAGGCCTCCACCACGGCCTTGCCGACCGGGCTGAGCGCCAGCCCGGCGAGCTTCACGTGCTGCCAGGCAAACGGGATGCCGATGATGCTGACCGCGAGCGGGATGGCGATGACGATGTGGTGCAGGGCCAGCCACCAGCCGGCGAACACGAACCACAGGATGTTAAGCAGCAGGCTGGACGGGCCGAAGTTGCGGTGCACGACCATCTTGCCGAACGGCCAATAGCTGAACCCGGCGATCCGGAACGCGGCCGGCGTCCAGGGCAGGCCAATGATGGTGACGGCCAGGATCAACCCGGCGAGGATCCACAGCGAGCCGGAAATGAAGCCGCCGAAGATGAACCACAGGACGTTCAGGATGAGGCGCATGGGGGGACTATAGGCGCTCGATCGCGCGGCCGTGTCACCCCGCCTCGAACCGCAGGCTCTGGATCTTCGGGTCGGGGCCGGGGATCAGGGCGATGTCGCAGGTCACCGCGCCATTTGCGCAAGCGAGATGGGCCCGGCCGGCGAGCGCGTGGCGGGCCTCAATGCGGTCGAGGCGGCCCTCACCGAACCGGGCCTTCAGCGTGGCCAGCAGCGCGTTGCGCGCGGCGAGCGGGCCGTCCGGCAGCAGGTTGTCGGCGAACAGGTCGACCGCGCCGTCGAAGCGGCCGGCGGCCCAGGCCCGGGTGACCGCCTCGGCGGCGGCCTGGAGCGCGGGGGAAACGGCGAGCGGGCGGGGCGTCCACAGGCCCGCGGCCTGCAGGATCGTCGCGGCCTCGAAGTTGGTCGGTTGCGGGCCGGCGTAGGTGACGTTGGCGAAGCAGAACACACCGACGCCGGCCTCCGGTGAGATCAGCAGATTGGAGCCGAAGCCGGGCAGGCCGCCGGAGTGGGTCAGCACCCGGCCGAGCCGCGGGTCGTGGACGCTGACCATGCCGTAGCCGTAGGCGCTGGACACGGCGAGGCTCTCGCCGTCGGCGATGCGCAGGTTCGCCGGGCCGGGCATGGCGTGGCTGAGCGCCAGTTCGCGGCGCGACGCGCGGCGGACCGGGCCTTGCTCCGCGTCGTCGCGCGCGGGCCAGGCGTCGAGCAGGAAGGCCACGTATTGGGCGTAGTCGGTCGAGGAGGTGACCAGGCCGCCCATGGCACCGATCTCGCCGTCCGGCTCGAAAGGCTCCTCGCCCCAGGCCTCGTCGCGCCAGTGGTAGCCGATGGCATGGCGGGCCGCCGCGGCGAAAGGGTCGAAGGTGGTGGCGGCCATCCCCAGCGGCGCCAGCAGGCGCTCGGTGATGAACCGCTGGTAGGGCTGGCCGGTGAGGTTGCTGATCGCCCGGCCGAGGATGCCGTACCCGAGGTTCGAATATTCCATCGCCACGCCCGGCGCCTGGGCGAAGAGGCGCCCGCCCTTGAGCAGGGCGGAGAAGGCCTCGGGCGTCAGGCTCATCGCCCGGTCGGCCCAGGGGTCGTCGGAGACGAAGCCTTCGGTGTGGGACAGCAGGTCGCGCACGCTCACCGCCGGGCTGTCGGCGGTCGGCAGGGGCACGTCGGCCAGTTCAGGCACGTAGTCGCCGATCGGCGCCTCCAGCGAGATCCGCCCCTCGTCGCGCAGCATCAGGATGGCGAGCGCGGTGACGTTCTTGGTCATCGAGGCGATGCGGAAGCCGGTGTCGGCGCTCACCGGCCGGCCGCTGGCGGCGTCGGCGACGCCGGTGACGAACAGGTGGTCGAGCCGGCCGCCCCGCACCACGCCGGCGGCGAGGCCCGGCGAATGCACGGTGGCGGCGAAGCGCGCGAACAGCGCGTCGAGGTCGGCGTAGGCCTGGGAAGGATCGGTCATGACCGAGTTACATACCCAATTCCGCTCATCCGGGCATTCGCCGGGACGAGCGGAGGATGATTAAGCCCTCAGGCCCAGTTCGGGCTGCACGCTAACGGCCTGGGCTTCCTCCGGCAGGTGGCAGGTGAAGGCCGCGCCCGCCCCGGGCTCGCTCTCCAGCGCCACCCAGCCGCCGTGCAGCTCGGTCAGCGCCTTGACCAGCGCCAGGCCGAGGCCCGGCCCCCCGCGCTCGCGACCGATGAAGCGGTCGAAGATGTGGGCCTGGACGTGGAAGGGGATGCCGCGGCCGGTGTCGGAGACGGTGAGCTGGATCTCGCCCAGAGCCTTCTTGGCGGCGATGGTGACCGTGCCGCCGGCCGGGGTCTGGGCCAGCGCATTCTCCACCAGGTGGTCGAGGATCTGGCCGAGCCGCCGCGCGTCGGCGCGGATCAGGCCCAGGTTCTTGGGGCATTCGAGGTTGAGCTTGACGCTAGCTGCCTCGGCAATCGGCGTCCATTTCTCGGCCTGGGCGGCGAGCAGGTCGGGGACGCGCACGTCCTCCAGGTCCAGCGCCATCTCGTCGGCGTCGATTTGGGCCATGTCGAGCACGTCGTCGATGGATCGCGCCAGCTGGATAGCGGCGGCTTTGACGGAGGCGGCGTGCCCACGCCCGCGCTCGGAGAGGCCCTCGCCGGAGCGTTCCAACAGCTCGGAATAGCCGATGATCGTGGTGAGCGGCGTGCGCAGCTCATAGGAGACGTTGCCGACGAAGTCGCGCTTCAGCCGCTCGGCGTCGGAGAGCGCCTGCTCCTTGGCCGCCAGCGCGCCCTCGAGCCGGCGGGCATCGGTGACGTCGGTGAAGGCGATCAGGGTCGCCCCGTCCGGCAGCGGGCGCGACTGGAAGACCACGACCCGGTCGTCCAAGGTGCGCGCCTCGCCGGTCGTGGCGATGCGGGCGATGGGGTCGGGATCGGTGACCCGGCCCTGCAGCTCGCGCCACAGGTTCATGTCGTGCAGCTTGGGCACGCACAGCTCGATCACGCCCGGGAAGTCGCCGGCCGCTTCGATCTCGAGCGGAGTGATGTTCCAGAACTTGCCGAAGGCCTCGTTGTGCAGCCTGAGCCGCCCGTCGGAGCCAAACACCACGACCGCGTCGGAGAGCTTGTCGAGCGTCGCCTGCTGCACCTGGATCTGGGCGTTGTACTGCGCCTTCAGCTTCAGCTCGTCGGTGATGTCGCTGAACAGCAGCAGGAGGCCGCCCATCGGGTGCGGCTGGCGCACCACCTTCAGCGTACGGCCATCCGGCGTGCTCCACATGTCGTCAGGTCCTGCGGCCAGGCGCTCGTAGCGGTCCAGCTCGCCGGCCTTCCACTTGAAGTAGTCGGCGGTCTCCGGGAGGCGCCGGCGCTGGCGCAGGCGGTCGAGCACCTCGGAGTGGCTGGGCTGTTCGGCGAGCCAGGCCGGCTCCAGCCCCCACAGCTCGGCGAAGGCGGTGTTGTGGAACATCAGCTTCTTGCCGGCACTGAAGACCGCTACGGAGTCCTTGATATGATTGAGTGTTTCGTCGTGGGCCTCGCCGCTGCGCTTGAGCAGTTCGCGCAGTTCCTCCTGCTCGGAGACGTCCTCGGTCCAGACGCCGACCCCGCCGCCTTCCAGGGGCTGGGCGGTGACGTGGAAGGCTCGGCGCTTGCCGGCGACGGTGGTCCAGCGGACGGAATCGCGGCGCTGGCCGAGGTTGGCGGCCTCGCTGGCGAGCGTGTCGGCGCCGCGGTCGAAGGCCGCGCCCCGGGTGGCGGCCTCGTCGAGACTTGTGGCGTCCACCGACTTCAGCCAGGCGGCGTTGACCCAGACCGGCGAGCCGTCGGCCGAGGCGATCCAGGCCGGCGTCGCCCGCGCATTGAGCAGGGCCGCGAAGCGCGGCGCGGTCGGCAGGCCGGCGTCCTCGCCCACCGCGGCGGAGAGGCGCAGCCAGGCGAGCGCCCCGGCGGCGCGGCCCTCGACGGCGACCAGGCCGCCGCCGCCTTTTTCGGTAGCGGGGCCCTGCACCTCGAAGGCGCAGGCCTCGCCGCGTTCGAACAGGGCGCGCAGGCGCCGCGCATGGTCCGGATCGGCGCGCATCAGGGCGTTGACCAGGCTCTGCGGTTCGTGGTCGCTCAGGCCGAGCGCGTCGGCGCAGATGGCCAGCTGTTCCTCGCCTGAGGCGAGCAGCGCCTGGCCATCCTCAACGGCCAGCAGGGCGGAATCGAAGGCTTCGGCGGAGGCCTGGGCCGCCTCGGCGCGGATCTCCAGCCCGGCGAGGCGCGCAGACAACGTATCGACGCGCGCCTGCGCCTGCCGCCGCTGGGCCAACGCCCAGAGCACGGCGCAGATGGCCAGCGACACCGCGCCGGCCGCCGCCGCCAGGATCAGTTGAGAGCCGCTCATGCCTGCCCTTTGGTCGCCGCCTGCGCCCCGCTCCGGCGAATCACGATGGTCCACACTAGGCCGGGCGAGACCTCGCCGCATCCGCGCCGCGTTCTCAGCTTAGCCCAATTGGCGCATGATCCGAGCGATGAGCGCGATCCTCTATCCAGTGGCGATGAACGCCGAGCAGGCGCTGGCCAAGCCCACCGCCTGTTGCGCCCGCCACCGGGAGGCGCAGACGGCGGCCGGCAAAGCCGTGGTCTTCGCCACCGACCCGACGGGACCGGCCTTCGCCACCCGCGAGGCGGCGGAGGAGGCCTATCGCGCGCCGCTGGGCGAAGGGTTCGCCCGGGTCACCGAACAGATCCTGCCCGGCCAGCGGGTCGCGGCCGTCGAGCCGACCTACGCCGACGGCCGCCGCTGGCCGCCGCCGCCGCCCGCACCGCGCACCGCCTGGCGGCTGATGGTCAGCTACTGGCGGATCGCCACGGCCGAGCGGCCGATCGAGGCGCCCCAGGCCCGCAAGGTGCGGCGCGCCGGCGTGCCGCTGGCGCCGGAGACCCTGCGCAAGATCGCCGGCGAACCGCTGCGCCCCGTCGAGCCGCAGCAGCCGCTGGACATCGGCCTCTTCGAGCGCCGCCTGCCGGAGAACCCGAATATCGTGGTCCCCGATGAGTGACCTTCATGTGGGCAAGGCGCCGTCGCTCGACGATCTGGCGGCGCTGGCGCAGGCGGCGTTCCGGGCGCTGCCGGAAGGGTTCCGAAAGCTCACCGGCGACGTGGTTTTCCGGGTCGATGACTTTCCGCCGGACGAGGTGCTGGACGACCTCGGCATCGAGGATTCCTTCGGCCTGACCGGCCTCTACCAGGGCGTCAACATCGCCCATCGCTCGGACTTCGGCCCGGCCGCCGGGCCATCAATGGTGTTCCTCTACCGCCGCCCGATCCTCGATGAATGGGCCGAGCACGGCGAGATCACGCTGGAGGAGCTGGTGACCCACGTCCTGGTCCACGAGATCGGCCACCACATGGGCCTGTCGGACGACGACATCGACGCCATTGAAGCGCAGGCGGGGTGAATGATCCTCTCCCTGGCCGCTTCGCGGGCGGGAGGAATTCGCGTCTTATGAGAAAAGGTGACGCGGCCGTCACTTTCGTTGACTGAGCAGCGTTCAGATGGCAGGGTGACCGCCTCTCCAGCCTAGCCCAAGGATAAACGTGCCATGGCCGCCGACGGCAACATCACCAAGGACATCATCTACGACGCCGTGGCGCCGGACGATTTCGAGTCCATGCTGGAGCTGGACCGCTACAACGCCCGCTCGACGGCGTTCGACAAGATCATCAGCGCGACCCACGACCACTTCTGGGATCCGCTTGACGCCAAGTACATCGACTTCACCGAGCCGTTCGACATGGAAAACACCATGATCCTGCCGGAGAAGTTCGTCGGCGCCCTGCAGCTCGACTACGTCAAAGACATCCTGAAGACCGAGAAGCAGCGCATCGCCTTCTCGAACGCGTCGACCCTTCGCACCTTCTCCTCGATCCTGCACGGCGAGCAGGGCGCGCTGAACCTGTCGGCGAGCCTCTGCCATGTGCTGAAGGACCAGGGCGCGCAGGAATACGCCGCCAACCAGACCCGCGAAGAGGCCCGTCACGTCACCGCCTTCGCCCGCTACATCAAGGCGCGCTGGGGCCGGCCGGTGGAATGCGGCCCGATCCTGAAGGACCTGCTGGTCGACATCATCGGCAGCCCCGAGGTCTACAAGAAGATCATCGGCATGCAGATGCTGGTGGAAGGCCTGGCCATGGGCGCCTTCGCCAACGGCTATAAGTACAACCGCGATCCGGTGGCCAAGAAGCTGTTCCAGCTGGTGATGACCGACGAGGCCTTCCACCACAAATTCGGGAAGATCTGGGCCGACCGGACCATACCCAAGCTCACCCAGGCCGAGCGCAATATGGTCGAGGACTGGACGGCGCACTGCG
>JANXXK010000033.1 GCA_025350685.1 Alphaproteobacteria bacterium | reverse complement strand
TCGGACGCCGGATAGCGCTGGACCACGTCGCGCAGGCTGTCGAGCGCCTGGCCGGTGGCGGCCTGGTCGCGGCCGACGTCGACGATCTGCTCGAAGAAGCAGATGGCCTTCAGATAGTGGGCGTAGGCCGAGGCCTGGTTGCCCGGATAGAGCGAGATGAAGCGGTCGGAGTCGGCGATCGCCTCGTCATAGCTGTTGGCCTGATAGTGGGCGAACGCCTGCATCAGGATCGCGCGGCGCGACCACTCCGAATAGGGGTGCTGGCGCTCGACTTCCTGGAAGTAGTCGACGGCCTGAGCCCACAGGTGGCGGTCCATGCGGTCCGCGCCGGTGGAATAGAGCAGCTCGACCGGGCGTTCCTCATAGGCCAGGTGCACCTTCGGCTTGGCCTTAAAGGTCGAGCAACCGGCGACGGCCAGGGCGCAACAGGTGGCGACAAGGACCGGGCGAAGCGAAGGCCTGCGAACCTCAGAATTCAGAAACAAGGACACCATCACCTCAAAGGACCGGACGCGCGCCCCCACGCGTGGAACAGCTATCTACACCACCGACTGTGGCGAGCAAACGGCGGGGTGGTCGCAGGGACCCTCAGAGCGTCTTTCGTGCGTTTTCGACCTGTTGCTCGTGCGTCGTGTCGGGTTTTCCCAGGTTGAGCTGGTCCATGACCATCTCGGAGAGCGACGGCAGGGTGGCGCGTTCCACCCGGTGCGACTCCCCCCAGAGGTCGGCGCGCATCAGCGCCTTGGGGCAGTGCAGGAAGGCCTCGCGCACAGCGACGCGCAGCAGGGCCTTGGGGACCTTGCCGAATTCCTCGAACCCCGCGCAGAGCGCCTCGTCGGTCACCAGGCCCGCGGTCCCGTTCACCCGGTAGATGTCGTCGACGCCGGGGATCATGAACATCAGCCCGACCTCCCCGGACGCGGCGATGTTCTTCAAGGTGTCCAGGCGGTTGTTGCCGGGCCGGTCGGGCATCAGCAGGCTGAGCCCATCTTCCGCCACCCGCACGAACCCCGGCCCGCCGCCGCGCGGCGAGACATCGACCCCGGCCTCGCTGACCGACCCGACCACGACGAACGGCGAGAGCTCGATGAAGCGGCGCCCGTGCGGGTCGATGCGGTCCAGGCTTTTGGCGACGATGACCGGGCGCGGCGGCTGGTAGAGCCGCGCTAGCTCGTCCTGCATGGCTTCGGTGGTGAGCGCGGTGGTCATGGGGTCAGCCTCCGCGTGCAGTAAACCAGAGCGGCGTCTAGACCGCGACGTCGATCTCGTCGGCGAAGGTGCGGATGCGCCAGGCGTCCGGCCGGGCGGCGAGCGCGCGGACCAGCTGGTTGTTGATGCCGTGGCCGGCCAGCTCGCCCTCGAAGCGGCCGAGGATCGGCGCGCCCAGGACATAGAGGTCGCCGATAGCGTCCAGCGCCTTGTGGCGGACGAACTCGTCGGGGCGGCGCAGGCCCTCGGGGTTCAGGATCCGGTCGCCATCGATGACGACGCAATTGTCCATGGTGCCGCCCCGCGCGAGACCCATGGCGCGCAGGGCCTCGACCTCGTGCAGGAAGCCGAACGTGCGGCAGTCGGCGAGCTCGCGGCGGAAAGCCTGCTCGTCCATCGGCAGATCGATTTCCTGGCGCCCGATTACCGCGGTGGGGAACTCGATGGCGAAGGCGACCTCGAAGCGCATGGCCGGCTTCAGCGTCGCGCGCTTGTCGCCGTCGACGACCTCGACGGTGTCGAGGATCTCAATGAACCGCCGCGCGGCGCCCTGCGGCCGGCGCCCGGCGCGGTCGAGGATCTTCAGGAACGGCCAGGACGAGCCGTCCATGATCGGCATTTCCGGCCCGTCGAGCTCGATGACGGCGTTGTCGATGCCGCTCATCACCAGGGCGGCCATTAGGTGCTCGATGGTGGCGACGGTGACGCCGGCTTCGTTGGTGATGACGGTGCCCAGCTGGGTCTTGCAGACGCTCTCCGGCGCGCAGGGCACGACGTTGTCGCGGCCGGTGACGTCGGTGCGCACGAAGCTGATGCCGGCGTCAGGGGCGGCGGACCGCACGGCGACACGAGTGTATTCGCCGGTGTGGACGCCCACGCCCGCGAACAGCGCCGGCGTCTGGACCGTGTGCTGGAAGGCGCCGCTCTGGAAACCGTCTGCTGGCACGCTGGGACCTTCCTTGCACAGGGGCGCTTGCCCCCGAGGAGCGCCTACCAGAGCGGTTAATGCGCTTGGTGCGACGCAGCAAAACAATCCCTGTTTCGCAATGTTTCCGTTCGAGAAGGGTTAACGGAAGGCTTCCAAACGGCAACGCCGCGGCCACCTTGCGGTCACCGCGGCGCGACGGAAACTTCAGCTGTTACAGCTAGTTGGCGAGACGTCGCAGGAAGGACGGGATTTCTAGGTCCTCGCCCTGATGGGTCTCTTCTTCCGGCGCCGCGGCCTCGGCGGCAAGCGCGCCACCGCGGCCGGGCATCGGACGCGGAGCCGGCGCCGCCTGCGGTTGCGGGGCGTCGTAGCGGGGCCGGGAGCCGAAGATCGACAGGAACCCGCCGCGCGGGCGGCGCTCCTCATAGACCGGCTCGGCGAACAGCGGCTCGTCGCCGGGCTCGGCTGCGGCCGGGTCGACGATGCGGGTCACCGGGTGGAGGACCTGCGGCGCCGGCGCCTGAGCCGCGACCGGGGCGGCGAAGATGTCCGGCTGCTCTTCCTCGGCGCTGTCCCGGGCCGCGGCATAGAGCGGCTCGGCGGCGGGCGCGGCCGCAGTCTCTTCGATGCGCTCCGGCATCATCAGCGGCGGGGCGGTCATCTGCCGGCGCTCAAGCTTGGGCTCGATGGCGGCGATCGAGGCGCCGTCCATGCCGGTGGCGACCACGGAGACGCGGATCATCCCGTCCAGCGACGGATCGAAGGCCGCGCCGAAGATGATGTTGGCTTCCGGGTCGACTTGTTCGGAGATGGCGTTGGCCGCCTCGTCGACTTCCAGCAGCGTCATGTCGAGGCCGCCGGTGACGTTGACCAGCACGGCCTTGGCGCCCTTCAGCGAGACTTCGTCGAGCAGTGGGTTCTGGATGGCGTTCTGGGCGGCCATCAGGGCGCGGTCTTCGCCGGTCGCCTCGCCGGTGCCCATCATCGCCTTGCCCATCTCGGTCATCACCGTACGGACGTCGGCGAAGTCGAGGTTGATCAGGCCCGGCAGCACCATCAGGTCGGTGATCGAGCGGACGCCGGAGTGCAGCACCTGGTCGGCCATGCCGAAGGCTTCGGCGAAGGTGGTCCGCTCGTTGGCGACGCGGAACAGGTTCTGGTTGGGGATGACGATCAGGGTGTCGACGTAGCGCTGCAGCTCACCGATGCCGGCGTCGGCCAGGCGCATCCGGTGGCGGCCCTCGAAGTGGAAAGGCTTGGTGACTACCCCCACCGTCAGGATGCCGCGCTCGCGGGCGCACTTGGCGATGATCGGCGCCGCGCCGGTGCCTGTGCCGCCGCCCATTCCGGCGGTGATGAACACCATGTGGGCGCCGTCCAGATGCTCGCCGATCTCCGGGATGCTCTCCTCGGCGGCCTCCATGCCGATCTCAGGGTGCGCGCCAGCGCCCAGGCCCTGGGTGGCCAGCACGCCCAGCTGCACGCGGCGGTCGGTCTTGGCGAAGGCCAACTGCTGGGCGTCGGTGTTGGCGACGATGAATTCGACGCCCTCGAGACCCGCCTCGATCATGTTGTTGACCGCGTTGCCACCGGCGCCCCCGACGCCAAAGACAACGATCCTGGGCTTCAGTTCTGTCGCCCGCGGCGCTGAGAGAGAAATGCTCATGGGACCCCTGCGTCCTTGCCAAATCTGCCTGGGCGCGTTCTGCGAATCCCCCGCGGCGCGCCGTTCGTAACTAAGCGTTAAGTACGCGCTCAGACCCTTAATCGAGGGTTAACCGCATACCGTGAGTCGCGGGCGGGTCGAGGCCGCAGAAATTCGAAAAATTCCCTTGCGTCACAAGGCGTAAGCCGAATCAGGAACGCCCCTGCGGCAAGGTGACGGGCGGGACGGGCGGCGGGAACCCTGGTGGCGGGGCTTAGCCTTCCCACCAGGGGTAGCTCTTGGGCATGCCGGAAGAGACCTTGCCCGGGAAGGACGGCGGGCGCTTTTCGAGGAAGGCGGAGACCCCTTCGCGCACGTCGTCGGTGGCGCCCAGGGCCATGGCCAACGCGCCATCGACCTGCAGCGCCGGCCAGGGCGAGTCCTGCGGCGACAGGCGCCACAACATCTGCCGCGTGATCGCCACCGAGATCGGCGCGGTGTTGTCGGCGACGGACCGCGCGATGGCTCGGGCGCGGGGCAGCAGCTCCTCTGCGGTGGTGACCTCGCTGACCAGGCCGCCCTTCAGCGCTTCGTCCGCTGAGAACAGCGCCCCGTCCAGACACCAGCGCAGGGCCTGCGGCAGGCCCACCAGCCGGGGCAGGAACCAGGCGCTGCCGGCCTCCGGCACCAGGCCGCGGCGGGCGAAGACGAAGCCGAACTTCGCCGTGTCGGCGGCGATGCGGATGTCCATGGGCAGGGTGAGCGTCAGGCCGACCCCGACCGCCGCGCCATTGAAGGCGCAGATCGACGGCTTTCGACACTCGAACACCGCGCCGACCATGCCCGAGCCGCCGGAGCGTGCGGGCCGGCCACCCGACACGTCGCCAAAGGAGACCGAGCCCTCGGCCGAGGTCGTGTCGAAGGCCCCGGCCCCCGCCGACATGTCGGCCCCGGCGCAGAACCCTCGCCCGGCGCCGGTGACCAGCACGACGCGCACCGCGTCGTCGGCGTCGGCGAGGTCGAAGGCGGCGGCCAGCTCCGCGCCCATGGTGGCGGTGTAGGCGTTGAGCTTGTCCGGCCGGTTCAGCGTGATCTGCATGATCCCGTCGGCGACGTCGGAGAGGATGTGCTGATAGGCGCTGGTCATGGGGCGGCCTCCGTCGGCGCGCCGTCTGGGAGCGGCGCTTTGGAGCACGGTAGGCGCTTGACGCGGCGGCGGGCTACAGGTTCTCGCGCAGCCAGGACGCGGCCTTGGCCACCGGGTTGGCGCGGGGGTCGAGCGGCTCGCGGCGCAGCTTGGCGGAGGCGAGCGCCTTGGCGCTCACCGCCTCGCGGGGCCCGAAGGCGGCGCGGTGCAGGATGCCGGCGGCGGCGGTGAAGGCCGGGCCGGACGCGGCGTCGGCCAGGTGCGGCACGCGGCGCGGCCTCCCTAAGCGCACTGGGCGGTCGAACACCCGGACGGCGACTTCGCGGACGCCGGCCAGCTGGCTCGCCCCGCCGGTCAGCACAAGGCCCGCGCCGGGCTCGACGGGGGCGCCGGAGTTTTTCAGGCGGTCGCGGAGCAGTTCCAGGGTCTCTTCCACGCGCGGCGCAATGATGCCCTTCAGCAGGGAGCGCGGCGCGATCACCGGACCGGCGCCGGGATCGTCGCCCCGCGGCGGGGCTTCGATCATCTCGCGGTCCTCGTTGGCCGAGGCGATGGCTGAGCCGTGCAGGGTCTTGATCCGCTCGGCCCCGGCGATGGAGGTCGACAGGCCGCGGGCGATGTCTTGCGTGACGTGATGGCCGCCGACCGGGACGGTCTCGACGTGAACCAGGGAGCCGGCGGTGAACACCGCCGCCGAGGTCGAGCCGCCCCCCATGTCGATGCAGACGCTGCCCAGGTCCATCTCGTCTTCTTCCAGCGCGGCCAGCGCGGAGACGAACGGCGCCGCAACCACCCCTTCAAACTGGAGATGCGCGCGCTCGACGCAGGCGCCCAGGGTCTGGAAGACGGCCTCGGAGACCGACACCACGAGAAGTTCGACGCCCAGCGTGCGGCCAAACATGGCGCGCGGATCGCGCACCCCGCCCTGCCCGTCCACGGACCAGGCGATCGGCAGGATATGCGCGGCTCTACGGCCCGGTAGCTTGATCTGCGAGAGCGCGTGGCTGATCGCGCGGACCAGGTCGTTGTCGGAGATCGGCCGCGCGCCGATGGAGACCCGGCCGGTGACGCGGTTGGAGGTCAGCTGGCCGCCAGCGGTGGCGACGGTGACGCTGGAGACGTTGACGCCGGCGACGTTCTCGGCCCGCTCAACGGCCTGGGCGATGGCTTCGGAAGCCTCGTCGAGGTTGATGATCGAACCGCCGCGGATGCCGCGCGACTGGACGTAACCGACGCCGGCGGTCGTCAGGGTCCGGTCGCCCTTGTGCACGCCTTCCGGCTTCATGATGAAACAGGTGACCTTGGACGCACCGAGGTCGACGGCGGCGACGACCGGCGGGCGCACGAGGGCGGCCTTCAGGCCGTCCTTGCGATCCCCGCTCCTGGGACTGGGCGGCTTGCGGCCCTCGGCCTTCGGCTGCTCGAAGCTTCTGCCCGGGTCTTGCGCCTCGGAGCGGCTCGCCAAATTCAGCATGCGACTAGTCTTCCGTTCACGTCAGAGGCCTGCCACGACGGGCGAGCTTGTGGGGGCGTTGGCGCGGGGCCGCACGGCCACCGCGTCGGGGTTGCGCAGGTCGATGCGCTCGAAGCCGAGTTCGAGGATGCGCGAGCGCTGGTCGAGGCGCTCGAGCTCCATCAGGGCGTTCTCCTCGCCAGAGGCCGGCAGCTGGATCAGCGAGCCGTCCTTCATCCGCAGGTCCCAGCGTCGGTCGTCGACCCGGACCAAGGCGTCCATCTGGCCCATCAGCCGGGGCCGTTGCGCGATCACCGGCAGGATCTCCGGCGCGTGGGCGGCTCCACCCTCGCCCACCACCAGCGGCAGCTTGGGGAAGCGGTTGGCGTCGGCCTCGGGGATCACCTGGCCGTGCTCGTCAATGACGTATTGCCGGCCGCCATGCTGCCAGACGGCCATCTGGCGGCGCTCGACCACGGCCACCACCAGGGTGTCGGGGAGCAGGCGGACGATGCGGGCTTCCTTGACCCAACCGACCTTCTCCACCCGCCTGCGCAGATCCTTGAGGTCGAGGCCGAGCAGCGGCTGGTCCTGGTAGACGCCGGCCGCCTTGATGATGTCGGCGCTGGCCATGGGCGAGGCGCCCTCGACCTCGACGTTCTTCAGGCGGAAGCCGGCATTGCCAAACTGGCTGTCGATGCCCGTACCGATGGCCGCCGCCAGGCGCTCGCCGCGGTGGCCGCTGGCGAGCACGCCGGCCATCGCCGCCACCAGCACGGCGGCGGCCGCGAGCAGGGTCCATTTGGTCGACAGGCCCGGGTGTTCGGCGTGGGCGGCGGCCTTCGCCGGCGCGGCGCGGCGCGAAGCCTTGGGAGGCGCTTTAGTTGGAGGTCTCGCCTGGCTTCGCGATCCCCCCCGCACCGCCGCGGGCATACGCATCCTCCGTGATCCACAGCACCAATTG
This sequence comes from Alphaproteobacteria bacterium, assembly GCA_025350685.1. GTDB lineage: Bacteria > Pseudomonadota > Alphaproteobacteria > Caulobacterales > Caulobacteraceae > Phenylobacterium. The sequence continues at coordinate 19,723 of JANXXK010000033.1, read as the reverse complement.
GTCGAAATCCACGCCCTGCAGCGCCGCCTGCTCTGGGATGAGCGAAGTGGGCGTCATGCCGGGCTGTGTATTCACCTCCAGGAGGACAAGAATATCCTTAACATCGTCGTAACGGAGGTCGGACCGGGTAACCGCTCGGCAACCTAGCGCCGCATGCGCCGCCTCGCTCATTCTCAGAGCCTTCTCAAAGGCATGGGGCGGAATGTCGGCCGGGACGATGTGCTGCGAGCCGCCCTCCGCGTACTTGGCCTCGTAGTCATAAAATCCTGTGCGCGGAATGATGTCGGTGACGGTCATGGCCTTGCCGTCCATCACCCCGACCGCGAGCTCGCGTCCAGCGATGTAGGGCTCGATCATCACCTCCTCGCCGAAGGTCCAGTCCGGCGCGACGATTTCCTGCGGCGGGCGGTTGGCGCCCTCGAACACCAGATATACCCCGACCGAGGATCCCTCGGCGTTCGGCTTGACCACATAGGGCGGCGCCATCACGTGCGCGGCCGCCGCCTCGAAGCGGTTGTAGAGCCCGCCGCCGGGCACGGTCACGCCCGCCGCGGCCAACACCGCCTTGGCCTTGGCCTTGTCCATGGCCAGCGCCGAGGCCAGCACGCCGGAGTGCGTGTAGCGGACGCCCAGCGTCTCCAGCACGCCCTGGACGCAGCCGTCCTCGCCCCACTCGCCGTGCAGCGCGTTGAAACAGACGTCGGGCTTCAGCCTGGTCAACACCTGGGCGAGGTCGCGGCCGGCGTCGACGCGGGAAACGCGTGCGCCGAGCCGTTCCAGCGCGTCGGCGCACTCGCGGCCGGATACCAGGCTCACCTCGCGCTCGGCTGACAGCCCGCCCAGCAGGACGGCGACGTGGTGTCCGGAAAGTGGGGCGGCCATGGGCGACTCAAAATGTACGGTGACGGGACAGACTGGCACGCGGGTGACCGACCCGGCGAGCCCGGTCAAGTTGCTGACAGCCCGTTGGCAGCAGGCTGGCGGCAGAGTGGAGGTCAAGGGAGAGACCACTATGACCACCTCCGCCTCTGGCGCCGCCCTCGACGACGTCCCCATCCCGCCCTGCGCCCGCCTGCTCGGCTGGCGCGTGCTGGCCGCGCGGCCCAAGGAAGGCTGGATCAAGGTCAGCTTCGACGCGCGCTGGGAGTTCACCAATCCGGCCGGCTACATCCAGGGCGGCTTCCTGGCCGCCATGCTCGACGACACCATGGGCCCGGCGGTGTTCAACATGACTGAGGGCAAGCTGTTCTCGCCGACCATCGACATGCACGTCAGCTACTTGAAGCCCGCCCGTCCCGGCCAGATCGTCGGCGAAGGCCGGGTGGTGCAACTCGGCAAGTCGGTGGCCTTCCTCGAGGGCGTGCTGACCGATGCCACCGGCGACGTGATCGCCCGGGCCACCGCCAGCGCGCGGCTGGTCCCCGCCGATCGGGCGCTGAACTGCGTCTAGGAAGGCTGCCCGATCCGCTTGATCTCCCATTCCAGCTCGACGCCGGTCTTGGCCTTGACGTCGGCGCGGACGGCTTCGCCCAGGCCCTCGAGGTCGGCAGCGGTGGCCTCGCCGGTGTTGATCAGGAAGTTGGCGTGCAGGGGCGAGAACATCGCCCCGCCCCCTTTTCCATCGGCAGAGAAGGCCTTGCCGCGCCAGCCGGCCTCGTCGATCAGCTTCCAGGACGAATGCCCCGGCGGGTTCTTGAAGGTCGAGCCGCCGGTCTTCTCGCGGATCGGCTGGGTCTGTTCGCGGCGCTCCGTGATCTCCGCCATGCGGGCCTCGACGGCGGCCGGTTCGTCGGCCACCCCTTCAAACACCGCCTGGATCCAGATGATGTCTGAGGGCGCCTGGCTGTGGCGGTAGGTGTAGCCGAAGTCGGCGGCCTCGAAGGAGCGCATCTCGCCGCTACGGTCATAGCCCCAGGCGGCGACCAGCACGTCGCTCGTCTCGCGGCCGTAGCAGCCGGCGTTCATGGTCAGGGCGCCGCCGACCGTCCCGGGGATACCGGCGTAGAATTCCAGGCCCGCAACGCCCGCCTTGGCCGCCGCGCGGGCCACCACCGCGTCCAGCGCCCCGGCGTCGGCGGTGATCCGCAGATCGCCCGCGTCGGCGCGGACCTGGCCGAACGCGCGCCCGGCCAGGCGAACCACCACGCCGGCCACCCCGCCGTCGCGCACGATGGTGTTGGAGCCCACGCCCAGCACGCTGACCGGAACCTGCGGCGGCAGGTCCTCGAGAAAGCCCGCCAGGTCCATGTGGTCGGCCGGCAGGAACAGAACTTCGGCAGGCCCGCCGACTCTTAGCCAGGTGAACGGGCCCAGCGGCTCGTCGAACAGGAGCTTGCCGCGGACCCTGGGCAGGTGGTCCCGCCAGCTCATTCCGCCGCTTTCGCCAGCGCCGTCAGTTGGTCCGGCAGGGCGTAGGCCCAGGTGGTGATGTCGCCTGCGCCCAGCAGCACGACCACGTCGCCGGCCTTGGCCTCCTCGCGGACCATAGCGGGCAGGTCGGCGGGGCTGTCGAGCGTCAGCACGCGGCGATGGCCATGACGGCGCAGGCCGGCTGCCAGGGCGTCGCGGCTGGCGCCCTCGATCGGCGCTTCGCCGGCTGCATAGACGTCGGCCACGATCACCACGTCGGCATCGTTGAAGCCTTGGCAGAATTCGTCGAACAGGTCGCGCAGGCGCGAGTAGCGGTGCGGCTGGACGACGGCGATGACCCGGCCCTCGGTGACCGCACGCGCGGCCTTCAGCACCGCGGCGATCTCCACCGGGTGGTGACCGTAATCGTCGATGATCCGCACCCCGTCGGCGACGCCGGTGGTGGTGAAGCGCCGCCGCACGCCGCCAAAGCCGGTCAGGCCCTTGCGGATGTCGGCCTCGCCGACGCCCAGCTCGCGGGCGACGGCGATGGCGGCCAGCGCATTCAGCGCGTTGTGCTGGCCGGCCATGGGCAGGTGCAGGCCGTCGTAGCGCAGCGGCTCGGCCTCCTCTTGAGCCAGAACGGGCGGTTGGATCACCACATCGAAACGGCAGCCGTCGGGGCCGATGGTCAGGTTCTCGGCGCGCACCTGCGCCTGCGGGTTGAGGCCGTAGGTGACCAGCCGGCGGTTCTCCACGCGGGCGGCCATCGCCTGGACTTCCGGGTGATCGGTGCAGAGCGCCGCAAACCCGTAGAACGGGATGTTCTCGACAAAGTCGCGGAAGCCTTTCTTCACCGCCTCGAAGTCGCCCCAGTGGTCCAGGTGCTCGGCGTCGATGTTGGTGACGACGGCCACCGTCGACTTGAGCTTCAGGAAGGTGCCGTCGCTCTCGTCGGCCTCGACCACGATCCAGTCGCCCGAGCCGACCTTGGCGTTGGTCCCGTAGGCGTTGATGATCCCGCCGTTGACCACCGTGGGGTCCAGCCCGCCGGCGTCCAGCAGGGCGGCGACCATCGAGGTGGTGGTGGTCTTGCCATGCGTACCGCCGACCGCCACCGAGAACTGAAGCCGCATCAGTTCGGCCAGCATCTCGGCGCGACGGACCAGGGGAAGGCGCCGTTCGCGCCCGGCGACCATCTCCGGATTGTCCGGCTTGACGGCGGTGGAATAGACGACGGCGCTGGCGCCCTCCACATGGCCCGCGTCATGGCCGATGAAGACCTTCGCCCCCAGCTTCTCCAGCCGCTCCGTGTTGGCCGAGGCCTTCGCGTCCGAGCCCTGCACCGTGTAGCCGATGCGCAGCATGATCTCGGCGATGCCGCTCATGCCGATGCCGCCGATGCCGATGAAATGCACGGGGCCGATGTCGAAGGGCACGGGGCGTCGGGTCATGCCACGGTGCTAGCGCATTCGGCATTGTCGGGAAACAGCGGGCCTCTCAGCCGTGGGCGGTGCGCTCGACGACATCGGCCAGGCGCTCGGCGGCGTCGGGCATGGCGACCGACCGCGCCGCGGCGGCCATGCGGGCCAGGCGGGCCGGATTGGTCAGCAGCTTCTCCAGCGCCCCGGAAAGGCTGGCCAGGGTCAGCTGGCTCTCGCGGGCGATCTCGGCGCCGCCGGCGTCGGCCAGGAACCTGGCGTTCTGGCCCTGGTCGTCGTCCAGCGCCACGGCGAGCGGCACCAGGATCGAGGGCCTGCCCGCGACGGCGAACTCGCAGACCGAGCCCGCGCCCGAGCGGCCGATCACCAGGTGGGCGGCGGCCAGGCGGCCGGCCATGTCGCGGAAGAACGGCGCGATCTCGGCGTCGACCACGGCGTTGGCGTAGACGCGCCGCGCCGTCTCCATGGATTCCGGCCGGGTCTGCTGCTGGACCATCAGGCGTTGGCGCAAGGCCTCCGGCAGGGCGGCGATGGCCTCGGGGACCAGTTCGGAAAGCAGCCGCGCGCCCTGGCTGCCGCCGGTGATCAGGATGCGGATCGGCCCCTCGGCGCCCGGCGGATCGTAGGGCAGGTCGGCGAGCGCGCGGATCGGCGGCCGCACCGGATTGCCGACCACGACGGCCTGTGCGGCGACCTTAGCCGGAGCCTTCAGCAGGGTCGGAAAGGCGCAGGCCACGCGGGTGACGCGGCTGGCCAGGAACCGGTTCGCCCGGCCCATCACCGCGTTCTGCTCGTGGATCACCGTCGGCCTTCGGTCGAAGATCGCGCCAACCAGGGCCGGGACCGACGGGTAGCCGCCGAAGCCCACCACCACATTGGGGCCGATCTCGCGATAGACGGCGCGGGCCTGCGAGGCGCCGCGCATCACCGCCAGGCCGGCGCGCAGCATGCTGAGCGGATTGCCGGACTGGTAGGTGGCCGACGAGAGCCCGATGCGGCGCTCGGCCGGGAAATCCTGGGCCAGGCCCGCCACCCGCTCGTCCGACGCCAGCACGATCGACCAGCCGCGGCCGATCAGCGCCTCGGCCAGCGCCTGGGCGGGGAACAGGTGCCCGCCGGTGCCCCCGGCGGCGAGAACCGCGACTTTCCGCATCACCTTGCGGCTTAAGCGAACGCGCCGGCCTTGGCGAGCCCTTCGCTGGCGGTGTAGGCGCCCGGGCGGCGGCGCGTGAGCGCCAGCGCCATGCCGAGCGTCAGCCCCATGGCCAGCATCGACGAGCCGCCATAGCTGATGAACGGCAAGGTCATGCCCTTGGTGGGGATCAGGTTGAGGTTCACCGCCACATTGATCAGCGCCTGTTGGCCGACCAGCACGAAGAGCCCGGCCGCGGCCACCTGCTCGAAGGGGTCGCTGAGCTTCATCGACTTATAGAGCCCGCGCACCACGATGAAGGTGAACAGGCTGATCAGCAGCAGGGAAAACAGCAGGCCGTATTCCTCGGCGGCGACGGAATAGATGAAGTCGGTGTGGGCGTCGGGGATGGCCCGCTTCAGCACGCCCTCGCCCGGCCCGCGGCCGAAGATGCGCCCGGCGGCGATCGCCTCGGCGGCGCGGCTCACCTGGTGGGTGTCGGCGTTGTCGGGCGAGACGAAGCGGTCGACTCGGCTGGCCACGTGGGGGAACAGGAAATAGGTCGACGACAGCCCGGCGACCGCCGCCCCGCCCAGCAGCATCACCCAGGAGAGCGGCACGCCGGCCATCCAGAACGCCCCCCCGAAGGCGATGGTGATCAGCACGGTCTGGCCGATGTCGGGCTGGATCAGCAGAAGCCCGATGGAGACGAAATAGAGGAAGAAGGCGATGGAGACGCCGGGCACGCCCTGGCCCTTCTGCCCCTCCGAGAACATCCAGGCGACCAGGATGATCAGCGCCGGTTTCATGAATTCCGACGGCTGCAGGGTGAAGCCCCCGAACTCCAGCCAGCGGGTCGCGCCCTTGGCGTTGTGGCCGAGGAACGGCAGGGCGACCATGATGGCGATGGCGAAAAGCCAGATGAAGAACGCGCTCCGTCGGACGGTCTTCACCTCCAGCATCGAGACGGCCAGCAGGATCACCGCCGCGCCGGCGGCGAAGACGCACTGGCGCACGGCGAAGTGGAAGGGGTCGCCGACGTTCATCCGGGCCGCGGCCGCGGGGCTGGCGGCAAAGGACATGGCCACGCCGACGGCGATCAGCAGGGCGACCACGCCTAGCATCCAGCGGTCCACCGTCCACCACCAGACGCCCACGGCGCTGCGGTCGGAGCGGGCGAAGGCGTGATGAGCCGTGGCGCTGGCTGAGGGCGCCGCACGCGGCGTGGCGGCGGTCATGCGGCCGGCTCCTTTGCTTTGGGCCGAGACCTCATGCGGCCCCTCGGGCGGCGTGGGCCAGTCTCTGCACCGCGGCGCGGAACGCCTCGCCCCGGGCCTCGAAGTCGGCGTATTGGTCGAAGGAAGCGGCGGCAGGCGACAGCAGCACGATGGCGTCCTGGCCGGTGGCCGAGGCGTCGGCGTAGGCCTGGGCCACGGCGGCGTCGAGGGTTCCGCTTTCGGCGACCGTGGCCTTGCCCTTGAGCGTCTGGGCAAAGGCTGGCGCGGCCTCGCCGATCAGATAGGCCTTGGCCACTCGTGGGAACAGGTCGGCCAGCGGCTCGATGCCGCCGGTCTTCGGCTGGCCGCCGGCGATCCAGAACGACTTAGGGTAGCTGCTGAGCGCCTGGCGGGCGGCGTCGGCGTTGGTGGCCTTGCTGTCGTTGACGAAACGCACCCGGCCGAGCGTGGCGACGGTCTCCATCCGGTGCGCCAGGCCCGGGAAGGTGAGCAGGTGCTCGGCGGCCTCGGCCGGCGCAATGCCCAGCCCCTTGGCGGCGGCGTAGGCGGCCGCGGCGTTCTGCCAGTTGTGCCGGCCGGGCAGCGAGCGGGCGCGGTTGAGATCGGCGACCTCGATGGCCCGCTCGGCCATGGCGTCATAGAGCACGCCCTGCAGAACATAGACGCCTCGGCCCATGGCCTTGGACGCCGAGACGGGCACGATGGTCCGGCGGTTGGCGGCGGTGATCTCGGTGCAGATCTGCTGGCCCCACATGTCGTCGACGCCGATCACCGCGGTGTCGCCCTTGCCCTGGTTGGCGAGGATCCGGCGCTTGGCGGCGACATAGCCCTCCATCGAGCCGTGCCGCTCCAGGTGGTCCGGCGTGATGTTGAGGATCACGGTCACGTCGGCGTGCAGGCTGGAGGTCAGGTCGAGTTGGTACGAGCTCATCTCCAGGACGTAGACCGCGCCGCCGTGCATATCCGGCAGGTCCAGCACGCCGACGCCGATGTTGCCGCCGATGCGCACGTCGCGGCCGGCCTGGGCGCAAACGTGGCCGATCAGCGCCGTGGTGGTCGATTTGCCGTTGGTGCCGGTGATGGCGACGATCTTCGGGCGCTTGTGCTCCGGCGCGGCGTTCACTGTGCGCGCGAACAGCTCCATGTCGCCGACGATCTCGACGCCGGACGCGCGGGCCTTCTCCACCGTCCAGTGCGGCGCGGGATGGGTCAGCGGCACCCCGGGCGACAGCATGAGCGCGGCGAACATCGACCAATCGGCGGTGGTCAGGTCGGTGAGCGAAAAGCCCTCGGCCTCGGCGGCGGCGCGGCTCTTGGGGTTCTCGTCCCAGAGCGCCACCTTGGCCCCGCCGGCCAGGAGGGCGCGCGCGGCGGCCAGACCCGTGCGGGCCAGGCCGAACACGGCGACCGTCCTTCCCTCGAAGCCGCGGACCGGGATCATGGCGTGCGCAAGGCCTCCCCTACCGCAGCTTGAGGGTGGCGAGGCCCAGCAGGGCCAGCATGATCGAGACGATCCAGAAGCGGATGACCACGGTCGATTCCGACCAGCCGAGCTTCTCGAAATGGTGGTGGATTGGAGCCATCAGGAAGATCCTGCGGCCGGTGCGCTTGAACCAGGCCACCTGGATGATCACCGACAGGGTCTCGGCCACGAACAGGCCGCCGATGATGCCGAGCACGATCTCGTGGCGAGTGGACACCGCCACCGCGCCGATGCCGCCGCCGAGCGCCAGGGCGCCGGTGTCGCCCATGAAGATCCGCGCCGGCGGGGCGTTGTACCAGAGGAAGCCCAGGCCCGCGCCGACCATGGCCCCGCAGTAGATGGCGATCTCGCCGACGCCGGGGACGAAGTGCAGCTGCAGATAGTTGGCGAACAGGAAGTTACCGACCAGATAGGCGATCAGGCCGTAGGCCGAGGCCGCGATCATCGCCGGCACGGTCGCCAGGCCATCGAGCCCGTCGGTGAAGTTCACCGCGTTAGCGGCGCCGACGATGACGAAGGCGCCGAACAGCAGGTAGAACCAGCTGAGGTTCGCGACCAGGCCCTTGAACAGCGGGAAGGCCACCGAAGTGAGCAGCTCCGGCGCCTCGGGCGGTTTGCCGGCGAAGAGGATGATCAGCGCGATCGCCGCCATGGCGATGCCGGTCTCCAGCGCCAGCCGCATCTTGCCGGAAATGCCCGCCGTCGACTGCTTGGTGACCTTCGAATAGTCGTCCAGGAAGCCCAGCAGGCCGTAGCCCGCGGTGACCAGCAGCACCGCCCAGATGTAGACGTTGCTGAGGTCGGCCCAGAACAGCGTGCCGACCACCAGCCCGGCCAGGATCATCACCCCGCCCATGGTCGGCGTGCCGGCCTTCTCGACGATGTGGCGCTGGATGCCCTCGGCGCGGATCGGCTGGCCCTTGCCCTGCTTGGCCTGCATCCAGCGGATGAACCGCGAGCCCATCGCCACCACGACGACCTGGGCGGTGGCCAGCGACATGATCGTGCGGAAGGTCAGGTAGCGGACCAGGTTGAGGATCGGGACGTGCCCATGGCCGCCGGCCGAAAAATGCTCGTAGAGCCAATAGAACATCAGCCCATCCCCCCGGAACGGCGCTCGAGAGCCGCCAGCGCCTGCGCCACCACGCTGGCTTTGGAACCCTTCGAACCCTTGACCATCACCACGTCGCCGGACTCTGCGGCCCGCACGACCAGCGGCGAAAGTTCCGCCGCGGTGTCGGCGTAGCCGCCGCGGCGAGTCGGCGGAAGGGCGTCCCACAGGGACTTCATCAGAGGACCGGCGCAGAACACCAGATCCACCTTGGCGGCCGCCAGCGGCTCGGCCAGCGCGGCGTGGAAATGGGGCGCCTCGTGGCCCAATTCCAGCATGTCGGTGAGCGCCGCGATCCGCCGCCCCGCGGTCTTGCGTGCGCCCAGCGTGGCGATCGCCGCGGCCATGGACAGCGGGTTGGCGTTGAAGCTCTCGTCGATCAGGGTGAAGCCACCGGCCTTCAGATGGATGGCGGTCTCGGCCCCGCGCCCTTCCAGCGGCTCGAAGGACCCCAGCGCGGCCAGGCTGTCGCTCAAGGTCACGTCCAGCGCCTCCAGCATCAGCAGCACCGCCATGGCGTTGAGGCCCCAGTGGGCGCCGGTCTGCAGGATCGGAAAGTCAAGGCTCTCGCCGTGCAGGCGGGCCTGAACGACGGCGTGGTCGCCCTCAAGCTGGAAGTCGATAAGCCGCGCGTCGCAGCCCTCGCCCCGGCCGAAGGTGCGCACCTCGGCTCCGGCCTTTTGCGCCGCCTCGGCCAGCAGGCCGAACCACGGACTGTCGGCGTCCAGCACCGCCACGCCGTCCGGCTCCAGGCCCTCGAAGATCTCGGCCTTGGCCTTGGCGACCCCGGTCTCGCCGTCGGGGAAATTCTCGGTGTGCACCGGGCCGACGTTGGTCACCACCGCGGCGTGCGGGCGGACCATGGCGGTCAGCGGGGCGATCTCGCCGGCGTGGTTCATGCCGATCTCGAAGACGGCGCGCTCGGTGTCGCGGCGCATGCGCGCCAGCGTGAGCGGCACACCGATGTGATTGTTGTACGACTTCACCGACGAGTGCGCCGAATCTTTGCGACCATGGCCGGCGAGGCTCAGCCCGGCCATGATCGCCTGGGTGACGCTGGTCTTGCCGACCGAGCCGGTGACGGCGCCGCGCCGCGCCATGGGCGCGCGCTCGCGGGCCGCGACGCCCAGCCGCTCCAGGGCCGCGAGCGTGTCGTCGACCATCACCGCCGAGCCGAACACCTGGCGCGAGGCCAGCACGCCGGCCGCGCCGGACGCCATTGCCTGATCAACGAACTCGTGGCCGTCACGCGCGCCGCCCAGCGCGACGAACAGGTCGCCGGGCTCCAGGGTGCGGGTGTCGATGGAAACGCCGGTGGCGAAGAAGGGCTTGCCGGCCAGCTTGCCGCCCGTGGCTGCAACGATCTCGTCTGCAGTCCAAAGCGGCTCAGCCATGCTGTTTTGCCGTGTTCAGGGCGGTCGCGGTTTCGGTGACGTCGTCGAACGGATGGACAGTGTCGCCGACGATCTGGCCCTGTTCGTGGCCCTTGCCGGCCACCACCAGGATGTCGCCGTCGGCCAGCAGAGCCACGGCGGCGAGGATCGCCTCGCGCCGGTCGCCGATCTCCAGGGGGGACCCTTCTTTCAAGGCAGATTGGGCCCCGGCGATGATGTCGGCGCGGATCTCGGCGGGGATCTCGGAGCGCGGATTGTCGTCGGTGACGATGGCCACGTCGGCCAGCTCGGCGGCGATGGCGCCCATCAGCGGGCGCTTGCCGCGGTCGCGGTCGCCGCCGCCGCCGAACACCACGATCAGGCGACCGCGCGCGTGGGGGCGCAGCGCCTTCAGCACCGTCTCCAGCCCGTCGGGCGTGTGGGCGTAGTCGACGTAGGCCTCGCCGCCGCGCAAGCCGGCGCCGACGCGCTGCAGCCGGCCCGGCGCACCCTCGAGCTTCTCGAGACCGGCGAACACCTGCTCAGGGCTGAGGCCCGCGGCCAGGCAGAGCCCCGCGGCGACCAGGGCGTTGGAGGCCTGGAAGGCCCCGGCCAGCGGCAGGCGCACGTCCCAGTCGCGGCCGTGGTGCAGCAGGTGCAGGCGCTGGCCCAGCGGCAGCAGGCTGCGCTCGATCAGCTTCAGGCCCTGGCCCGCCTCGCCGACGCTCATGATCGTCTGGCCCGCGCTGACCGCAGCGCCGGCAAAGGCGCCATAGGCGTCTGAGTCGGCGTTCAGCACCGCGGTCCGCCCGCGCGCCAGCAAGGTCTCGAACAGCCGCAGCTTGGCGGCCCGGTAGACGCCCATGGTGCCGTGATAGTCGAGATGGTCCTGGGTGAGATTGAGGAAGCCCGCGGCGACCAGCTTCACCCCGTCCAGGCGGCGCTGGTCGATGCCGTGCGACGAGGCCTCCAGCGCCAGGTGGGTGACGCCGGCCTGGGCGGCGCCGGCCATCAACTCGGCGACATCGGCGGCGTCCGGCGTGGTCAGGCCCGGCGGCGTGATCTGCTCATCGTCAGAGCCCGGCGCGCTGATGCGCACGCCCAGCGTGCCCATGCTGGCGGCCTTCAGGCCGGCGCCGGCGAACAGCTGGCGGCAGAAGCCCGCCACCGAGGTCTTGCCATTGGTGCCGGTAACCGCGACGCAGGTCTTCGGTTGCGCGCCCCAGAAGGCGGTGGCGGCCAGCGCATAGGCGCGGCGCGGGTCGCCGGCGATCACCAACGGCGCGGAGAGGCCCTCGATCTCGCGGCCGGCGAGGACGGCGACGGCGCCCTGCTCCACGGCCTTGGGCGCGAAGCTGCGGCCATCGACTTTGGCGCCGGGCAGCGCAGCGAACAGCCAGCCGGGACGCACCTTGCGGCTGTCGGCGGTGACGCCCTCGATCTGCGGGTCGACGGCGAGGTCGCGGTGCAGCAGGTCGGAGAGGCGCTGGCTCATCAGTGCTCCTCCGCCGCATTGGCGGCGTCGGCCTCGGTCAGCTTGGCGAAGGGGTTGGTCTCGACGCGGGTCTTCACGCCCAGGAACGGGGCGATGCGCTCGATCACCCGGCCGGCGGCCGGCGCGGCGACGATGCCGCCGGTGGGGTCGGCGCCGTTCTTGCCGGCGTGCGGCTCGTCCAGCAGCACCAACACCAGGTAGCGTGGCGCGTTCAGCGGCCCGTCGGTGGGGAAGACCGCGGCGAAGGACGACACCTGCTTGGTGCTGGAATACCGCCGGGCCGCGGCGTCCCACTTGTCGCCGGTGCCGGTCTTGCCGCCGACATTGAGCCCCGGGATGTTGGCCGACTTGCCCGAGCCGCCGGTGACGTTGGAGCGCATGATCTGCAGCATGGTCAGCGCCGTCGCCTGCGAGACGATGCGCGGCCCATGCACCTCGGTTCCCGCCGGCAGTTTCTTGATGGTCAGCGGCAACAGCTCACCGCCGTTCATCAGGCCGGAATAGGCCCGCGCCACCGCCAGCGGCGTCACGTTGATCCCATGGCCGAACGAGGTGGAGGCGACGGCGTCGGTGTCCCACACCCTAGGCGTCAGCGGCCGGGCGCTCTCGATCAGCTCGGTGCGGGCCGGCTCCAACAGGCCGAAAGACTTGAAATAGGCGTGCAGCCGGTCGGGGCCGATCTCTTCGCCCAGCCGCGCCGTGCCGATGTTCGAGGAGTGCTGGAACACCTCCACAAGGGTCAGGATCGCGTGGGTCGCGTGATAGTCGGTGATGGTCCGGTAGCCGAGCTTGAAGGGGTGGGTGGCGTCAAAGGTCGAGGTGGGGGTGGCCACCCCTGAATCAAGGCCGGCGGCCACGGTGAAGCCCTTGAAGGTCGAGCCCATCTCATAGATCGAGCCGGCGGCGCGGTTGAGCCGGGCGTCCAGGCTCGCGGCGCCGGGCTTGTTGGGGTCGAAGGTGGGGTAGCTCGCCAGCCCCAGGACCTCCCCGGTGTGCACATTGACCACAACGCCCGCCGCGCCCTTGGGGTTGAACTCGGCGGTAGCCTTGTAGAGCTCGTCCTCGAGCGCAGCCTGGATACGCAGGTCGATGGAGAGCGGCACCGCGCCGTTGCCGGCGGCGGCTTCGCGGACCTGGTCGTTGAGCGCGGCCTCGGCGCCGGCCAGGCCCTGGCCGCCGGTGTCGGAAAAGCCGATCAGGTGGGCGGCGGTGTAGCCCAGCGGATAGACCCGCTTCTGCTCCGGCTCGAAGGAAACGCCGGGCAGGCCCATGTCATGCACCTGGGCCCGGACTTCGGGCGTCAGCCCGCCGAGAACGAAGGTGCGCCGACCGCCCTTCAGCGCCTTCTCCAGCCGCTCAGGCGTCAGGTCCGGCAGGTTGGCGCTGAGCGCGCGGCGGGTCTCGGCGGTGTCCCAGATCTCACGCGGGTCGATGTAGAGGCCATAGTGCAAAAGGTCGGCGGCCAGCATCTGGCCATTGCGGTCGACCAGGTCGGCGCGCGCGGCGCCCACCGGCTGCACATAGTCGGACCGGCCGGTGTCGGTGAACAGCGCCCGCCAGGCTGCGCCGGCCATGACGCAGGCGAACAGCGTCGAGAACAGGATCAGCACCACGAAGATGCGGATGCGGGTGTCGTCCTCGGCCTTGCCCGAGGCGCGCGCGCGTTCGAAGGCGTGCTCGAGCCGCCAGACCAAGCCCGAGACCCAGCGCGAGATCACCGGGGTTCCGAAGGTCATCTGGCCCAGGCTCATCGGGCGACCCCGTTGACCAGGGTGGTGGCGGCGACCTGCGTCGGGCCGGGGATCGGCGCGGGCGGCTCCAGCTTGGCGGCGGCGGTGGGGTCCAGCGTCACGGCCACCGGCGTCGCCGGCAGAGCCAGGGGCTTGCGGGCCAGCTGCGGCAGGGCCTCGGCGTCGGCCTCGCGCCTGATGGAGACCGGCCCCAGGCCAAGGTAGGCCTCCGACAGGCGTTCGATGCGGGCCGGCTGCTCCAGGTGGCTGACCTCGGCCTGCAGCAGGCGGATACGGGCCTTCTCCTCGCCGATCTGGCGCTCGACCCGAGCGATCTCGGTGCGCTCGCGCCCGGCGATGGTCTTGGCGAGATAGACGCCGAGGATCAGCACGGTGAGCAGGCCCAGGGCCACCAGGTCGATCAGCCTGAAGCCGCGGACTCGTCTGTTCAGCCAGTTCATGCCGCCGCCCTCCACACGGGCGCCTCGGTGCGCACCGCCGCCCGCAGTTTCGCGGAACGGGCCCGGGGGTTCGCCGCCAGCTCTGCCGCCGACGGCGTTAGCGCGCCGTTGAACGAGAGCTGGAAGCTCGGCGCCGCACCGGCCGCAACCGGGGGCGCATGGCGCGATCCCGCCGGGGTTTTTCCCGCCCGCACCGAGAAGAAGGTCTTCACGATTCTGTCTTCCAGCGAATGGAAGGTGACGACTACGAGGGGCCCGCCGGTCTTCAGCGCCCGTTCGGCGGCGGCAAGACCGGCCTCGAGCTCGCTCAGCTCCTCGTTGACCGCGATGCGGATCGCCTGGAACGAGCGGGTGGCGGGATGCACCTTGGCGCCGCGGCGGCCGCCCACCGCCTTCTCGATGAACTCGGCCAGTTCCAGGGTGCGGGTGAACGGCTGCTCCTCGCGGCGGCGCGCGATGGCGCGGGCGATCCGACGGCTCTCGCGCTCCTCGCCGTAGACGAACAGGATGCGGGCGAGCTCGGTCGGCTCGGCCTCGTTGACCAGATCGGCGGCGGTGGGGCCGGTGGCCGCCATTCGCATGTCCAGGGGACCATCCCGCATGAAGGAGAAGCCGCGCTCAGCCTCGTCCAGCTGCATGGACGAGACGCCGATGTCGAAGACGACCGCGTCGATGGCGCCCTCGCCGGTCTCGTCGGCCAGTTCGGAAAAGCGGCGCTCCACCAGGCGGAAGCGCTCGGCGGGCAGGCCCTCGGCAAAGCGCCGCGCGGTGGGGTCGCGGTCGAAGGCGATGACGCTCGCGCCGGTGGCCAGGATGCCGCGGCTGTAGCCGCCGGCGCCGAAAGTGCCATCGACGACGGTCTGGCCGGCGCGGGGTTGCAGCGCGTCCACGACCTCGTCGAGCATGACGGGGGCGTGCGGGGCGGTCATCCGGCGCTCCCCAGTTTGGCGGCGCGTTGCTGGGCGCGCAGCGTCGCCAGGCCCTCGCGGGCGACCTCGCGCTGTTGGGCGCGGTGCGCCTGGAAGGCGTCCTTGGCCCAGATCTGGAAGCGGTCGCCGAGGCCGACCAGCACGACGTCCAGCGACAGGCCGAACTGGTCGCAGAGGGTCTCCGGCAGAGTGATGCGGCCGGCCGGGTCGAAACTCAGCCTGGCCATGCCGCCGAACACCGAGGTCTCCAGCGCGCTGCGCAGCGGGTCGCCGAACTCCAGCTCCTCGATCACGCTCGCGTAGCGGTCAAACAAGGCCTTTCCGCCACCTTCGATGCAGTCGGCCTCGATGGAGGGAAAGCAGAAGACGCCGTCGAACGGTCCGGCGACCAGGGCGCGGTACTCCAGCGGCACGACGATGCGCCGCTTGCCGTCCAGTTGCTTCTCGAACGTCGAGAGAAACACAGCCCAAAACCCCTGACACGCGGACCGACCGCTCTATCTCCGCTGCCGCCAGCCCCCCACGGCCAATTGGTTAGCGAAGTACGAACGGGGTAACATGGGATGAATTGGGAGTAAATGACTCTGAATGCCTATTTACTAGAGAAACCAAGGCATCGCACCGAGTCATGGTTAACGAGAAGTACTTATCCACAGAACATACAGCGAACTCTGGCCACACTTGTTAACAAACGGAGCCGTGGGCCCCGCTTGGCCGGATGCCGCGCCTGTGGAGAAGTGGGACCAGACGGCCTGTAAGCCGGGTTCTGTGCCGCCCGGAGCCGCGAAGCCCCGGACATTGGCGATCATTCCTCTGGACCGCCCCTCGCGGGACGGTTCTCGCGACCTACCCGGACCGCTCGGGCCTACGACAGCCCTGCCCCCATTGCTGGAGGCGCACGGTCCCTATTCGGTCTTGCTCCTGGCGGGGCTTGCCATGCCGTCCCTGTTACCAGGCACGCGGTGGGCTCTTACCCCACCCTTTCACCCTTCCCTCTCCGAAAAGAGGAGGTTTGCTTTCTGTGGCGCTATCCCTGGGGTCGCCCCCGGCGGGCGTTACCCGCCGCCATGTCGTCGTGGAGCCCGGACTTTCCTCGACCCCCTTGCGGAGACCGCGATCGCCCGGCCGTCTGGTCCGCGCGGAAGGTGAGTGTTCGGGCCCTCGGGGTCAAGTCAGCCGCTTGGCCATGGCCAGGTCGTCCTCGACCGTGCCGTCCTTCAGCCGCACGCGGCGCGGGAAGCGGCCCTCAAGGACGAAGCCCAGGCGCAGGTAGAGCCGAAGCGCGCCGGTGTTGCCCTCCCGGCAGAGCAGTTCGACGCGCTCGATCGGCGGCGTCATCCTGCCCGCCTCGATGAACAGCGCCTCGAACAGGGCCGCGCCGGCGCCGCGCCCCTGCAGATCCGGGTGCACGGCCACCGTCAGGTCGGTGAGATTGTGCGCGAACTGGCGCGGCGCGTAGCGCGAGGCGTGGATCTCGCCGGCCAGCGTCCCGTCGATCCAGGCGGTGAGCGCCACCCCGTCCTGCAACGGCCGGGCCAGCGAGCCCTGGATTCCGGCCAGGTCCATCTCGTCCGGTTCGCGGGCGAGGCCACCGCCCCGTGACGCCGCGGCGATGTGCAGGGCCAGGATCGCGAGCGCGTCGGCCGGCGTGGTCGGCCGGATCGCGACGCCGCTCATGGGCGCCTGAGGTTGGGGGCCATCAGCCGGCCGATCAGGTGGTCGCCGAGGGCGGCGACGACGCCCGCGCGGTCCGCCTCGTTCTTGTTTTGCGAAAGCTTGGTGATCCCTTCCAGGCGCTCGATGGACATCCGCGCCCCGATGATGCCCGGGGTCATGGCTTCGAAACGACCAGGACTCATCTTGCGCCGAGTCCAGGGCGGCTTGGGCAGGAGCCGCGCCTCCTCCTGCGCCGACAGGTCGTCGAGCAGAGTGACCAATCCCGCGTCATCCAGCGCCGCGACCGGCCCCTCGGCCTCGACGCTGATATAGTTCCAGGTCGGCACCTGGTCGGCGTCCTCGTACCAGTCGGGGCTGATGTAGGCCTCGGCGGCGAGGCTCACGGTCACTGCGCGGAAGCCGCCCTCGATCGCACCCGCCAGGGCGTTGCCGCGCGACAGGTGGAAGTCGAGCACGACGCCCTCGCCCAGGCGCCGCGCCACGACCGGGGCGTGGGCGATCAGCAGCCGGCCTTGCGGCGCCGCCGCCAGGGTCACGAATGGATGCGCCGCCAGATGGGCGAGCAGGGTCGCCTCGTCCTCGGTCTTGAACACCGCAGAAGGATGCATCAGCTCAGCCCGCCAGCCTCAGGAGAGCGATCAGTTGGGCCCGCGTGGCCCCATCCGCAATCCCATCCACCTGTTGCTGCCGCCAATGGCGCTGGAAGGCGGTCACCACGGCGTGCGTCGCCTCGTCGAACCTGCCCGACGGCGGCAGGTCGTAGCCCAGCCGCGTAAAGCCGGCCTGCAGGCCGAAGACCCCCACGCCCTCGTCGCCCAGCGCCAGCGCCGCCCCCGGCGCCGGCGGGACCTCGACCCAGTAGCCGTGGCCTTCCTCGGCCAGCCGCTTCCAGGGGAACAGCTCGCCCGGATCGTCCTTGCGCCCCGGGGCGACGTCGGAGTGGCCGACGATGTGGCCGTCGTCGATGGTCCAGCGGCCGCGGATGTCGGCGCAGAGCGCGATCACCGCGTCGATCTGCGCCTTGGGGAAGTCGCGGTAGCCGAACTCGTGGCCCGGATTGACGATCTCCACGCCTATCGAGACGCCGTTGATGTTGCGCTGGCCCTTCCAGTAGGAGGCGCCCGCGTGCCAGGCGCGGCGTTCCTCCGGCACCAGGCGGAAGATCCGCCCATCCTCCTCGACCACGTAGTGCGACGAGACCTTCGATGCCGGATCGCGCAACCGCTCGACCGCCTCGGACCCGGTCTTCATGCCGGTGTAATGCAGCACCAGGATCTCCGGCGGCGCGGTGCGCGCGTCGAAGTTGGGGCTGGGGGCCTCGATGAGATCGATCATTGCGCGCGGTTCCAGATGGCGAGCAGCAGCGGCATGACCTGGTTCCTGCGCAGCGCGATGATCAGAACACCGCTAAGCGCCAGGATCGAGCCCGCCGCCATGCGCGCGCCGAACGGGTCGGCGAAAATGGCTACGCCGAGCGCAATCGTGGCCAGCGGCGTCATCAGGGTCAACGGCGAGATCAGATTGGCCTCATAGCGGCCGATCAGGAAGTAGTAGGCGGTGTGCGCACCCACCGAGACCACTAGGCCGGAATAGAGCACGCAGGCCGCGAACGGCCAGCCGGCGGCGAGGCCCATCTGGACCTGGCCCGGTTCCAGCCAGGCCGACAGCGCGATCAGCGGCCAGACCGAGCAGAAGCCCACCCAGGCCTGGAACTGCAGCGGCTTCACCCCCTCGATCTGCTTCATCATCACCGCGCCAAACGAGGAGGCGATGGAGGCGGCCACGACGTAGAGCAGGCCGACCGAGGCGCCGATTCCCGTCGAGCTCCACATCACCGTCAGCACGCCGGCCAGGGTGAGCCCGATGCCGAGCGCGCGGCGCCAGTGGATCTGCTCGCCCAGCATCAGCACGGACAACAGCGTGGTGATCGGCACGCCGAGCTGGCTGACCACCGCCACCGACGACGGCGTCGCGTACTTCAACCCCATGAACACCAGGGCGAAATTGCCGCCGCCCATCAGCAGCGCCACCGTCACCAGCCGCAAACGCGGACGCGGCATCGGCAGCAGCCACGGCAGCGTGGCGACCATCACCACGGCGAACCGCGCCGCCGCATAGAACAGCGGCGGCGTGGCCAGGTGGCTCACCGCATATTTCGAGACGATATTGTTGGACGCCCAGACCAGACAGACCAGCGCCAGGAGCCCGAAGTCGCGCAGGGACATGATCTCTGCGCTTAAGCCGTATCGACCGGCCGGCCAACCCTAGGCCGGCGACTCTCCGAGGATCAGGCGGCGGCGTGGGGTTCGGCCTCGGCCTTGCGCCGCACGAAACGCAGGGCGGTGAGGGCGTCGGAAAACGCCACCACCTTGTTGTCGACCAGGCCGTGGGCCTTGGCGGCGGCCATGACGTCGGTGTCCTTGACGGTCGCGGCCTTGCCCTTCTTCGAGACGATCCACAGCGCCCCGGTGGGATTGAGCATCGGCACCAGCGCGTCGACGCGGGCCAGTTCGGCGCCGCTGTCGGCGGCGTAGAACAGGAGGTCGAGCTCGGCCAACTGGGTGACTGGCACGGCGCCGCGCTCAGCCAGTTCCTTGGAGAAGGTCGGATCGGCGACGCCCATGATGGCCACGCGCGCGCCGGGCTTCACGCCGATCTTGTCCAGCCGGCCCTTGGGATTGAGGATCGCGTCGAGCCAGGACGCCGCCTGCTTCTCGCCCAGCGTGAACCGCGAGCCATCGGCCAGCACCAGGTCCGCGCCGTCAGCGCTCACCCCGGCCAGCGCCTCGCCTTCGAACACGCGCCGCGCCGTCCCCTTGAACACCAGCTTCGGCGGTTCGTACTGCAGGCGGCCCTCTTCGGGTCCGTCCGCGAACGTCGCGGTGACCTTGCTGGCTTCTTTTCCCAAGGTATCAAATCTCCGCTCATCCCCGCGAAGGCGGGGACCCAGGCTTTTTCGTTGCTTTGGGACAGCCATACACGGCCTGAGCCATCTCAGGCTCAGAAACGCGAAACCCCTGGATCCCCGCCTTCGCGGGGATGAGCGGGATGGATGGCTACGCCGCCTGCCCCAGGCTCAGGAACTCGTAGCGGGCCAGGTGGTGGTCGGTGCTCCCGAACGCGCTCTCGATCATCGTGGCCCGTTTGAAGTAGTGGCCGATCGCCATCTCGTCGGTCATGCCCATGCCGCCGTGCAGCTGGATGGCGTTCTGGCCGACGAAGCGGCAGGCCTTGCCGATCTGCACCTTGGCTGCGGCGGCGGACTTGGTCCGCTCCTTGTCGTCGCCGAGCTTGATGGTCGCC
>JANXXK010000017.1 GCA_025350685.1 Alphaproteobacteria bacterium | reverse complement strand
GTCATGGAGGCGCCATCCGGCCAGGGCTTCGGGCATGCGGCCGAGGACATCGCCAAGCACTTCGTGTCTCCTGTCACGACGCTCAACGGCAAGCCGATCTCGGATTTCGCGGTGCAGATTCCGGTCGTCTTCGATCCAAGCGTCCTAGAGGCCGGCCAACCGGCGGTCGGGGCGCCGAAATGGGCGGGCCTGCCTAGCCTCGCGGACACCCGAGCCGCGTTCGCCCAAGTCTCGCAATCGGACACGTTGCGCGTCGTGTTGACGTGCAAGGTCCAGATGGGCGGCGGCGTCGGTGACTGCAAAGTCGAAGGCGGCGAGCCGGCGGACCAAGGCGTCGCGCAAGCGGCGTTGACGCTGGCCCCGCATTTCAAGCTGACGACGTGGACCGTCGAGGGTCTGCCGACCGTCGGTGGAACCGTGCGCATTCCGCTACGCTACGAGGCAAACGCGCCGGCTGCGCCGCCGGCCAAGCCTTAGTCGGCGGCCAGCGTCCGCTCCACCCGCCTCACTCGCAGCCCACTTCTTCCTGCTGAAACCATCAGCCAACCTCGACGCGAAAGCGCTCCTCCCCGCGCAGCGTTGAACCCGCGGATGGGAAGGCCCTTGTGGTCGGAAACCACGTTATCCAAGGGCTCTTAACGCCTAGTGTGTCTCTCCTCACGGTGCTGACTAGACCCATCGGGCAGAGCAGTTGAGCAATGACCGCCGCCTCGCTCTCACCGCCTGATCGTCCCTAAGCGTCCGGTTCCAGCGCCAGAAGCAAGGTCTCCTGTTGGTGCATCTCGGCGCTTGGGCCTGCCAGAGCCAAAGGTCCGCTATGGGTCGTGAGCGGTCATTGAGATCGTCCCCTTGCTCAAAGCAGACTCTCCCAATGTCCGACATGGGTTCACGCGTGGACGTTGAAGGAGATGAGAAGACGCAGCCCGCCGATTGCGCCCCGGTTCCGCCAAGGCCAAGGTGTTCGTCTCGGCGCGTTGGGGGATGCGGGTGGCTGAAGGACGAGAGACCGAAGGCCCGGAAGAGGCTGAACCAGCGTTCGACACGGGCGCTGCGGGCATCGCTGTGGCGCTTGACGAAGCCCGCGCCGATCCCACGCTGCGCGACGAGGTCGCCGGCTTCCTGGCTGCCCACCGCAGCCTGATTGACCTGCAGAAACATCACCTGAAGGCGCAGTTCGCGCAGCTGCGCCTGCGCTCGGTTGGCGATGCGGTGAAGCTCGCTTTGCAGGTCTTGAGCCTCGCCGCTGTGCTGGGCGTGGCGGGCGTGCTCGGCCTGATGGTTCACGACGCCACGACCGCAAGGGGGATGGTTGTTGCGGGCTTCTCCGCGCCGCCTTCGCTCGCCGCGCGTGGTCTCACGGGGGATGTCCTGGCCGGAGACCTCACCCATCGCATCTCTGGCGTGGCGCGGGTCACCAACGCAAACTCGCTGACCCAATCGGAGGACGCCAGCGCCGAGAGCAATGACAGCGTCAAACTGGACATTCCGGAGACGCGCGTCTCACTCAACGAAGTGGCGCGTTTCCTGAGGCGTCGCCTGGGTCACGAAACACGGATCAACGGCGCCCTCACGGACCTCGGAGATGGATCCGTGGCCATCAAGGTCGATGTCGCCGGTGCCGACCCGATCGAGGTTCGCGGCAAGCTGCCCGATCTCGACCAGCTGATGCAACAAGCCGCGGAGAAAGCCTTCTCCGCCTTCGATCCCGACAACTTCATCATCTACCTCAGTGTGCGCGGGCGTGATGACGAGGCCTTCGCGGCCAGCGCAGCGCTCGCCGCGACAGCGCGCTCCAACTACAGGCTCGCAGACGCCTATTCCCTATGGGCGGAAGCGGACGGCGACCGGCGCCGCGCACTCAGCCGCATCGCGGTCGCCGCCCGGCTTAGGCCCCAGATGATGTTTGTCTGGATGGAAGGGGCCAAGGCCAACATGGACCTGGGCCACGATGAGGAGGCCCTGGGCTTCATCCGGCGCCTGCTGCAAACGCGCATCCAGGATCAGCCTCCCCAGGATCGGGCTGGCTTCGAGCATGTCAGGTCTCTTGGCCACAACCGCCTGGACTATTTGAGCGCCGACTATGCGCATCTGGAGCGCGACAGCACCGCGATGCAGTTGGACGTCGCCGACACCCTCGCGCTCGGCGCGACGGCGAAGGGAGCCCTGCACGACGGCGCGGGCTCCGCCCATGACTTGGCCTTGGCACGGGCCTCGGCCTCAGCGCCACCCCGCGGTATGCTCAAAGCGCAGTGGTACGCAGCCACAGCCGCCGGCGATTGGCCCACCGCCCTGGCGGCCGCCGAGGCGTTGATGGCGGACGATCAGTCACGTCGGGCTACCGTGAACCAGGTGCAAGTGCTGGGCTATGTTGCTGCGCAGGAGATGGCGAATGATCGCCCATGGCTGGCGCTGGCCCAGGCCATGAACGGGCGCCTGGCGGACGCCCAGGCCACCCTGGCGCCGACGCCGCTGGATTGCTACCTTTGTGTCCGGGCGCGGGCTCGGATCGCCGAGGCCGGGGGCGATCGCGCCGCGGCCGACCGATGGTTCGCCGAGGCTGTCCACCAGGGTCCCTCCCTGGTGTTCGCCCATCTGGAGTGGGCGGACGTCAAGCTCGCCAGGGGCGACGCCGCCGGCGCAGCATCCGAGGCTGAAAAAGCTTACGCCCTGGCGCCCTACTTCGCCGATACATCGGAGGTGTGGGGAGAAGCCCTGCTGGCGCAGGGAGACGTCGCGGGCGCCACCGCGAAATTCCGAACTGCGGCAGCGCTCACACCGGGTTGGGGCCGATTGCGTCTCAAGTGGGGTGAGGCCTTGGCGAGGATCGGAAAGGCCAGCGACGCTCGCGCCCAGTTCAGCGCCGCCGCGCCCCTTTATCTCTCCGCAACCGACCGAGCCGAGCTGTTGGCGCAGCACATTTAGTTAGCGTAATCCCTCACGACATGCCGCCCCAGGCGATTCACCTAAGGGTGGCCTCGTCGACGGCTTTCTGCCAACGCAGATGTTCCACGACCTGCTCTGCTCCAAGAGCGGTGAGGACGCCGACCACGATGATCACATACTCCTTCAGGAACTCGCGGGCGCCATACCAGGGCTTAGGTTTGTGGATGTCCATGCCGCCCCCCAGCGATCAAACTGAGCACATCGTAAGCGGACTCACGGAAAGTCCGCTATGGGTCGAGGCTGTGTAAAAACGCGAAGCAGTTCAGATTCCTGACATCGCATGTCGGGGGTCTTCTGATGAGCCGCTTTGTCGAGGGTGAGGATCGCCGTCAGCCAACGCTCCTGCCGAGCTGCCTTGACGATTATGTTGGCGAGGACAACCCGGCGCGGGTGATCGACGTCTTCGTCGACGAGCTCGATCTTGCGGGCCTGGGCTTTGCGGTGACGCCGGCGGCGACGGGGCGGCCGGCGTTTCATCCGGCAACGCTGCTCAAGCTCTATGTCTACGGCTACCTCAACCGCGTGCCGTCGAGCCGCCGGCTGGAGCGGGAGGCTGGGCGCAACGTCGAGCTGATGTGGCTGACGGGCAAGCTCGCGCCGGACCACAAGACGATCGCCAACTTCCGCAAGGACCACGGCGCGGCGATCCAGGCGGCGTGTGCACACTTCGTGGTGCTGTGCCGCGAGATCGGGCTCTTCAGCCAGGCGCTGGCGGCGGTGGACGGCAGCAAGTTCAAGGCGGTGAACACCCGTGACAGGAACTTCACCGCGACCAAGCTGAAGAAGCGGATGGAGCAGGTCGCCGAGCACATCGCCGGCTACCTGGCCGACCTGGACACCGCCGACCGCCAGGAGGGCGAGGCCGCCGAGGCGCGAGCCGGGAAGCTGAAGGGCAAGATCGAAACCCTGCGCGCGCAGATGCAGGCACTGCGGGCAATGGAGGCCCAGGTCGCCGCGTCAGACGATGGCCAGGTCTCGCTGACCGATCCGGACGCGCGGGCCATGGCGACCAGCGGCCGGGGCAGCGGGATCGTCGGCTACAACGTCCAGTCCGTCGTCGAGGCCGAGCATCATCTGATCGTCGCCCACGACGTGGTCATGACGGGCAGCGACCGCCAGCAGCTCACGGCCATGAGCGAGAAGGCCAAGGCCGCGATGGGCGTGGACGGTCTCGAGATGCTGGCGGACCGCGGCTACTTCTCCGGCGAGGAAATCCTGGCCTGCGAGGCCATCGGCGTGACGCCCTATGTGCCGAAGCCGCTCACCTCCAACGCCAAGGCCGAGGGCCGCTTCGGCAAACAAGACTTTACCTACGTGGCCGACCAGGACGTCTACCGCTGCCCAGCGGGCGCCTTGCTGCCTCGCCACATGACGACGGTGGAGCGGGGCCTGACGCTGCACCGCTACTGGGACCGCGCGAGCTGCCAGACCTGCCCGCTGAAGCCGCAGTGCACACCCAGCGTCGAGCGCCGCGTCACCCGCTGGGAGCACGAGGCGACGATCGAGGCCATGCAGCGGCGGATGGACCTGGCCCCGCAGAGCCCGATGAAGCTCCGACGCAGGATCGTCGAGCACCCCTTCGGGACGATAAAAGCCTGGATGGGCCACACCCACTTCCTGATGAAGCGGCTGAAGAACGTGAAGACTGAGATCAGCCTCCACATCCTGGCTTACAACCTGAAAAGGGTGATGCAGATCCTCGGAACCGGCCCGCTGATCGCAGCGATCCGGACCTGAGGGCCGGCGCGTCTCACCGACAAAGCCGACCGCCCAACTCAAGCGCCCGCGAGTTTTTACACAGCCTCGGTCGAAAGCGGTCTTCTGCGTTCTTCCCGAAAGCGGATCCGCCCAACGTCCGCTAGGGGGGTGAGCGGACCTTGAGGTCGGGTGTTGGCGAATCGCTATCGTTCAGACGGGTTACAACGATGTGCCGCGACTGCCGGGCA
>JANXXK010000321.1 GCA_025350685.1 Alphaproteobacteria bacterium | reverse complement strand
CGGCACGATCCGCAACATCCTGGGCGGCGTGGTCTTCCGCGAGCCGATCATCTGCAAGAACGTGCCGCGCCTGGTGCCCGGCTGGACCCAGCCGATCATCATCGGCCGCCACGCCTATGGCGACCAGTACCGCGCCACCGATTTCCGGGTGCCTGGCCCCGGCAAGATGACCCTGACCTGGGTCGGCGAGAACGGCGAAAAGATCGAGCGCGAGGTGTTCAACTACACCGGCGCCGGCGTGGCGCTGGCCATGTACAACCTCGACGATTCGATCCGCGACTTCGCCCAGGCCTCGTTCGCCTACGCCCTGGCGCGCAACTACCCGCTCTACCTGTCGACCAAGAACACCATCCTCAAGGCCTATGACGGGCGCTTCAAGGACCTGTTCCAGGAGGTCTACGACACCGACTACGCCGACAGGTTCAAGGCCGCGGGCCTGACCTACGAGCACCGGCTGATCGACGACATGGTGGCCGCCGCAATGAAGTGGTCGGGCGGCTATGTCTGGGCCTGCAAGAACTACGACGGCGACGTGCAGTCCGACACGGTGGCCCAGGGGTTCGGCTCGCTGGGCCTGATGACCTCGGTGCTGCTCACCCCGGACGGCAAGACCATGGAGGCCGAGGCCGCCCACGGCACCGTCACCCGCCACTACCGCCAGCACCAGCGCGGCGAGGCCACCTCGACCAACTCCATCGCCTCGATCTTCGCCTGGACCCAGGGGCTGAAGCACCGCGCCAAGCTCGACGGCAACGCCGAACTCGACCGCTTCGCCGACACCCTGGAGAGGGTCTGCGTCGAGACGGTAGAGGCCGGTTCGATGACCAAGGACCTGGCGCTGCTGGTCGGCGACACCCAGGGTTGGCTGACCACCGAGGGCTTCATCGACAAGATCGCCGCCAACCTGACCAAGGCGCTAGCCGCCTAGAGACGCCGCCGGCCTCGCGAAATCCGGCCGCGATCATCGGTTCGTTCTTGCTTCGTTCCTGACGGCGGCTATGCTGCCCGGCTCAAGGACGGAGGCAGGACATGACCATCGGTTACATCACCATTGGCGCGCTCGACGTGGAGAAGGCGCTGCCGTTCTATGACGCCGTGCTGGGCGTCGTCGGCTATGCGCGCGGCCCGCTGGATGGCGGCTGGGCGTTCTACGGCAAAGAGGGCGCGCCGGGCGTCGGCATCTGCAAGCCGCACGACGGCCAGGCGGCGCGCGGCGGCAACGGCGTCATGATCGGCTTCAAGGCCGACGATCACGCCCAGGTAAAAGCGGCCTATGACGCCGCGTTGGCCAACGGCGGGACCGACGAGGGCGCGCCGGGCTATCGCCCGCCCGAGGCCACCAGCGGCTTCTACGGCGCCTATGTCCGCGACGCGGCGGGCAACAAGCTCTGCGTCTTCACCGGCATGTAGCTGACGGCCTAGCCTGCGATCAGCGCCTTGATGGCGGCCAGGCCGTCAGCGGCCTTGGCGCCGTCCGGGGCGCCGCCCTGGGCGAAATCGGGCCGTCCGCCCGCACCCTGCCCGCCCATTGCCGCGACCGCGGCCTTGGTGAGGTCGACGGCGTTGAACTTCGCCTGGGCCGCGCCGGTGACCGCCACGGTGACCGCGGCCTTGCCCTCAGCCGAGCCGACGAGCGCGATGACGCCGTCGGGGAGCTGCTTCTTGAATTCCTCGGCGATGGGCCGCAGGTCCTTGCCGCCGACGCCCTCCATGACCCGCGCCAGCACCTGGACGCCGCCGATGTCCTCGGGGCCGGCCGCGGCCGCGGCGCCGCCGGAGCCGCCACCCATGGCCAGCTGGCGCTTGGCGTCGCCGAGTTCCCTCTCCAGCTGCCGGCGCTGGGCCTCCAGCGCGGCGACGCGGGCCGGGACCTCGGAGACCGGAACCTTGAACTGGTCGGCCAGGCCCTTGGCGACGCCGGCCTGGTCGAGCAGCCAGCGGCGCGCGGACTCGCCGGTCAGCGCCTCGACGCGGCGCACGCCCGCGGCGACGCCCTGCTCCTGGACCACCTTGAAGAGGGCGATGTCGCCGGTGCGGGCGACGTGGGTGCCGCCGCAGAGTTCCACCGAATAGGCGCCCTCCCCGGCCAGCGACTGGCCAAGGGTAAGGACCCGCACGGTGTCGCCGTACTTCTCGCCGAACAGCGCCATGGCGCCGGCTTCCATCGCCTGCTTGGGCGCCATCAGCTCGGTCTCCGCCGGCAGGTTCTGGCGCACCACCGCGTTCACCTCGGCCTCGATGCGGTCGATCTCGTCGGGGGTGACCGGCGCGCCGTGGCTGAAGTCGAAGCGAATCCGCTCGCCGTCGACCATCTGGCCCTTTTGCGTCACATGGGGACCGAGCACGCTGCGCAACGCGGCATGCAGGAGGTGGGTGGCCGAGTGGTTGGCGCGCGTCGCCGTTCGCCGTTCGGCGTCGACCGCTAGTCGCACCTGGGCGCCGGCCTTCAGCGCCCCTTCGAGGATCTCCAGGTCGTGGACGAAGAGATCGCCGGCCTGTTTCTGGACGTCGGTGACCCGGGCGCGACCACCCTCCCATTCGACTTCGCCCTGGTCGCCGGCCTGGCCGCCGCTTTCGGCGTAGAAGGGGGTGCGATCGAACACCGCCTGAACCTTGGCGCCGGCGACCGCGCCATCGATCTCGCGGCCGTCTCCGACCAGCGCGAGCAGTTCGCCCGTCGCCTCGATCGCGTCGTAGCCGACGAACTCGGTGGGGCCGAGCCGGTCGCGAATGGCGAACCACTCGCCGGCTGCGGCCACCTGGCCAGAGCCGGTCCAGTTTTCCCGCGCCATCTCGCGTTGGCGGTTCATCGCCAGGTCGAACTCGTCGAGGTTCACGGTCAGGCCCCTGGCCCGCACAGCATCCTGGGTCAGGTCCAGAGGAAAGCCATAGGTGTCGTAGAGCTTGAAGGCGGTTTCGCCGGAGAGTACGTCGCCTTCGCCCAGGCCGGCGGTCGCCTCCTCCAGGATCGACATGCCGCGGCCCAGCGTGCGGCGGAACCGCTCCTCTTCCTGGCGCAGGGTGTCGATGATCGCCGGCTCGGCGCGTTTCAGCTCCGGATAGGCCTCGCCCATCTCGGCGATCAGGGTCGGCGCCAGGCGGTGCATCAGCGGGTCGGCGGCGCCCAGCAGATGGGCGTGGCGCATGGCGCGGCGCATGATCCGGCGCAGCACATAGCCGCGCCCTTCGTTGGATGGCATCACCCCATCGGCGATCAGGAAGCTCGACGAGCGGAGATGGTCGGCGATCACGCGGTGCGAGGGGCCGTTGGACGCGCCGCCCGGCCCGCCGACCAAGTCGCGGGATGCAGCGATGATCGTCTTGAAGAGGTCGATGTCGTAGTTGTCGTGCACGCCCTGCAGGACGGCGGTGAGGCGCTCCAGGCCCATGCCGGTGTCGATCGAGGGCTTGGGCAGGTTCGTCCGGTCGCCATTGGCCATCTGCTCGAACTGCATGAAGACCAGGTTCCAGATCTCCACGAACCGGTCGCCGTCCTCGTCCGGGCTGCCGGGCGGGCCACCAGGGATGTGGGCGCCATGGTCGTAGAAGATCTCTGAGCACGGACCGCAGGGGCCGGTGTCGCCCATGGACCAGAAGTTGTCCGAGGTGGCGATGCGGATGATCTTTTGGTCCGGCAGACCGGCGATCTTCTTCCACAGGTCCGCGGCGTGCTCGTCCTCGGCGTAGACGGTGACCAGTAGCTTCTCGACCGGGAGCTTGAACTCCTTGGTGAGCAGGTCCCAGGCGAGCTCGATCGCGACGTCCTTGAAGTAGTCGCCGAAGGAGAAGTTGCCCAGCATCTCGAAGAAGGTGTGGTGGCGGGCGGTATAGCCGACGTTGTCGAGATCGTTGTGCTTGCCGCCGGCGCGGACCGACTTCTGCGACGACGCCGCGCGCGGCCAGGGCGAGGTTTCCGCGCCGGTGAAGTAGTTCTTGAACGGCACCATGCCGGCGTTGACGAACAGCAGCGTCGGATCGTTCTGCGGCACCAGCGGAGCCGAGGCGACGACGGCATGATCCTGCTTCTGGAAATAGTCCAGGAAGTGGGTGCGGATCTCGTTCAGGCTCGGCATGGAGTTAAGGCGGCTCATCTCAGACGTTGACCAGCGGACACTCGGGTCCGCCACTCGGGAACGGCCGACCGTTTACGGGACTTGCTCGGCTCTTCCAAGAGATAGGGGGCTTTCAGGGACGCCCGGGAAAAGGAAAAGGACGCCCGGGGAAACCCGAACGTCCTCATTCCGATGTCAGGCGCCCTTGCGGGGTCGCTGGGCTAGCCGGCTGGCGGGGAGGCCCGCCCAGCGTCGGCGCCTGTCAGAGGAACCTATTCCTCGTCAGGCCCTATTCTCCGTCAGGTTCAGGCCCGCCGACCAGCAGCTCTTCCTCGATCACCGCCTTGGCGCCGCGGACGCGGGCCTCGATGTCGGCGGCGATGTCGGGGTTGGCCTTGAGGAAGTCGCGGACGTTGTCGCGGCCCTGGCCGATGCGCTGGCTTGAGAAGGAGAACCAGGAGCCGGACTTCTCGATCACGCCGGCCTTGACGCCCAGGTCGATGATCTCGCCCAGCTTGGAGATACCCTCGCCGTACATGATGTCGAACTCGACTTCGCGGAACGGCGGGGCGACCTTGTTCTTGACCACCTTCACCCGGACGTTGTTGCCGATGATCTCGTCGCCGCGCTTCACCGAGCCGGTGCGGCGGATGTCGAGGCGCACCGAGGCGTAGAACTTCAGCGCATTGCCGCCGGTCGTGGTCTCCGGCGAGCCGTACATGACGCCGATCTTCATGCGGATCTGGTTGATGAAGATCACCAGGGTGTGGGTCTTGGAGATCGAGGCGGTGAGCTTGCGCAGCGCCTGGCTCATCAGCCGGGCCTGCAGGCCGGGCAGGCTGTCGCCCATCTCGCCTTCGATTTCCGCGCGCGGCGTGAGCGCCGCCACCGAGTCGATGACGATGATGTCGACGGCGCCCGAGCGGACCAGGGTGTCGGTGATCTCCAGCGCCTGTTCGCCGGTGTCCGGCTGGGAGACCAGCAGTTCATCGAGATTGACGCCCAGCTTGTGGGCGTAGGACGGGTCGAGCGCATGCTCGGCGTCGACGAAGGCCGCCGTGCCGCCCAGCTTCTGGACCTCGGCCACCACGTGCAGGGCCAGCGTCGTCTTGCCCGACGATTCCGGCCCGTAGATCTCGACGACACGCCCTTTGGGCAGGCCGCCGATGCCCAGCGCCATGTCGAGGCCCAGCGAGCCGGTCGAGACGCTTTCGATCTCGACGATCTTGCCCTTCTCGCCCAGCCGCATCACCGAGCCTTTTCCAAAGGCCCGATCGATCTGGGTCAGCGCCGCTTCCAGAGCGCGCTGCTTGTCGCCGTCTTCCTTGCCCACCAGCTTCAACGCCACCGTCTGACTCATTTGTGAAAGCCCCTTATCCCACGATTCCGCCAACCGGCCTGCTCGGCGACACCGCCGGCGCCAGGAGATTCATTTGTACCGGCTTTGTTCTATGTTCGCAAGATGTTCTTTTTTTCGGACTATTGGGGTATAGCGATGGGGCTGCCCATAGGATTTGTCATTGGCAGCCCACAGAGAATGGCGCTGATGCGCAGCTAAGCCTCTGACCGAACGAAATTACTGCTGTGATTGAGGACTTTGCCCATGTCCTCAATGGCACATACGTCTTTGCAGGGCCTTCCCCTCTGTGGCGCGACGCGCCGTGTCCTCAATCACCGCGATTGAG
>JANXXK010000305.1 GCA_025350685.1 Alphaproteobacteria bacterium | reverse complement strand
CTTCGGCAATCTGGGAGGGGACCATTCGTTTTGCGAGCGCATCACGAAGCTCTGCCCCGAATTCTTCTCCGTTCGCTGCCGCCAGGCACCTTCCAGCCCGCCGAGCCGGTCGACGAGACCGCCGAGGGCTCGAGCGGCGGGCGGCCCCAGGCCAGCGTCACCGGCAGGGCCCCGACCGCGGCCCGGGCCTTGGCCATCACCGCGGCCGAGGTGTCGCCCGGCGCGATCCTGTAGTTGATCCAGGCGGTGGCGTCCTGCGGCAGGACGTTTTCCTTGGGGCTGCCCTTCAGCATGGTGGGCGCGATGGTGGTGTGCAGCAGCGCCGCGCCGGAGGGCGTCGCGCCGATCTGCTTGATCAGCAGCGGCTTGAACAGCCAGGCGTTGGCCACCGCCATGCGCACGCCGAACGGCGCCTTGGCGGCCAGCGCCTGCAGCATGGCCGCGCCGGGCCCGCGGAAGGCCATGGGGAAGCCATTGTCGGCGATGGCGGCGACCGCGCGGGCGAGCGCCACCACGCCGCCGCCGTCCGCCGGCGGGGCTGAGGAGTGGCCGCCGGCGGCCTTGGCGGTCACCACCAGGGTCGCATAGCCCTTCTCCGCCGTGCCGATCAGCGCCAGGCGTCCGCCGGTGACCGGATTGTCGGCGATCACCGCCAGGCCCTCGTCGACCACGAACTGGGCCTTCACGCCGCGCGACTTGAGCAGGGCGGCCGCGGCCTTGGCGCCATCGCCGCGCACCTCCTCGTCCTCGCCTGAGACGATCATCACCGTGCGGCGGGGCTTGAATCCCTGTTTGGCGAGGAGCTCCACGCCCTCAAAGAGGGTGATCAGGCTGCCCTTGTCGTCGATCGAGCCCCGGCCCCAGACAGCGCCGTCGGCGATGGCCCCGGAGAACGGCGGATGCTTCCAGGCGGCCTCCGTGCCGGGGCTGACCGGGACCACGTCCTGATGGGCCATCAGCACCATGGGCGCGAGCGCCGGGTCGGACCCCTTCCACGTGTAGACGAGGGTGTTCTTAGCCACGATCTCGCGGGTCATGGCGGCATGGGCGGCGGGGTAGGTCGCGCTGAGGAAGTCGTGCAGCCGCGTCCATTCCGCCGGCTGGTCGTCGGCCGCATCCTGGTGGCTGACGGTCTGGATCTGGATGGCCTGGGACAGGTGCTGGGCCGCGGCGTCGAGGTCGACGGCGACCGGCAGGGCGACCTTCACCGCCTCGGTATCGGCGGCGGTGTCTGCGGCCTCTGGGGCCTTGTAGGTCATGGTGCGGACCACGACGACGGCCACCAGCAGCAGGACTGCGGCGATCAGGCCAAGGGTGATCCGCCCGAGGATGCGCATGCGGTTGGGGTCTCCGAGTCTCGTGGCTCACCTTGACGTCATTGGGGGCCGCATCGCAAATGGCCGGCAAATCAAACGAACGTTTTAGGGAGCCCGCGATGAGCGAAGTTATGGACAAGACCTCAAGCCTGACCGGGCGCCTCTTCGACCTCACCGGCAAGGTGGCGGTGATCACCGGCTCCTCGCGCGGCATCGGCAAGGCGATCGCCGAGCAGATGGCCGCCCACGGCGCCAAGGTGGTGATCTCGTCCCGCAAGGCGGGCCCCTGCGACGAGGTGGCCGCGGCGATCAATGGGCGGAGCGCCGGCCACGCCATCGCGGTCCCGGCCAACATCTCCTCGAAGGACGATCTTCAGCGGCTGATGGACGAGACCCGCAAGGCGTTCGGCAAGATCGACATCCTGGTCTGCAACGCCGCCTCGAACCCGTTCTATGGCAGCCAGCTCGACATCAGCGACGACGCCTTCGGCAAGATCCTGACCAACAACATCGTCGCCAACAACTGGATGATCGGGATGGTCACCCCGGAGATGAAGGAACGCCGCGATGGGGCGATCATCATCGTCTCCTCGATCGGCGGCCTGCGCGGCTCGACGGTGATCGGCGCCTACTGCATCTCCAAAGCCGCCGACATGCAGCTGGCGCGCAACCTTGCCCAGGAGCTGGGCCCGCATAACATCCGGGTCAATTGCGTCGCGCCAGGCCTGGTGAAGACCGACTTCGCCAAGGCGCTGTGGGACACCCCGGAGGGCGAGCAGCGCGCCTCCTCCGGCACGCCGCTCCGCCGCCTGGGCGAGCCCGACGACCTGGCCGGCGCCGCGGTCTATCTGGCCTCGCGGGCGGGCGCGTGGACCACGGGGCAGACCATCGTGGTGGACGGCGGGAGTACGTGCTGAGGGGCTTAGTCTGACAGCAAGACGACCTCAAAACCCCTGCCCGTCCAGAGCGCGACGGATTCTGATGCCTCTTCCGTTCCAAAGGTAAGCGTGTCGCCGCGCAACGTGACCGATTTGCGCGGACAGGGATCTCCGTCCTGGCCCCCACCTTTGCCGCACCAGGTGCGGTAGTGGCCTGGCCGCCCCTTGGAGACGAAGAAGTTGGCCAGCTCGCTCCCGCTGAGCGTGGTGATCACCGCCACAGATCGGCGGGGGTCGCTGCGGTGAATGACGAGCTGATAGGCGCCGTCATGCCGCGCCATGACCTCGGCTACATCGGGTTTGCCATCGTGATCGAAGTCGCCGCGGACTGCCGCGGGGAGGCTCATGACAGCCGACGCGAGGATAATTGCCGCCAGCATTTTGTCCCCTTTCGCCAGCATCCTACCGGACGCTATCCGACCTTAAATTCCATGGTCAGATGCGAGCCTGCCGGTCCAGGCGTGTCAAGTTCCCCTCCCCCCTGCGGGGAGGGGTCAGGGGTGGGGGTGCGAACCTCCAGGCTCTGAGCCGACACCCCCACTCCCAACCCTCTCCCCGCAAGGGGGGAGAGGGCTTTCGAGCATAATGGCCCTAGGTACTGGAGGCGCAGACCGGGGAGAAGGAAGCTACTCCGCGACCATCTCACCGGAGCCGCCGAAAGCCTCGGGGAAGTCCTTGAACTTCGGCAGGCCGTCCTTCATCGGCAGCACGGTCTCGGCGTAGTTGATGTGCAGCCCGGGCTGGAAATCCAGCGTGGGGAGCGTGGCGCTGAAGACATCGACGACGCCCAGCGAAGGATGATCGGTCATCAGATGGCCGCCGCAGGCGGTGCAGAACTTGCGATAGCTGACCTCGGTCTTGTTGTAGGTGGCGACCTTGTCGGCGCCCTTGGTGACCTTCACCGCGTCGGGCTTCCACAGGCTGAAGGCGTTGACCGGGCCGCCGGACCAGGAGCGGCAGGATGCGCAGTGGCAGTAGCCCATGCCTTCCGGTTCGCCACTGACCTCGACCTCCACCGCGCCGCAGAAACACTTGCCAACATGAG
>JANXXK010000277.1 GCA_025350685.1 Alphaproteobacteria bacterium | reverse complement strand
GCCGTCATGGCCGGGCTTGTCCCGGCCACCCAGAAGCACAGACGGTGAAGGACTTACACGCCGCCGCCATGCCAACCTTCGGGCGTCAGCGTATCTGGGTGGCCGGGACAAGCCCGGCCATGACGATCAGGATTGTTTGCTGCGGCCGAAGGCGCGGAAGGCGAGCGCGCCCAGCCCCGCGACCACCGCGACGCCGCCCGCGACCAGGGCCATGCCCCAGCCGGGGCTAACCTCCAGGCGCTTAAGGATCGGCGGCGTGTCGTCGCCGGACACGGCGGGGGGCGCGGCCTTGGGCTCCGGCGCCGCGGCTGCGCCAGCCTTGCGGAAGACCACAGCGCCGTCGCCGGCCTCGGCGTTCCAGCCTGCCCAGGCCTTAGCCTGCGGCGTCGCCGCATCGGACTTCCACCAGGCCTTGCCGGCCTTGGCGGTCTTCGGCAGGGGCGCGCCCAGCAGCTTCTCCAGCTCGGCGAAACTCGCCTTCCACTCTGCGCCCTTTGTGGCCGCGAGGCGCCTGGTCAGAGGATCGTACTTGCTCATCGGACGGGTCTCCCGCGACTCGAACGCTCGGCCACAAGCAATGGCGCCACCTTCGTCCTGAACCAATCGGCCTTTCGCGCGCTGTAGAGCCCGACCCCACACAGCGCGTGCAGGCATTCCCCATGAATATTCCGGTTCGAATGGAACTCTTCGGCGCCGCGATCGCGTTGGCGAGCGGCTTGATGCTGGGCGGCGCCATGCACCCAGACCTGACCGGCGACGACCGTCCGGCGGGTCCGCAGATCATCGCCGGCCGGGCCGGCCTGCGCTCCGCCGGCCCCCTCGATGGCGGCGCGACGCTGGCCAGCTACGCCGCCCGGGCGCCGGATTACGTGCTGGGCACGGACGCGACGAAGCCGATGGGCTGGCCCGGCGAACGCGCCGAGACCTCGGCGCCCGCGCCGCACATCGCGCCGGCTCAGGAGGCCCCGTCTGAGCCGGTGGTGCTGACGCGCGCCGCCTATGACGACCTGCCGCCTCCGCCGCGGTCGATCTATCCGTCGCTCGGCGCCGCGGCGTCTGACGATGCGAACGAGACCGCGCCGACCATCACCGGCTGACCATCGCCGACTGACCCCGGGGGCTCGCCTTTCGCCGCCCCGCCCGCTAGACGCGGGCGATGACCGCCGACGCCGTCCAGACCGTAGCAAGAGGCCCGCGCGCCGTGGCCGAGGCCGCCGCAGCCGCTATCGACGCCGATCCCGCCACCGAGGCCCTGACCTATTCCATCCTGGAAGAGGACGAGGACCGCGACGTCTGGCGAATTGACGCCTTTCCCACAACAACCGACGAACAGGCCGCGCTGATCGAGACGCTGGCCGGGTTCCCGGCGCTGCGGGTGGCGACCCAGAAGCTGGCCGACGCGGACTGGCTGGCCATGGCTTTGTCGGGCCTGCCGCCGGTGCGGGCCGGGCGGTTCTTCGTCTATGGCGCGCACGACAAGGGTCTGGCGCCGCCCAGCGCGGTGAACCTGCGGATCGAGGCCGGCGCGGCGTTCGGCACCGGCCATCATGGAACGACAGGGGGTTGCCTGGTGGCCTACGACACCCTGCTGAAGCGCCGTGGATTCTCCCGCGTGCTGGACGTCGGTTGCGGGACCGGGGTGCTGGCGATCGCCGCGGCGCGGACCGGGTCGGCCGTGGCGCTGGGCACCGACATCGACGGGCCTTCGGTACGGATCGCCAACGAGAACGCCAGGCTGAACCGGGCGAGCGCGCGGTTCGTCTACGCCAGCGGGTTGAACGACCGCCGCGTGCGGGCCAAGGCGCCCTACGACCTGGTGTTCGCCAACATCCTGGCGCCGCCGCTGGTGGCGCTGGCGCAGGACATCAAGGGCACCCTGAAGCCGGGCGGCGTGGCGATCCTGTCCGGCCTCTTGCGTACACAAGAGCGGCGGATCGTGGCAGCCTATGTCTCGCGGGGCTTTCGGCTGGAGCGACGCATCCACCGCGACGCCTGGGCGGCGCTGGTGCTGCGCCGCGGATAGGCGGAACCTCGACCCAGACCCGGCGTTCCCTGCGCTGACCGGCCGAACGAGGCCAGACGCGAAGGGAAGCAGTCCGATGTCCGACAATGGCGACTACATCGAACGCACGGTTGAGGCTCCGACCCTCGTGCAGCGCGAGGAAGTCCGCGTGGTGCGAGCTCCCAGCAATACCGGCTGGTGGGTCGCAGCGTTCGTCGCGGTCGTCGCAATAGCCGTCGGCGTCTTCTTCTACAGCAACAACCAGACCTCACAGGCCGATCTGCAGGCGGCCCGCGAGCAGGGCGCTGCACAGGCGCAGACCGACAACGCGCTCTCGAATGCCCAGATGTCGGCTACTCAGGCTGCCCAATCGGCCCAGTCCGCCGCGATGAGTACGGCGCAGGCCAACGACAGCGCCGCCCAGGCGGCGGCTTCGCGCAATGCTCAGGCCGCCGCCGCACGTGATGCCGCGGCGACCGCGCCGGCGCCGCAGCCCTCGCCGCAATAGGGGAATCAGCCGACGAGCTTGGTCGCGCCAAGTTCCGACCGCCAGTGGGCGGCGCGGGTCTTGGCCAGGTCGGCGCGGCCGACCAGGCCTATCGCCTCGTCGTCGAAGACTTCCAGGATCTCGAAGCTGACCCCCGCCTCGCCGTGCGCGTTCCAGGCGGCCTGGACCTCGCGGTTGATGTAACCGCCGTGCTTGAGGCTGAACCTGAGCTTGGTCTCCTCGCCGGCGAGGTTGCGCGAAGCGGTGACCCAGGCCTGGCCGGTCGCCGCGCAGCGGACCGCGAACACGCCGCGCGGGACCTTGCGTTCCTTGAAATCTCGGACGGCGTCGCGGCGGGATTGCTTGTCCATGGCTGGGCTCTACGGCGGCGAGCGGCTGTCTGTCAATTATATCCGGGTAAAACGTCGACGCCGACGCCCTTTGCGCACGGGCCTCGGACAGATTACATCGCAGCCCATGCGCCAGACCTTCGACGAAAGCACCGACCGCTCCTTCG
>JANXXK010000260.1 GCA_025350685.1 Alphaproteobacteria bacterium | reverse complement strand
GCCCCGCAAAACGCAGGACGGGTACTTCCAGGTGATCGCCGAGCCGGTCTCGACCTGGGTCCACGACACCTTCGAGCGGTCACCGCGACAGTCGGCGCGCTTGGTGACGAAGTTGTAGATGCCGCCCTTGCCGGTCACCGGATCGCCCGGATACCAGTTCTGGACGGTGGAATATTTGATCTCGGCGTCGTCCAGCACGACCAGCTCGACCACGGCGGCGTGCAGCTGGTTCTCATCGCGCATCGGGGCCGTGCAGCCCTCCAGGTAGGAGACGTAGGCGCCCTTGTCGGCAATGATCAGGGTGCGCTCGAACTGGCCTGAATTCTCGGCGTTGATGCGGAAATAGGTGGAGAGTTCCATCGGACAGCGCACGCCCGGGGGCACATAGACGAAGCTGCCATCGGAGAAGACCGCGGCATTCAGGCAGGCGAAGTAATTGTCGCTGACCGGGACGACCGAGCCGAGGTACTGTTTCACCAGTTCCGGGTGCTCGCGGATCGCCTCGCTCATCGAGCAGAAGATCACCCCCACCTGGGCCAGTTCTTTCTTGAAGGTGGTGACAACGGAGACGCTGTCGAACACGGCGTCCACCGCGTAGCGCGGCGCACCCACGACGCCAGCCAGCACCTCCTGCTCGCGCAGCGGGATGCCCAGCTTCTTGTAGGTCTCCAGGATGTCCGGATCGACCTCGTCGAGGCTCGCAATGCCGATCTTCT
Source organism: Alphaproteobacteria bacterium (assembly GCA_025350685.1). Lineage (GTDB taxonomy): Bacteria > Pseudomonadota > Alphaproteobacteria > Caulobacterales > Caulobacteraceae > Phenylobacterium. Next base: position 3,920 of record JANXXK010000260.1, on the reverse strand, counting down.
CCTTCGGCGCGGCGTAGTAGTAGCTGTCCTGGTAGTCGATCTTCGGGAAGCTGATCTTGGCCCAGTCGGGCTCGTCCATCGCCAGCCAGCGCTCGAAGGCGCCCAGACGCCACTCCAGCATCCATTCCGGCTCGTTCTTCTTGGCCGAGATGAAGCGGACGATGTCGGCGTTCAGGCCCTTGGGCGCGAACTCCTGCTCGATGTCGGTGACGAAGCCATGCTTGTACTTCTCGAGCCCGGCGACCTGTTCGACCGTCTGGATGTCGGCGGCCACTAGACGGCTCCCACGGTCTGCCTAAGCGGCGTGGCGTGGCGGGCGGCGTGGCGGGTGTGAGCTTCCGACCATGCTTCCAAGAAGCGATCCCAGTCGGCCTCAGTGGTATCCCAGCCGCCGCTGACGCGGATGGCGCAACCGGCGAGCTCGCCCTGCCCCATCGCTTCGAGCACCGTCGAGGCCTTCACCTTTCCCGACGAACAGGCCGAGCCGGCGCTGACCATGACGCCGGCGAGATCCAGGCCCATGACCTGCACATCGGCCGGGAAGCCCGGGGTGGCGATGCTCAGCGTGTTGGGCAGGCGCGGGGCGGCCTCGCCCATCACCACGCCGCCATCGGCCTTCAGGCGCTCGGCAACGGCGTCGCGCCAGCCGGCGCGGCCTTGGTATTCGGTCAAGCCCTTCAAGGCCTCAGCGGCGGCGGCGCCGAACGAGGTGATGCCCGGGACGTTCTCGGTGCCGCCCCGGCGGCCGCGTTCCTGGCCGCCGCCGTGCTGGCGACGCGAAAGGGTGGCGCGGGGGCCGAAGGTGAGCGCACCGACGCCCTGCGGTCCGCCGATCTTGTGGGCCGAAATGGAAAGCGTGTCGGCGCCCAGCGCGCGGCTGTCGACGCCGATCTTGCCGGCCGCCTGGATGGCGTCGACGTGCAGCCAGCCGTCGGCGGAGCGGACCAGTCCGGCGGCCTCGGCGACCGGCTGGATCACGCCGGTCTCGTTGTTGGCGAGCATCAGGGCGACGAAGGGCTTGCCGTCGGCAGGGTCCCAGGCGGCGAGCCGCGCCGTCAGCCAGGCGAGGTCGGCCTCGCCGCTGGCGGTCACCGGCAGGACCTCAACGGCGACGCCGAGGACGCGGGAGGTTTCCTGGACGCTGTCATGCTCGACCGCGGAGACGATCAGCCGTTTGGCGCCGGCGGCTACGGCGCTCTCGATGGCGATGGCGTTGGCCTCGGTGCCGCCGGAGGTGAAGACGATGGTCGAGGCGGGCGCGGCGATCAGGGCCGCCACCTGGTCCCTCGCCTGCTCGACCATGGCGCGCGCCGCGCGGCCGGCGGCGTGGATCGAAGACGGATTGCCGCCCACTTCCAGCGCGTGCGCCATGGCGGCGCGGGCTTCCGGCCGCACCACGGCGGTGGCGTTGTGGTCGAGATAGACGGTCGGCCTGGTCATGCCGCCGCCCCATTTGCCGCGAGGGGGGCTCGAAGCCGCCCGCCGATCACGTCGGCGAGGCTGACGGAGGCGAGGTAGTCCTCGATCCGGTCGCCGAGGTCGGCCCACAGGTCGTGGGTCAGACAGCGCTCGCCCCTCAGCATGCAGCCCTTGCCCTGGACCGAGCAGCGGGTGGCGCGCAGCGGCTCGTCGACCGCGTGGACAATATCGGCGATGGACGTCTCGGCCGCGGTCTTGGCCAGCCGGTATCCCCCACCGGGGCCGCGGGCGCTCTGCACCAGCCCCTTGCGGCGCAGGCGGGCGAACAGCTGCTCCAGGTAGGAGAGCGAGATTTCCTGGCGCGCGGCGATCTCAGCGAGCGCCACGGCGCGGCATGGCTCGGTCTGGCGGCGCGCGAGGTCGGCCATGGCCATGACGGCGTAGCGGCCTTTGGTGGACAGACGCATTGGTGCGGTCCTGTTCAGTTTTCTCGCGTTTCGCCGCGGCCCTATGTTATTAGCCGCCGCCTTGCGCGGGACCGGTCGTGAAGTGGTCTTGGCCGGCGGGTTGCGACTTAGGAAGACCCAGCGCAGTAGTCAAGTATTCCGGAGCCCTGATTTGGGCTCTGAGCTGAAAGGGTTCGAATGCCAGAAGTGGTTCTGACCGGCGCCGCCGGGCGGATCGAAGGCCGGTATACCCAGGGCAAGAGCGAGACCGCACCGGTCGCGCTGATCCTGCACCCGCATCCCAAGGCGGGCGGCCAGATGAATAATCCGGTGACCGTTCAGCTCTTTCACCTGTTCATGAAGCGCGGCTTCTCGGTGCTGCGGTTCAATTTCCGCGGCGTGGGCCGCAGCCAGGGCGAGTTCGATAGCGGGATCGGCGAGCTGGCCGACGCGGCGACCGCGCTCGACTGGCTACAATCCACCAATCCGGCGGCATCGCAGTGCTGGGTGGGCGGCTACAGCTTCGGCGCCTGGGTGGGCATGCAGCTGCTGATGCGGCGCCCGGAGACGGACGGCTTTATCTCCGTCTCGCCGCCGACCAACGCCTACGACTTCTCGTTCCTCGCCCCCTGCCCGGCTTCAGGCCTGATCCTGCACGGTGGCAACGACAGCGTGGTGCCGCCGATCGAGGTGGAGCGCGTGGTCTCCAAGCTGCGCACGCAGAAGGGCATCGTCATCGACTACGACGTGGTCGAGGGCGGCACCCACTTCTGGATGGAGAACCTGCCGGACGTGGAAAAGCGCGTCGGCGCCTATCTCGACAAACGCCTGGCGGCCGAACCCGCCTGAAGCCGTGCCGGCTCCGAAAGACGCCATCGCGGCGCGCCGGCGTCTGACCAACAAGCTGATCGCGGGCCGTGAGGCCGCGCGTCTGCGGCCGTTCTTCATGGCCGACGCCAAGCTGATCACCGGCGACGGCGGGTTGATCCTCGGCGCGGACGCCATCGTCGGGGCCTTCGCCGCGCAATTCCGCGAGCCGGGGTTCATCCCCTATGAGCGGACGCCAGACCGCATCGAGCTGGACGCGGACGGCGGCCGCGCGGCGGAGACCGGGCGCTGGACCGGCGGCGGGGTCTCCGGCGCCTACATGGCCGCCTGGCGCAAGGTCACCGGCCAGTGGGTGATCGAGAGCGAACTGTTCATCACGCTCAGCGCCTAGAGCACGATGGGTTTTGATGGTGCCATCAAAACCCATCGTGCTCGCAAGTGTAGGTGACGATCCTGTTCCTCCGGTTTTGATTGATTCAATCAAAACCGGACAGGGTCTAGGGCCGCGTCCAGGTCTGGCCGACGCAGATGACCAACACGCAGCCGTCGACCTTCAGCGACCCATCGGCCTCGAGCTGCATCTTCGAGCGGTAGGTGCGCCCGGATTTGGGGTCGTAGATTCGCCCGTCTGCCCAGCGACCTGAGCCATCAGCTCGAAAGTCCCGGACCATCGCGATGCCGAGCAGTGGCCGGGCGCGCAGCGCCGCGTCGGGGTTGGCGCCATCGCGGATCGGCGCGCCGTCCGCGCCGTTGGGTTGCTTCAGCCAGACCAGGGTCCCGCAGAGGCGCTGGGCCTGGTCGGGACAGGCGGCGATGCGCACCTTCGCGCCGCCCCCTTCCGTCAGCCAGTCGCCGAGCACCGGACCGGGCGCGGCATGGGCGTGGATCGACAGGCTGGCGGCGAGCGCTACGGCGATCACGCCCGCGATCCATTTGACGAGCTCATTCATAGCGCAGCGCTCCCACCGGCCGGGCGCGGGACACGCGCAGGGCGTGGACGAACACAGTGCCCCAGGCAATCAGCACCGCCACGGCGCTGGCCGCCACGAAAGTCCAAGGGGCCAAGCTGACGCGGTAGGCGAACCCCTTCAGCCACCAGTCCATGACGAACCAGGCCGCCGGCAGGGCTATGACGTTGGCCCAGAGCACCGGCTGGGTGAACTGCCAGAGCAGCAGCTTGAGGATATCGCCCGAGCTCGCGCCCATGGCCTTGCGGATGCCGATCTC
>JANXXK010000220.1 GCA_025350685.1 Alphaproteobacteria bacterium | reverse complement strand
TCGTCGAGCGCTGCTTCTCAAAGCTCAAACACAGCCGAAGGCTGGCCACTCGCTACGACAAGACCGCCGACAGCTATATCGGCTTCATACTCGTCGCCGCCGCCAGACTTTGGATCAGGCACTTCGTCAACAGGACCTAGTGGTTGTCGTGCCACTCGTAGTGGCACTTCACCTTGGTGTCGTTGTGCTTGGCGATCTGGTGGCCGGCGACGGCGCCGAGGCCCGCGCCGATGATCGTGCCGCCGGTCTTGCCGCCCCCGTGGCTGAGCGCGTTGCCAGCCAGGCCGCCGGCGACCGCGCCGACCACCGTGCCGGTGTTGCGCGCGCCGCGCGAGGAGACGTCGCGGCAGACCTTCACGCGATGCTGGTCAGAGTGGTGCTCGGCCTGGGCGGCGAGCGGAGCGGCGGCCACGGCCAGCGCCGAGCACGCCAGGGTCACGGTGGCGAGAAACTTGTTGGGCACGGGATATCTCCTGGGGGCGGCGCACACGCTGGCTAGCTAAACCCGCGGCTACACTGAAGGTTGGGGACGGCGCCGGGCGACGCGATTTCCGCCGGCGGTCCGGAACCTAATCACCCTTGTAGGGCTTGATTGCGTCAAACGCCGGCCGCGACGTCGCGATGATCGGCCCCTCGGAGAAACGCTCATGTCCATCCTCGCCTGGCTCATCCTCGGTCTCGTTTCCGGCTTCATCGCCTCAAAGCTGGTGAACCGCACGGGCAGCGGCATCGTCATGGACCTGCTGCTGGGCGTCGTCGGCGCCTTCGTCGGCGGCTTCCTGTTCACCCGCTTTGGCCACGCCGGCGTCAGCGGCCTCAACCTCTATTCGTTCATGGTCGCCACCCTGGGCGCCGTGGTGGTTCTGGTCATCTACCACGCGCTGTCCGGGCGCGGTCGCGGGCGCCTTCTGTAGCCGCGCCGACCCACGATTTCTGAAGGGCCCCGCCACGCGCGGGGCTTTTCTTTGCCCCTAGAGCGGCCAGTCTAGCAGTTCGATCCGGCGCACGACCACCGCCCAGGCGAACACCCCGGTGATCGCCACCAGGCCCGCCGCCGCGAAGGCCCAGGTGAACTCACCGGTCTTGTCGACCACCGCCCCGGTGACAATCGGCGCGACGATGCCGGCGATGTTGCCCAGGCAGTTCTGGAAGCCCACCCACTTGCCCGCCCCGCGCGGTCCCGCCAGCGTCTGCGCGGCTGCGAACAGATTGGGCGCGATGAAGCCGAAGGAGACGGCGGCGGCGAACAGGCCGGTGATCGACACGGCCGTGTCGCCCAGCACACAGGCCAGCATGCCGCAGGCGGTCAGCAGGTGGCCGCAGATCAGGGCGGTCATCCGCACCCGCGTCGACGAGGCGCCGCCCGCCATCGCCCGGTCCGACACCCAGCCGGTCAGGAACGAGCTCGCCGCATAGACCAGGTAGATGACGCCGCCCAGCTCCGCCATCTGCGAGACGGTGAAGCCGCGCGCCTTGACCAGGTAGAGCGGCAGCCAGGAGATCACGAAATAGATCGCATAGTTGGCGCAGAAGTGACCCAGGCCGGCGCCCCATAGCTGGCGCTTGGCGAGGATCGCCTGGAACGGCGGCGCGGTGTCGGCCTTCGGCGCGTCGTCGGCCGTGGACAGATGCCGCGTCGCCGCCAGCCAGGGCCACAGCCACAGCAGCGAGCCCAGGCCGAACAGCATGAAGACCGCTCGCCAGCCGATGTGCGCCATCAAGAGGCCGCCCGTAAAGGTGCCGAACGCCGGTCCCACCGACAGGCCGATGGCGATCAGCCCGTTGGCCATGCCCAGGCGGTGCGGCGGCAGATGCTGGCCGAGCAGCTTCGAGGAGCAGGGAAAGGCGACGCTCTCGCCCAGGCCCAGCAACAGGCGAAGGCCAATCAGGACGGAGAACGTCGAGGCCAGGCCGGTGAGCGCGGTGGCCACCGACCAAACGGCGACGCCCAGCGCCAGGGTCCGGTACGGATTGATCTTCTCAGCCAGCCAGCCGGCCAGGATCTGCGCCGGCGTATAGGTCCAGAAGAACACCGACAGCAGCACGCCCAGCTGGGTGGCCGACAGCCCCAGCTCGGTCTTGATCAGCGGCGCGGCCGTCGCCAGGTTGCCGCGGTCCACGTAGTTGATGAATACTGACAGCGCGAGCAGCACCACGATGCCCGTGCCAAAGGTCGCCGGCGCGCGCTCCGCCTTGAGATCTATCGCCGCCACTATGTTCCCCCGAACCGCGGTCGGCGCCATCTTCCGGGCCCCGTCGCCGCTCGGGTACTGAACGATGTTCGCATGCGGCTGGCAAGCGGACCGGCCGCCTAGTGTCCCGATTCCGAAGTTCGCCCGCGTCTGGGGCGGGCTCCGACGAACTTCGGAATCGATAAGGACACTAGAAAGTCTATGTTTCTAGTGTGGTTTACGGTTCTGAAGTTCGCAACAGAGCTTGCCCAATCCATCAGGCGAACTTCAGAACCACCACACTAGCCGCCCTTCAGCGCCCGCTCGACCCTGGGATCGGGGATGAACCAGACCATGGCCACCACCAGGTAGATCACCTTGGCCGCGATCGGCTGGAAGAAGGCGAGCGCGATGGCCGCCGCATAGGCGAGCCAGGAGATCCTGCCCTTCCAGTCGCGTCCCATGGCGCGGGCGATCGCCGAGTCTGGACCCTCGTTGCGCACCAGCATCAGCATCAGGATGGTGTAGGCGGTGGCGTTCATGATCAGCACGACGCCGTAGGTCGCCACCGGCAGGGCCGCCAGATGGTTCTCGCCCATCCAGGCCGTGGCGAAGGGCACCACCGAGAGCCAGAACAACAGGTGCATGTTGGCCCACAGGATCGGCCCGGTGACCGTCTTCACCGCGGCCAGCATGTGGTGGTGGTTGTTCCAGTAGATGGCCACGTAGGTGAAGCTCAGCACATAGGTCAGGAACGTCGGCGCCATAGCCGCCAGGTCGCCGAGCGAGGTGCTGTGCGGAACTTTCAGCTCGAGCACCATGATGGTGATGATGATCGCCACCACCCCGTCGGTGAAGGCGGTCAGCCGCTCCTTGCCCATCAGCCCACCTCCGTTGCGGCGGACGTCCCGGCGAGCCGTCCGAACACCGCGCCCGCCATCAATCCCGCGCCGCCCGGATAGTTCTCATAGAACAGCCCGCCGACCATCTCGCCCGCCGCATAGAGGCCTGGGATCGGCGCCAGGTCCACGTCCAGCACCGCGCCGTCTGCGTCGATGCGCAGGCCGCCAAAGGTGAACGTGATCCCGCAGGTCACCGCATAGGCCTCGTAGGGCGGGGTATCGAGCGGGTTGGCCCAGTTGGACTTCGGGATCGCCAGGTCGAGGGTTCCCCTCCCATCCTTCACGTTGGGATCGAAGGCCACATCGCTGCGCACAGCGGCGTTGAACGCCTTGATGGTCTCCAGCGCGCGGCCCGCGTCGACGTCGTCGAGCTTGCCCGCCAAATCCTCCAGCGTATCGGCGCTGACCTTGGTCACCTGGCGGATGCGGTACTCGTCGCGCAGCAGGTGGGCCACCTTGGCGTCGAACACCTGCCAGGCGAACTGGCGCGGCTGCTTGAGCACCTCGCGGCCGTATTTGGCGTAGGTGTAGTTGCGGAAGTCGGCGCCCTCGTCGAGGAACCGCTCGCCGCGCGCATTGATCAGTATGCCGAACGGATAGCTGTGCTTCTGGAACCCGTCGCCGACCGCCAGGTCGCCGAACTCCGGCGCGTTGCGCTCCCATTGCACCGCGTGGCTGCCTGACCATTGCCCGGTCGGCATGGCGCCGATGTCCAGCGCCATCCGCAGCCCGTCGCCGGTGTTGAACCGCGAGCCGCGCACCTTCGCCAGGTCCCAGCCCGGACCCAGATAACGCGTGCGCCACTCGGTGTTGGCCTGGAAGCCGCCGGCCGCCAGGATCACCGCGTGGGCCGCCAGGTCCCGCGTCACCCCACCGTGCTTCACCCGCACCCCGCGGACGCCCGCATCGTCGGCGATCAGCGAAACCGCGCGGGCCCCGTAGAGCACCTCGATCCCCAGGGTCTCCGCGATCGACGTCCAAGCCTCCACCAGCCCCGGCCCACCGCCATAGGCCTCCACCGTCAGCCCGCCCCAGAACTTGAACTTGCCGTCGACCTTGAACGCCTGGCGTCCCCAGATCGGCATGAACCGGTGCCCCAGCCCCTGCATCCACAGCATGGTCGGCTGGCTGCCGGTGACCAGCCGCTCGCAGAGATCCGGATCGGTGCGGTATTCGGTGACCCGGCCCATGTCCTCGAAGAACTGGGCCTGCGGATAGGCGCCGAAATCGGTGTTCGCCGCTTCCTCGTCTGTGATGTCCGGCATCAGCGCGCGCAGGTCGTCGGCGCCGTCGTAAGCAAAGCGCATGGCGCCGGCCGTGAACCGCGTGTTGCCCCCTGCCTCGGCCCGCGGCGCCCGCTCCAGGACGGTGACGCTGGCGCCCTGCTCGCGTGCGGCGACGGCCGCCGCGAAGGCCGCATTGCCCGCCCCCACGACAATGACATCGGCCATCGACCACCCCGCGCCGCTACGACTGCGAGCTTAGGGGGTCGGCTGCAAAAGGCGGAAACGAAAAGGCGGCCTCGCTGCGCCAACTGCCAATGGCGATGCCGACCAGGCCCTGGCTCGGCCCGGCGATCTGCGCCGGCAGCTTGAGGCTGAGGACGGCGAGGTCGGGCTCAGCCTGGGCCGAGGCGGCAAACCAGGTGGCGGCGATCACGCCGATCAGGAGGGTCTTCGTGGCCCATGCGTAGCGCTCCGGCCTTCATTCCGCCACCGGGGCGAGGCGACTGTCAGGCTTTGCAATGATCAGGTGGGCGGGACCTGTGGCGGCATCAGCGAGTGGACGCCGGCGCCGCGGCGCCTCAGTCGGACGCGCCACGATCGCGGCCTCGATGCTCGCCCACTTGGCGGTCTTCCTGCTGCTGTTCTCGCACTTCGGCTCGGCGCCCGGCTACGCGACCGCCCCGGCGATGAACGTCGTGCTGACCCGCCCATCCGCCGCCAAGCCGCCGCCGTCGGAGAAGGCGACCCGCCGTCGCGGCGCGGCGCTGAAGGTCGCGCCACCGCCGCAGGAGATCGCCGCCCGGCCCGCACCGCTCGTCGTTGCGCCGTCAGCCCTGCCAGGCCGGATGGTCGGCGATGTCCAGGCGACGCTCCGCGGCCTGATCGGCTGCACGCCGGCCGCCATGGCCGCCATGCCGCGCGAGCAGCGGGAGGCCTGCGAGACCCGGCTCGCGCGGCGCCAGGTCGCCGACCTCGGTCGCCAGGCAGGGCGGCTGAACCTCGACCTGAGCGGCGCTTTCGGCAAGGACCCGCAGGCCTATTTCGAACGTCGACCGCACAACGGCTGCAGGGCGCGCGCCGGCGGCGACGTGGCCCCGACGGGCGAGATCGGGGTGGCCACAGGCATCGCCTGCGCCAAGCCGTTCTAGATGGGCACGCGAACCCGTTCGCGCGGCGGGCCTGGCGGTGTAGCGTGACCCTTGGGCGGGGAGATCGACATGGGCGACAGTGATGCAGGACCGGCGTCCGGCCAGCTGGATCGCCGATCCATGCTGCGGTTGACCTCGGGCGCGGTAGCGGGGGCGGCGGCAAGTTCCATGGCCAGGACCAGTAGCGCGGCGACGACCGCCGCCGAGATCGTGATGATGGACGCCGGTCCGCTGGCCAGGGCCATCCGCACGCGCAAGATCTCCAGCGTCGAGGTGATGGGCGCCTACCTCGACCACATCGACGCGGTGAACCCGAAGTTCAACGCTATCGTCGCCCTGCAGGACCGCGCCGGCCTGATCGCCCAGGCCAGGAGCCGCGACGACCAGCTGGCGCGGGGCGAGGCGGTGGGTCTGCTGCATGGCCTGCCGCACGCCTGCAAGGATCTGCAGCCGGTGAAGGGCATCCGCTACACGCAGGGCTCGCCGATCTTCCGCGACGTCGTGGCGACCACCGACAGCATCATGGTCGAGCGCTTGCGTGGCGCGGGCGTCATATTCATCGGCAAGACCAACACCCCGGAGTTCGGCTTCGGCTCGCACACCTACAACCCGGTCTATGGCGTCACCCGCAACGCCTACGACCCGATCAAATCGGCGGGCGGCAGCAGCGGCGGCGCGGCCGTGTCGCTGGCGCTGCGCATGTTGCCGCTGGCCGACGGCAGCGATTACGGCGGCAGCCTGCGCAACCCGGCCGGCTGGAACAACGTCTTCGGCTTCCGCACCAGCGCCGGGCGCGTGCCGGTGCACGGCAAGGAGGACTGGCTGCCGTCGATGGGAGTCACCGGGCCGATGGCGCGCAATGTCGCGGACCTGGCGCTGCTGCTCTCGATCCAGGCCGGCTACGACCCGCGCGCGCCACTGTCGATGGAGAGCGGCGGGGGGCAGTTCCGCGGCTCGCTGGCCGGCTCGGTGAAGGGCAAGAAGATCGCCTGGGCCGGCGACTTCAAAGGCTACGCGCCCTATGAGCCGGGCGTACTGGAGACCTGCCGAAAGGCGCTGAAGACCCTTGAATCCCTGGGCTGCGTCGTCGATGAGGCGATTCCGGACTATCCGCTGGAGAAGGTCTGGCAGTCGTTCATGCGCCTGCGCGGCTGGCAGCAGGGCGGCGCCATCCTTGAGCACTACAAGGACCCGGCCCACCGCGCCCTGCTGAAGCCGGAAGCGATCTGGGAGGTCGAGCTCGGCGCGAAGCAGTCGGCCTATGACATCACCGCCGATTCCACCGTGCGCACCGAGTGGAGCCAGGCGGCGGGTCGTTTCTTCAGCCGCTACGACTACCTGATCGTGCCCACCGCCCAGGTCTTCCCGTTCGACGCGGAGCTGCACTGGCCCGCCGAGATCGCCGGCCGGAAGATGGCGACCTACCACGAGTGGATGAAGGCGGTTTGCTTGATCACCATGGCCGGCTGTCCGGCCCTAGCGGTCCCGGCGGGGTTGGGGCCGACCGGCCTGCCCATGGGCTTCCAGATCATCGCCCCGGTCCACCAGGAGATGGCCTGCCTGACGCTGGCCGCAGCCTATGAAGCCGCCGACCCGATGTCGGCCAGGCGCTTGCCGCCGGAACTCAGCCGCGCCTAGAGCGGCCTCACCCGACGCTTACGGGACCTCACGACGCCAAAGCCGTATTGCAGCGCGCGGCGGCGATCCGCGAGCTGTCTTTGACTAGATTCAGGCTGGCTTTTCAGCACTGACACCGTAAATTACTACCCGTGTCGGACGAACGGCGGTCGCTGTCCCGAACAAACAAACTTCTGTCCCGAAAAAACAAGCTTAGCCGCCGTTAACCATATAGGCGAAGCGACGAATCACCCCCTCGGGGGCTCAACCCCAGACCCTAGGGTCTCAAGGTTCTGCTACTGGGTGTTCGCAAAAAACGTCATGCGAAACAACGCTCTAAATGCACCAGGAACACACCGACATGTCTGCGTCATCGACCCTTCGCGCCTTCGCCCCAGACGCCGATTCCGCCGCCCCGAGCCTGCTTGAAAGCCTGGAGGCCCGGCCGGGCGGCATCTCGTCGCGCGACCTCAAGGATCTGCTCGCCGTCATCATCGGCGTCTGCGAGTCCCTGGCCGACAATCTCCAGCAGAGTCCAACCCACGCCGAGCTCGCCCGTATCGGCGCGCTCGCCGCTGACCGGGCGGCGGGCATTGTCGCCGATCTGGCCGACGCAGGCGTCATCCCCGGCGCCACGCCTCTCGCGACCCTGCCGAGCGCGGCCAAAAGCACCGGCCGAAAGGTGCTGCTGGTGGAGGACGACCCCGACCTGCTGGTGCTGCTCAACGCCGCCTTCGTCCGCGAGGGCTTCCAGACCTTTTCGGCCCGCAACGGCCGCATGGGCGTGCAGATGCTGCAGAGCCTGCAGCCGGACCTGATGGTGACCGACATCGTCATGCCGGAGATGGAGGGCATCGGCGCGATCCTCGAGGCCCGGCGCTCGGCGCCCGGCACGAAAGTCATCGCGATCTCTGGCGGCGGCCAGTACGGGCGCAGCCAGAACTTCCTCGAATGGGCCCGCGAACTGGGCGCCGACGAGGTGCTCGCCAAACCGTTCCGGATGTCATCGCTGATCACCGCCGCGCGCGTGGTCCTCGACCGGCCGCCGATCGACATGGCGGCGGAGGCCGACATCGCCTCGAATATCGAACCGATGACCCGCGTGGCCCAGGCCCACTAGAGCCTCCGGCCAATTCATTCCAGACCACGCGCGGCGACGCGCGCGGCCTTCCTCGCTCAAATTTCAGGAGACCACATAATGCGCGTACTGCTGATTGAAGACGACCGCACCACCGCTCGAAGCGTCGAAATGATGCTCACCGCGGCGGGCTTCAAGGTCGAGATCACCGACCTCGGCGAAGACGGCGCCGACCTCGCCCGGTCTTATGAGTACGACGCAGTCCTGCTGGACCTGGGCCTGGAAGACATGAGCGGCATGGAGGTGCTGCGCACCCTGCGCCGCGCCAAGGTCAAGACGCCGATCCTGATCCTGTCGGGCGCGGCCGATGTGGGCGGCAAGGTCGCCGCGCTGGCCGCCGGCGCCGACGACTACATGGTCAAGCCCTGCCACAAGGATGAGCTGGTCGCCCGCCTGCGCGCGGTGATCCGCCGCTCCGCCGGACACGCCGCGTCGACCATCATCGTCGGCGACATCAGCCTGAACCTCGACGCCAAGATCGTGCATGTGAACGGCGAGCGCGTTCACCTGACCGGCAAAGAATACCAAACGCTGGAACTGCTCGCGCTTCGCCGCGGCAAGACGCTCTGCAAGGACGTCTTCCTAACCAACCTCTACGGCGGCATGGACGAGCCCGGCGCCAAGATCATCGACGTGTTCATCTGCAAGCTGCGCCAGAAGCTGACCAAGGCGTCCGGCGGCAAGCAGCACATCGAGACGGTCTGGGGCGGCGGCTATGTGATGCGCGACCCCGACGAGTCCCCGGTCAAGGCCGCGGCGTGACTCGGCGGCGCACCCGGGTTGGCGCGATAGGCGCTGGCCGTGCAGTCGAAGGTGCGCCGGAACCAATGAGAAAAAGCGCTGAGGCTGGCGAAGCCCAGCATGTCGGCCACGCCCTGCAGCGGCCGCTCGCTGGTGGTCAGCAGCGAGGCCGCCAGGTCGGCGCGCGTGCCGTTCAGCAGCTCGGTGAACGAGGTCGCCTCCGCCGCCAGCCGGCGATGCAGGGTGCGGCGATCGACGCCCAGCCGCTCGGCCACCCGCTCCACGGTGCATCCGCCACCGGGCAACAGAGAAAGGATCAGCTGCCGGACCCGTCCGGCGAGCGTCAAGCGGTCCTTCCCCTGGGCCAGGTGGGCGATGTAGCTGCCTATGACCTTGGCCATTTCCGGGTCGCTCGCCAGGATCGGCCGGTCGAGGTCGCTGCGGTCGAGCACCATGCCGACGAACTCCTGCTCGAACAGCGGTGTCATGCCGAACAGGCGCCGATGGCTGTCGAGGTTTGCTGGCGCGGCGTGGATGAAGCGGATTTCCAGCGGCCGCCAGTTGGGGCCACGGACGGCCTGGATGATCCGAAAGACGATGCCGGCGGTCAGTTCGGCCCCCTGACGTCCGCGCCAGGACGGCATGCCGATCCTGATCAGGGCGACGTCTTCGACTTCCTCCAGTCCGACAGACAGCGCCTCGTTCTGCAGCCAGGCGTACTGATGGAACAGTTCCAGCGCCTTGCGCAGGCTCGGTTGCTCGCGGATCGCCAGCCCCATGGCGCCCATGCTCGACAGCCGGCGCTTCTCGACCATCCGCAGGCCGAAGTCTTCCAGGCCGGATGCGTTCGCCGCCGACTCGATCAGTTGGGACATGGCCGGCGACGAGACCCGCAGGTCCGGGTCGGTGAACGCCTCGCGCGGCACGCCGGCGGCCTTGGCGAGCGCGTAAGGGTCGAGACCCGCTTGGCGGGAGAGTTCGACAAAGCCGGTCAGTCCGGCGCTGCGTCCCAGCTGGGACATCTGGCCCCCAACATCAGGTCGTTCCCGATGAACCCCCCGATGTCCCCGAAAATCAAGTCCATCCTTACGCGAGTTTTGCCGTGATCCCTCCGCCACCGCCAGCGCTACAAGCCGCCTCCGGCCCCGCGCGAACCTCGCGCCAGCTGCGCGACGAACTGCGCCAGATCCGCGAACTCTTCGACCAGGCGCCCGGCTGCATGACCGTGTTCGTCGGCCCCGCGCACGTGGTGCAGATGGCGAACCCCGCCTATTTCGCGCTCTCCGGCCTGACGCCCGACATCATCGGCAAGCCCGCCAGGGAGGCCCTGCGGCGCGGCTACGCCAACGGGTTCGGCCCACTGCTCGACGCGGTCTACGCCACGGGTGAGCCGCGGGTCTGCCGCAACGCCAAGCTCTCGGTGACGCGATATCCCGGCGGTCCCGACGAGGTGGCCTACGCCGACTTCATCCTGCAGCCTCTGCGCGACGCCGACGGCCGCCAATATGGGGTGCTCTGCCAGGGTCACGAGGTGACCAATCAAAAGTTGGCCACCGACGAACTGCGCGCCAGCCGTCAACGGCTGAAGGCCACGCTCGACGGTGTCCAGGCAATGTTCGACTCAAGCCACGATGTCATCTGCGTGTTCGACGCCAATGGCTGCTTCAAGCACGTCAACCGCCACGCCGAGGAACTCTGGGGCTACCGACCCGACGAGCTTATCGGGCGCAGCTACGTCGACTTTGTGCATCCTGATGACTTGGCGACGACCACCGAGGCGGGCGAACGGGTGGCCGCCGGCGCGCCGACCAAGAACTTCCTCAACCGCTACGTACACAAGGATGGAACCGTGGTGCCGCTGATGTGGTCGGCGGTGCGCTCGGAGTCCCAGGACAGCATCATCGGCATCGCCCGCGACATGCGCGAGCACATGGCCGCTGAGGAAAAACTGCGGCAGGCCCAAAAGCTGGAAGTCATCGGCCGGGTGACCGGCGGTATCGCCCATGACTTCAACAACCTGCTCACCGTCGTCATCGGCTCCAACGAAGCCCTGGTCGAGGCGCTGGACAGCTGCCCGGAACTGCAGGTCGTGGCGAACCTGGCGCTTGACGCGGCCGAACGCGGTGCCGAGCTGGTCAGCCGGCTTCTCGCCTCGGCCCGGAGCCAGCCCCTGGCGCCCCAGGCGGTCGACTGCGCCAAGTACCTGGACGGCCTGCTTCCGATCCTGCGCCGGACGATCAGCTGCGCCATCGACATCGCCGTCGAGACGCCGGACGAAGACCTGCGCTGCATGGCCGATCTCACCCAACTCACCTCGGCGATGCTCAACCTGTGCATCAACGCCCGCGACGCCATGCCGGGCGGCGGGCGCCTGACGCTGCGGGCCGAGCGGCAGGGCGCGTCCGATGGCGGCGCCGGCTTCGTCGTGCTGAGCGTTGACGACACCGGCGAGGGCATGTCGCCGCAGACCCTGGCGCGCGCGCTGGAGCCGTTCTTCACCACCAAGCCGGCGGGCCAGGGATCGGGCCTCGGCCTGTCCATGGTTCACGGCTTCGCCGGCCAGTCCGGCGGCCGTCTTGAGATCGACAGCGAGCTCGGCCGCGGGACGTGCATGCGCCTCTACCTGCCGCGGACGTCGCAGATCGCGGTCGCCGCGCCGGTGACCCCGCCCCCGGTGGGCCAGGTCCAGGTCCGGCACGTGCTGCTGGTGGAGGACGACGACCTGCTGCGCGACCAGGTCCGGCGTCAGCTGACCTCGCTAGGTTGCCGGGTGACCACGCAGCGCAACGGCCATGACGCGCTTCGCCGACTGCATGCGGAAAACGACATCGACCTGCTGATGACCGACATTGTCATGCCGGGCGGGCTGAACGGCCGCCAGTTGGCCGACCAGGCCCGCCAGCTCTACCCGCGGCTGCCGATCCTGTTCACCTCTGGCCACACCGACGAGCCGACCATCGCGGCGTTGCGGATGGATAGCGAAGCGGCGTTCCTCGGCAAGCCCTACCGGCGCGGCGAGCTGGCGCTGAAGCTCACCGGTCTGTTCGGCGATCGGCCGGTCGGGACGGCCGCTTCCGGCGCGTCGGCGCGGGCGACCGCCGCGATCATCGCCGAGAACAGCGCCTCGACGTCGATGGGCTTGGAGATCACTTCGGTCATGCCCGCCGCGCGGTAGCCCGCGACCTGGTGGATCATGGCGTTGGCGGTGACGGCGATGATCGGCACCGGACGGCGGCCGAGCTCGATTTCGCGGGCGCGGATCACCTGGGTGGCGCTGAGGCCATCCATCAGCGGCATCTGCACGTCCATGAGGATCAGGTCCCAGTCGCCGACCTCCCACGCCTGAACCGCCTCGGCGCCGTTTTCGACGATGGTCGGTTCGACGCCGATCTGCGCGAGGAGCGCGCGCAACACCATCTGGTTCACCGGATTGTCCTCGGCGGCCAGCACGCGGACCGGACGGTCGGCGACTAACGCCATCTCGCGACGCGCGTCCGCGGTGGCGATCGCACAGCTGGGCAATGGCAGGACCAGGGCGAACGTGCTGCCCACGCCCGGCGCGCTTTCGACGAGGATCTCGCCGTCCATGGCGCCGGAGAGCTTCTGGCACAGCGCCAGGCCCAGGCCCGCCCCGCCATAGCGGCGGGTCATGGAGGAGTCGGCCTGAACGAAGGTCTCGAAGAGGGTGGGGATCCGGTCGGCGGCGATGCCGATGCCGCTGTCGCGCACCTCGCAGCGGACGCCGCGGGCGGTGCTGAGCAGGCTGAGGGAGATCTCGCCCCTGTGGGTGAATTTGAGCGCGTTGGCGACCAGAGCGCTGATGATCTGCCTCAAGCGCCCGGCGTCGCCGCGGTAGCGGCCGGCCGCGCGCGGATCGATCGCCAGCGCAAAGGTCAGACCCTTGCGGGCGGCCTCGGCGGCATAGGCCGAGCGGATGCTTTCCAGCACCGCGGGCAGGTCGAAGTCGACGCTGACCAGCTGCAGCCCACCGGCCTCGATCCGCGCCAGGTCGAGGAGGTCATCGACGATCGCCATCAACGCCTCGCCGCTCTCGCCCAGCACGCGCAAGCGTTCGCGTTGCGCACGCGGCAGCGGGCTGAGCGCCATGGCCTGGGCCATGCCGAGCACGCCGTTCAGCGGCGTGCGGATCTCGTGGCTGATCACCGCCAGGAACTCGCTCTTGGCGCGGTTGGCGACCTCGGCGGCGTCCAGCGCGGCCTGCTGTGCGCGGGCGGCCTGGCGGGCGGTGGTGACATCGACGTAGGTCGACATGCACAGACTCCACGGCTCGCCGTCGCAACTCGACATGCGAACGTGGGCCTCAATGTCGAGGATCGAGCCGTCGCTGAGGACCAGCTCTGCCGGGAACGGCGGCAGGACGCCATCCTCGTCAATCTCATTCAACGCCCGGCTGAATGTGTCCACGAAGGCCTCAGTGAAATGCACCGCGGCGAGATCACCGCAGAGGTCGTGGGCGACGTTGTTGGCTTCCAGGAACGTGAGATGGCGGAAGATTTCGCTGACGCTGGACATCTGTGCGCGCAAGACGTCGCCCAGGCGCACCGGCGGTATTTCCGCGGGCGCGCGCAGGCGTTCATGGAGCGCCGAGGCGTTGAAACAGACGCGCGCCGTGGGGCTCTGCTCGAAGATCATCCGCCAGCGGGCTCGGCCTTCGAGCGCTTCGCGGCTGGCGGTGTCGGCGAACTCGCCATGGCGCGCGAGGTCATCCGGCGCGTGCTTGAGCGCCCCGCCCTCGACGCTGATGGCGCCCGCGAGGCGGACGATGAAGACCGAGAAGATTGCGCCGGCCACGGCAAGGGTCACGACGTCGACGGTCGGCATGGGATAGCCGAACAGGCGCGCCAGGATCGGGCTGAGGATCAGGGTCAACGAAGCCGGTCCCACTAGGGCCGCGGTGGCCGCGCGCGACCCGCACGACATCATCGCGTTGTTCAGGCTGACGGCGCAAAGAAACAGGACGGTTTCCGCGAGGCGGAGCGGCGAAGGCGCGCTGAGCAGCAAGGGTGCGATGAGCGAAAAGGTCGCCGCGGACAGGGCAAAGACGGCGGCGATCAGGACGACGCCGGTTCGTGTCCTGGGTTTGCCGAGAGACTGACGGCTGACCAGGCTGTCGACAGCGATGACCAGGAGCATTGCCGTCAGCCAAAGGCCGACGAGCTGACCACCTGTCGTGAGCCAGACCAAGCCGGCCGCCAGGCTTGCCTGAAGGGCGCGTGTCCAGACCCCGCGGGCGCGCCAGCTCAATGTCCGTTCGAACGGATCGAGAATGCGTTGCGCCTCGGCGGAGCCCCAGGTTGGGGTCATTTGGCCGGACCACCCGCCAGTTCGATACGCAGCCGCAGGCCCGCGACCCAGCGGTCGGGCATGCCCCGGTCGCCGCCGGCCTGATGGATCCACTGCAGGTCGGGCTGCAGAGTGACCCGCGGGCTCAGCTTGTCGGAGTAAGTGACCTCAATGCCGGTCTCGGCCCGGCTGGGGTCGGTGAACCGGTCGCGCAGGTTCGCCCGGAACTTGCGGCCGAGGAGGCCCTGCTCGACCCCGATGGACAAGGCGCTGTCCGGTCGCCCGGCGAAGGGCTTTTCCACCCGTACACCCGCCTGCCAACCGCCATGGAACGGGGTGGTGTCGCCGTCCGAAACGCCGGCGCGCACGAAGGCCGTGGCCGAGCGGCCTTCCTCAGACCCGAACAGCCTATGCTCGGCCGACAGATAGACACCCTGGGCGGCGCGGCGCTTGGGGTCGCCCGCCGCGTCGAGGTCGCGAATGTCGTCCTGGGCGTGGCTGTAGCGCCAGACGCCGGCGCTCACTTTCAGCGGCGCGGTGACGCCGACCTGGGCGATGGCCAACATCCCGTCACTGAAGGTCAGATCGACTCCGCGCGGGTCGCCCACCACGCCGGCCTTGGCGTTCAGCACCGCGGCGCGGGCATAGGCGCCGCGGCCGAGATTGAAATTCACCCGCACCCCCACCGAGGTCGACGGGAAGATCGAGGGGCCGTTGGGGCCGGTGGCCGCCAACTCCGAGCCGATGCCGAAGGCCGGCGCCAGCAGCTGCCCCGCGGCCTCGTTGGAATAGAACTCGCTGTTGAGATTGTAGAGCCCGCCACGGATCGAGGCCTTGCCGCCGAAATCCTGCTCCAGCCACAGTTCGAACAGCCGCAGGCGCGGCGCCGCCACCTCGATGTTGTCGACGCCCTGCAGCGTGCCGGCCAGATCGTTCGGCGCGCCACCGGAGTTGTTCAGCGCGTAGGCGTGCGCCGTTGCGCCATGCCAGCCGAAGGCCTTTTCCAGATCGACGTTGGCGATGGCGTCGAAGTTGTCGAGATAGCGGCCGGCGCGCGGGCCGGAGCCTGCGACAACGCCGGTCACGTCGGCGGTATAGACCAGGGCGTAGCTGACGGCGGGAGTCGGCGCCTCAGGCTTCTCGGGCGCCTGCGGCTCGGCAGCGGCGCCCGTGGCGAGGGCGACCGCGGCGGCGAAGACCGCGAGCTGGATTCGACGAGGGCTGGGCATTCTGCGGGCTCCGGAGGAATACCGGGGCACATTCCCATATTTCCCATAATTCAACGTTAAATATGGGAATCAACGGGAAGTATTACTATTATTCGACGGTTTGTCTGCCGAATTCCAGAACTTTAACCTCTTTGTTCTGCCATTTTCTCTTACGGCGTATGTCTATTATTGAAACACCCTCTCCAGCGAGGACGTGAGTTCGAACAAAGCGCCATATTTTCATAAACTATCCAAAACCTCGTCGACTTCTCTCCCTTGTGGGTCGGTTTGACCTACGGCGCCGGGAACCGTGCGGCCGAAGGTAATCAGGTCGAGAGCCAGGTCGTCGTCGTCGATCAGCCGGCGCAGGCTCTTCTGCAGCACCCGGGTGGCGTCGCGCAGGCGCTCGGGATCGATGTCCTGCAGGACCCACTGGTTGCGGTCCTTGAGGATTTCCACGGCCTTGCCGTATGTGACCTCGCCCTGATCACTTAGCGCCAGATTGACCTGCCGCCGGTCCTGCTCAGGCGTCCAGCGCGACACCAGGCCCCGGCTCACCAGCTGGTCCACCGCCCGGGTGAGCGTCGTGCGCTCGACGGTGCTGTAGCGAGCGAGCGAACTCATGGTGCAGGTCTCAAGGCGGCGGATGATCGCCAGCGAACGCCATTGCGCCAGGTTGAGGTCGACCGATTTCAGCGCCTTGTCAAAGAACCCGTCGCGCTGCCGGGCGGCCTGGAACAGCAGATAGAAGAAGTATTCTGGCGCGCCCAAAGGAAACTCTCCATCGGGGTCGATGGAGTTGTCGCGGGACGCGGGATTGGAGCGAACGGCGGTCATCGGGACGGCACCCAATCGGAATTTGTGCTTTTCCGCAATGTGCAAATGGGATATGTCCTATTGCATTAAATGCAGATGCTCATTTTTGGATTCGATTAACCGTGCGCGGCTAAGCCTGCGCCTGCAAAGCCCCCAGTGAGGACCTAAAGTGCACCAGACCCTGGCCCTGGCCGAAGACGACGTGCGCGGCGCGCTGCGCAGCCTGGACGCCGACCTGCAAGCCTGTCTGGCGTTGAACCGCGTGACGCTGCACGCCCTGGCCGCGCTCTCACCCCTGCTCAACTCTGCCGCCGAAGCTGCGCTCGAGGAAGAGGCCGAGCGGGCCCGCAAAGCCGCCCATCAACGGGTCTCCGAAGTCCTCGAAGACGTCCGTGTGCGCCTGCAACACGCCCCGGCCGAGGCGCGCATCGCGCTGGCCCTGCAGCGCGCCCTGGTGGAGGCCGCCGAGGCCCTGCCGTCCGAACCGGAAGTTCGCCGCGCCAGCTCTGCCGCCTAGACCCTGTCCCGGCTGGCTTGAAGCAAGCCAGTAGGGATGAACAGGGTCGTCGGCTCATGCTTGGAGCCCTTCTTGTCCGCTCGCGTTGATTCAACGCGAGCGGGAAGGGCTCTAGCCTCAGCTCACCGGCACGAACCGGGCCCGCACCTTGCGAAGGCCCTCGAGAATCTCGTCCGTTCCGCGTGTCAGGCCGCCGGCCAGAAGCCGGATGCCGTCCACGTGCACATCCACGGCTGACCACTTGATGGCCTCGCCGCTGCGAAAGCGATGGATGACGTCGCACAGGCTGCAGGCCGCCTCCGCCAGCGCCTCGAGACCAAAGGCGCCGGCGACGCCGAAGATCGCATTGCTGACGTCGTAGAGCCCGTCGAGCGTCGCCGTCGCCCCCTCCGCACGGTCGCCCGTGGCGATACGCGCTAGATTGACCGCCTTTTCCTCGAGCGCAGTCATGCATTGATCGCGCACCGACTCGATGTTCACCTCAGCCGACTTCAGGGCCTCCTGGATGGTCTTGCCGCCCGGGCGGCTGACGACCTTGGCCAGCTTGTTTTCGATTTTGAAGACACGCGGCTGACTCATTTGGCGACTGCCTTGGGCTGAAAGAGGGCGTCGATCTGGCCCTGGTCAAGGTTGGGGGTGGTGGCCTCGCCGACCTCAACCGACAGGTCGTCGTGGCGGCGGCCTTTCATGCCGACCGGCGGACCGATGGAGCGCACCCGACGGTCGGGACCGCAGTAGCCATCGGACGTCACGAAGGCGCGCTGGTCGTTCAGCAGCCAGACGATGCGTTGCATCATCACCATCGGCGGGACCGGCTTGCGGACCACGAAGCTCGCGCCGGCGTTGCGGCCCTTGATGATCTGTGAGGGCGTCGTGTGGCCGGTGACCAGCACGACGGGCGACCAGGCGTTGGGCGAGCCGCAGCGGCGCAACCAGTTGATGAAGCCGTAGCCCTCGCCATCGGCGAGCGCGCTGTCGACGACGACGAGGTTCAGCTCACGCTCGCCGACGATGACCATGGCCTCGACGCTGGACGTGGCGCGGCGCGGGGTGTGTACGCCGAAGCCGGCGAACATCTGGGCCAGGATCTCCAACCCCTCTGCGTCGCCGCAGACGATCAGCACCTCGGCGGTGGAGAGATTGACCCGCTCCCGTCCCTTGAACGGCGTGGCGCCCATGTCAGGTCGCGAACAGCAAGAGGTCGCCGGAGGCTGCGTCGACGTCGGTCGCGCCCGGCGCGGTCGGGCCAGCCAGCCGCCTGACCTGCTCGGCCAGCGTCAGGTCGATCATCGCGGCGTGGACATCGATGGCTGCCCCCGCGGGGACCGCGTCGGAGAGCGCGCGCAGGAAGGCGGCCATCCCTTCCAGGCGTTGACTGAGCAGATCGGCGCCCTGCGCCTCCTCCATCAACCCGGCGTCGAGGGCGCCGGCGCCGGTCGCCAAGCGGGCGATCACCCGCTGCAGTTGGTCGCCCTGGCGGGCCAGGTCGGCGATCTCGATGGCCGCCAGCCGCAGGGGCTCGGCGAAGGGGCGGAAGGTCGGGCCGCCGGTCGTCTGAGAAGAATTTGGCATCAGAACAGCTCCAAGGCGCCGGAATCTTCCGGCGGCGGCGCGGCGGGGCGGCGGCGATCGGCGGCGAACACTTTGGATTCGGCGGCGGCGAGGAAGACCTGGCGGGCGCGCCCGTTGACCGGCCAATACTGGATGCGCCGGGCGCGATCGCCGCGCAGCGAGCCGCCGGCATGGGCCAGACCTTCGTCGCGGACGAACTGCTCGGCGAAGGCGGCGTTCTGAGAGCCGACATCGGTCAGCCCGGTGATCAGCCGTCCACCACCGAACAGCTTGACCTCCAGCCGCTCGCGCCGCGCGCCGCGGCGCAGCAGGGCATTCATCAACAGTTCCATGGACTGCACACCGTAGCGCAGGCCCTCACTGCCGCTGACGCCGGGCAGCAGGAAATGGTTCATACCGCCGACGCCAGCCACCGGATCGCGCATACAGGCGGCCACACAGGAGCCCAGGATCGTGGTCATGACCAGTTCCGGGTCGTCAGAGACCAGGAACTCGCCCTGAATCACGTGGGCCTTGCGCAGCTCCACGGCGATGCCGCGGTCCGGCTCCCAAGCGGGGGTGGAGGCGGTGGCGGCCTGGCTCATTGCAGGGCGCCGAAGACCGCTTCGATCTTTTCACGCAGCGTGGCCACGGTGAACGGCTTCACCAAGTAGTTGTTGACCCCGAACTGCACGGCGCGCTGGACGAGATCCTTGTCCGCGCGGCCGGTCAGCATGATGAAGGCGGTCTTCTGGATCGGCGGGTGGGCACGCACCGCGCGCAGCAGGCCCAGACCATCGAGCTTGGGCATGTTGTAGTCGGAGATCACCAGCTGGATCGGCCGGTTGAGCATCTGGCGCAGACCCTCCTCACCGTCGTTCGCTTCGAAGGTGGTGCGGAATCCGAGCTCCTGCAGGCCGCTGCGGACGAGCGAGCGGATGGTCTGCTGATCGTCGACGATAAGGCAATGGATGGACGCGGCGACAGGCATCAGGGCTCCCCTGGTCGGTTGGTCAGTTGACGGATGGCGGACGCGATCTTTTCCAGCGGCAGCTGGCGTTCGACCGCACCGATCTCGAAGGCGGCGCGAGGCATGCCGTAGACAACGGAGCTCGACTCATCCTGGCCGAGCGTGCGGCCGCCGGCCTCGCGGATAGCCAGCAGGCCGCGGGCGCCGTCGCGGCCCATGCCGGTCAGGATCACGCCCAAGCCACGCCCCCGGGCCGTCCGGGCGACGGACTCGAACAGCATATCCACGGAGGGACGGTGGCCGCTGACCGGATTGCCGGGGGAAACCCGGCAGCGCAGGGTCGCCGAGCCGTCCACCTCCAGGTGGTTTTCACCACCGGGCGCGAGATAGACCCGGCCCGGGACCAGCGGGTCGCCGTCGCAGGCTTCGCTGACCTCGGCCGCGCAGGAGCGGTTCAGGCGCTCGGCGAAGCTCTTGGTGAAGGTGCCGGGCATGTGTTGAGTGATCACCGTCGGCGCGCAGTTGGCCGGCAGATGCTGGACGAGCGAGAGCAGCGCCTCGACGCCACCCGTAGAGGACCCCACGGCGACGATCTTGCCGTTCGGTGCGAAGGCCCCCGACGGCGCGACGGCCGACCTGGCGCGGTGCGGGCCCCGCGGGCGCGCGGCGGCGGCGGCGCGCACCTTTTCGGGCAGGGTGTCGAAGGTTCGCGGGTTCTCGGCCGTCGGCTTGCAAACGCAGTCGACAGCGCCGAGCTCCAACGCTGTCAGGGTCGCCTCGGCGCCACGGCTGGTCAGGGTCGAAACCATGACCACCGGCATCGGCCGCAAACGCATTAGCCGCTCAAGGAACTCCAGGCCGTTCATGTTGGGCATCTCGACGTCGAGGGTG
Organism: Alphaproteobacteria bacterium; assembly: GCA_025350685.1. GTDB lineage: Bacteria > Pseudomonadota > Alphaproteobacteria > Caulobacterales > Caulobacteraceae > Phenylobacterium. Next base: position 4,665 of record JANXXK010000220.1, on the reverse strand, counting down.
ATGACGTCGGGATTGAGGATCTTGATGGCCTCACGCGCCTGCAGCGGATCGGCGGCCTCGCCGACCACGGTGAACTCCAGGTAGTCGGCGAGCGAGGCGGCGATCAGCTTGCGCATGGTCGCGGAGTCGTCGACGATCAGGACACGGATCATCGGACCGGCTCCGCGTTGCGCCGGTAGGTGGTGATGCCGGCCGGATCGAAACAGCCGATGGCGGGCCCGGCGACGCGCTCGGAGTGGCCGATATAGAGCATGCCGTCCGCCTTCAGCAGCGGCGCGAAGCGGCCCCACAGGCGGTGCTGGGTCGGGTCATCAAAATAGATCGCCACGTTGCGACAGAAGATTGCCTGGAAGCCACCCTTCATCGGCCAGTCGCCGATCAGGTTGAGCTCGCGGAAGGTGATCAGCTCGCCGAGTTCCTCGGCCATCTGCACATCGCCCGAGGCGCCGCGCGCCGGTCGGGTCCAGCGCCGCCGGTATTCGTCCGGCACGCCGGCCAGCAGGTTGTCGGCGTAGACGCCCTCGCGGGCTTCGGCGACGACGTTGGGATCGATGTCGGTGGCCAGGATGCGCACGTCATGCTGGGCCGCGTCAGGCATGGCCGCGAGCAGGGCCATGGCCATGGAATAGGGTTCCTGGCCGCTGGAGCAGGCGGCCGACCACAGGCGGATCTTGCCGCCGGAGCGCGCGGCGCCAATCAGCGACGGCAGCAGCTGCTGGCGCAGGTGGTCGAAGTGGTGCGGCTCGCGGAAAAAGCGGGTGACGTTGGTGGTCAGCGCGGCCAGCATCCGCTGGCGCTCGTCGACGCCGTCGCGTCCGGCGACCAAGGCGCAGTAGTCCTTGAAGCTCTCCAGCCCGAGCGCGCGCAGGCGCTTGGCGAGCCGGGAATAGACCAGGGTCGCCTTGGCGTCGGGCAAGGCGATGCCGGCGTCGCCATGCACCATGGCGGCGATCTGCCGGAAGTCGCCTTCGGTGAAGACGAATTCGCCCTCGACAAGGGGTTTGGCGGCCACGGGGGACCTCGGCTTCAGGGCGGCGGCGGTCATGCGGCCTCGAGGACGACGTCGGGCAGCACGCGCTCGAGGCCGATCAAGCTGATCATCCGTCCTTCGATGGCCAGCAGGCCGCGGACGAAGGTCTTGGCGGTGTCTGAGGCGACTTCCGGGGTCGGCTGGATCACGTCGTCGGTGACCGACAGGATGTCGGAGACCGCGTCGACCAGCAGGCCGACCACCTGCTCGCCGATCTGGGCGACGATGATCACGTGCCGGTCGGAGGTCTCGGAGCTCTCGAAGCCCAGGCGCGCGGCCAGGTCGACGATCGGCAGCACCGCGCCGCGCAGGTTGATCACGCCTTTGACGAAGGCTGGCGACTGCGGCAGCGCCGTCGCCGCGGTCCAGCCGCGGATCTCGCGCACGTCCATGATGTCCACGCAGAATTCCTGCGCCCCGATGCGGAAGGAGATCAGCTCGCGTAGAGCGCCCGGGGTTGGAGTGGTCTGGTTCATGCGAGTCAGCCTGTTGCCGCCAAGCGCTTTTCAGCGCGGAGGGAATCGGCGCCGCGGGAGACCGCGACGATGGTGTCGATGTCGAGGATCAGCGCCACGCGTCCGTCACCGAGGATGGTCGCCGCCGCCACACCGGGCACCTGCCGGTAGTTGGCTTCCAGAGACTTGATCACGACCTGCCGCTGACCCTGGATGGCGTCGACGAGCAGGGCCGCGCGTTGGCCCCCCTCGCCTTCGATCAACAGGGCTACCCCCTGCGTCGCCGCCAGCGGCTCGGCGCGGTAGCCCAGCGCCATGCCAACGTCGATCAGCGGCACATAGGAGTCGCGGATGGCGATCACCCGGGCGTGGCCGCCCAGGCTGTGGACGTCGGAGGCCTTGGGCAGCAGGGTTTCGACGATCGCGGTGATCGGCGCGACCAGGGTCTGGCCCTCGACCGAGACGACCATGCCGTCGAGCACAGCCAGGGTCAGCGGCAGGCTCATGGTGAAGGTCGAGCCCTTGCCGGGCCGCGACGAGATGGCGATCCGCCCGCCCAGCGCCTGGATGGAGCGGCGCACTACGTCCATGCCGACCCCGCGCCCGGAGATGTCCGAAACTTCGCTGGCGGTGGAGAAGCCCGGCATGAAGATCAGGTTGTCGATCTCCTCGTCGGACATCGGTGCGTCGGCGGCGATCAGGCCCTTGTCGACCGCGATCTGCTTGACCCGCTCGCGGTTGATGCCGGCGCCGTCGTCGGCGACCTCGATGACGATGCGGCCGGAGCGGTGAGCGGCGGCGAGCCGCACCTGGCCTTCGGCCGGCTTGCCGGCCTCGGCGCGCTTCTCCGGGCTCTCCAGGCCATGATCGATGGCATTGCGGATCATGTGGGTCAGCGGATCGGCCAGGCGCTCGATGACGGTTTTGTCGACCTCCGTGCCCTCGCCTTCGGTGACCAGGCGAACCGGCTTGCCGGTCATCGCCGCGACCTCGCGGACCAGGCGCGGCATGCGCTGGAACACCGACTTCACCGGCTGGGCGCGGATCGCCATGACGCTGTCCTGGATCTCGCGGGTGAGCTGCTCGAGCTCATCGAGACCCATGGCCACGCCGGAGGCCCGCGCGAAGCCGGCCTCCATAACGCGTTGCGAGAGCATGGCCTGGTTGATCACCAGCTCGCCGACCAGGTCGATCAGCCGGTCGACCCGCTCCAGGTCGACGCGGATGGTGGCGCCGGCCTCGGGCTTGCGATGGGTCGCGGCCGGATCGGCGGCGGCCTCCGTCGGCGGCGGCGCGGCGCGGGCCGGCGCAGTGGCGACCGGCGCCGCCGCGACGGGCTCGGGTTCGGGCTCGGGCTCGGGCGCCACCGGAACCTGAGAGTCCTGCAGTTCGGCCAGCAGGGCGGAGATATCCAGGTCGCCCAGCGGCGCGGTCCCGGCGTCAGCGTCGCCGCCGACCGGCGTGACCTCCAACTCGCAATCGCCGTCGACGAATTCGAACACCTCGCGGATCGCCGCCTCGTCGGCGTCGCCGGTGACGGTGACGGTCCAAGCGAGGTGGGCGGCCTCGGGGTCGAGGCTTTCCAGATCGGGCAGTTCGCTGTCGTCGAGCTCGACCACGATCTCGCCCAGACGGGTCAGCTCGCGCAGCAGCAGGGCGGATTCATTGGCCTTGGCGTAGAGGTCGGCGCGCGGCCTGAAGCGCACTTGCCACGCGCCAGCCGCGGCGGGCGTTTCCAGGGTGACCGCGGACAACGGCTGAAAACTGAAATCACCCCAGTCCTCTTCGCTCTCAGCTTCCTCCGACGCACCCTCCGGGCCGAGGGCCTTGAGTTCCTCGACGATGGCGGCGCTGCGGGCCTCATCGGCCGTGTCGCCGTCGCGCGCCGCGCGCACCAGGTCGGCAAGCACGTCGGACGCGCGCAGCAGGGTCTTCAGCACCTCGTCGGTCGGCGCAAGCCGGCCCGAGCGCATCTCATCCATCGCTGTCTCGAAGACATGAGCGAAACGGATCAGCGCCTCGAGGCTGAACGCTCCGGCGCCGCCCTTGATCGAGTGAACGGCGCGGAAGACGGCGTTGATGGTCTCCGGATCGGTGTCGCCGTTCTCCATCGCCAGGAGGCCGGTTTCCAGCTCGGCGAGTTGTTCCTCGCACTCCTGGAAGAAGGTTCCGCGAATTGCTTCTAGGGGATCCATGAGTCTAGGTCCCGGTTCAGGCGGCGACGCGGCGGATCGCGTCCACCAGCTTCACGGGATTGAACGGCTTGACGATCCAGCCGGTGGCCCCGGCCATCCGCGCGCGGTTCTTCTTCTCCGCGTCGCTCTCGGTGGTCAGCACCAGGATCGGAATGCCGCGGTTTTGCGGATCTGAGCGGACTTCCTCGATGAAGCCGAAGCCATCCATGCGCGGCATGTTGATGTCAGTGACGATGACGTCGGGGTTTTCGGTCGCCAGGACCTCCAGCCCGTGGATGCCGTCCTCGGCCTGGACCACCCGGTAGCCGACGTCTGTCAGCGCCAAGCGCAGCATTTCCCGCATGGTCCGGGAGTCGTCTACGGTGAGAACGGTCATGCTCATGGGTTCAGTCCTGAACGGCGGTGACGACGGCGAGGCTCGGGCAGCCCATCAGGGCGACGGTCTCGGCGAATTCGGGTGAGGCGCTGACGACCTGGAGATCCTGGCCGTCCAGCGACCAGGTCGCGCGGGCGGCGAGGAGCACCTGCAGACACTGAGCGCCGATCCGCCGGACCCCGGAGGCGTCAACGGAAAGGGGGGACCCCCGGGCGGCGAGCAACTGGGCTTTCAGGGGGGCTGCCGCAGTCAGATCGAGGCTATCGGCCAGGACCAGGTTCGCCGCGCCGGGGGTCTGGGACGGGTTCGTCGAGGGGGTCATCAGAACTCGTCCCAATTGTCTTCGGCGTTGGCCATGGCGGGGGCGGCCCCGCCGCGGGCGCCGGTGGTCTTCATCGCCCGGACCGGGGCGCGGTTAGGGGTGGGCGGTCCCCCGTGGTTAGGGGCGTGGCTGGGCGCGTGGCCCTCGCCCAGTTCGAAGCGGGCGATGAGCCTGGAGAGGGTATCGGCCTCCTGGGTCAGCGCGTGGCTGGCGGCGGTGGCTTCCTCGACCATGGCGGCGTTCTGCTGGGTCACCTGGTCCATCTGGTTGACCGCGGTGTTGACCTC
>JANXXK010000218.1 GCA_025350685.1 Alphaproteobacteria bacterium | reverse complement strand
CGAGGTAGTCCTTTAGCGTCGTCCGGTCCTTGGCTGCCACCGGCGCGACGCGTTCCGAGGTCGAGAGCGTGGCGATGATCACGGCGACGGTGCTCACCGCCATGATGATCCAGCCGATCGTCGGAATGCTCGCGGGATCGGCGGGCTTGATCGCGCCGTTGGTCAGCTTCGGCAGCAGGTTCAACAGGATGGAGCCGGAGACGCCGATGCCCAGCATCCAGCCGAACAACCGTGAGCGTTCATTGTAGCTGCCGCTGATCGAGGCGGCCCAGGCGGAGTGGCCGAGCACCAGGATCGAATAGGCGACGTAGAGCAGGATGTACCAGGTGAAGAGATAGCTCGTGTCCGGATGTATCGGCGGGTTGAACACCTTGTAGACGGCCACCCACAGGACCGGCACGCCGGCCAGGAACCAGGGCCGGTAGCGGCCCATCCGCGTCCGGGTTTGGTCCATCACCCAACCCAACGCCAGGTCGACGCCAAGGTCGGCGAGACGCAGCGCGCCGATGGTCAGGCCGATGGCGGTGAGGGAGACGCCCATCCTCCCCGCGTAGAACGGCGGAAGATAGGTCGAGAGCATGCTGATCAGCAGGTAGGCCGGGATGCTTCCGACGGAAAAAGCCAGCAGGCGCGGAAGCGGCAGTCGCCCGGCGGAAGGCCCAACGCGGGGGCCTCCGGAACCTGAGTTCCCGGAGTTTGAGGTCACAAGGCGTCTCCCAAAATAAATAGGTCGCCCTCTGAACGGGGCGGTTATCTAGACAGGGAAGCTTGCAGATCGCCGGTGCGCAAGGGCTTTCCGGCAGAGCACGACGGGTTTTGTTGGAACCATCAAAACCCTGAATCGTGCTCGCAGGTTTAGGGTAGGGGGCTGGGCCTATTCGGCGGCCAGTTCGCCTGTCGCGCCGGCGGCGCCTTCGACCAGGGCGCCTTCGGCCGCCAGCGCGTCGCGCGCATCGAGCTGGCGGCGGATTTCGCCATGCCGCTCGGCCGATAGCTTGTAGCCGAGGAAGCTGGCGCCGGCGATCATCACGAAGACGATGGGTCCGATGGTGTAGGCCAGCTCCAGGCCGCGGATCTGGGCGGGGCCGTTCACGGCGTGCTCGGCAGGATTGTAGCGCACCAGGCTGAGCACCCAGAACGTCAGCGCGACGGCGAAGGCACCGGCCGCCTTGCTGGTGCCACTGGTCAGCGCATAGAGTAAGCCGATCTGCTGGTGGCCCTTTTCCAGGCGAATCTCGTCGCCGACGTCTGCGGTGATCGAACGGATCATCACGATGCTGCCCGCGGCAAGCGCGCCGGCCACGAACATCGCCGGCGCGGCGATGGCGAAGCTGGCCTTGGGCGACATAAAGATGACGATCAGCATCAACGAATAGCCGGTGGTGCTGACCAGGAAAGCGCGTTGCTTGTTGACGCGGTTCGCGAGCCAGGCGATCGCCGGCGCGCCGAACAGCCCGGCGGCGATGTAGATCACCAGAAGGCCGTTGGCGGCGGACGTCGAGAAGCCCCGGCTGTCGGTGAAAAAGAACAGGTAGAGCGCGCTCATCCAGCCAGGCCCGAGGATGACAAAAAAGTCGGCGAACAGCACGCGCAGGACATTGGGCCGGGCGAGCAGGGCGGCGTAGTCGGACAGCTTGATCCGGCTCTCGGCCAGCTTCTTCGTGGGTTCGGGTGTGCGCGCCGCCACCAGGGCGATGGTGATCGGGGTCATGATCATCAGGAACCACCCGACGGCCTGGATGCCCTGCGCGTCCGTGCCGTGCCGCTGGCTCACCAGGATCGGGATCACCAGGATGGCGATGGAGCCGAGCGCCCCGAGGCCCTGCATGGCGCCGAAGATGCGCGAGCGCTGGGTGTAGCTGGCGGCGAGCGTCGCGGCCCAGGCGTTGCCGGCAAGCAGCAGGAACGACATGCCCAGATACATCACCAGCAGCCAGATCAGCAGGTAGCTGGCGGGCGCACCGACCGGCGCCTCGTACATCATGTAGATCGCCAGGATCAGCACCGGCGCGCCCAGCATCATCCAAGGCCGATAGCGGCCGATCCGCGTGCGCGTGCGGTCCATCAGCAAGCCGAGCAGCGGGTCGAGCGGGATGTCGATCAGGCGGATCAGGCCGAAGATGCCGCCCACCGCCAGGCCCAGTCCGATGTGGCGCGCGAAGTAGTTTGGCACCTGCACGGCGACCGAGGTGTTGAGCGCCGAGAACGGCAGGTAGCAGCAGGCGAAGGTGAGGACCGAGAGCAGCGAGAGCTGCGCAGGCGCAGCCTTTTTGGCCTTGGGCAATCGCCATCCTCCGGTGCGCCGCGCCTCTGAGAGGGCCCGGTCAGGCCAAAAGCTTACGCGCGATCAGCCGCACGCGCGCAAGTGGATTCGGCGTAATTTTCCTTTCCCACTCGTGGGAAGGGAGGGCTCAGCCGCCCTGCATCTTGCGGAAGACCTTGCCGGTCTGTTCGCCGCCGGCGTTGTAGGGCTTCTCGCCGGCGGGGTCGGTGATCTTGGCCCAGTTGTCGCGCACCTCCTCGACGGAGAGGCCACCTTCACCGAGGTAGACCCCCTCGGTCTCAACGATGTGGGCCAGGGCGAAGGCGCCGGCGCCGGCGGTCAGGATGCAGCCCGTAGGCGCCTCGTCCGAGCACAGGAACACCACGCCCGGCGTGACGTATTCCGGCTTCAGCCGCTCGAGGATTTCCGGCGGCATCAGGTTCTCGGTCATCCGCGTCGCGGCCACCGGGGCGATGGCGTTGACGTGGATGTTGTTCTTCTGGCCCTCAAGCTTCAGCGTGTTCATGAAGCCGATGATGCCGAGCTTGGCCGCGCCGTAGTTCGACTGGCCGAAGTTGCCATAGAGGCCGGACGACGACGTCGTGCAGACGATGCGGCCGTAGTTCTGCTCGCGCATGATCTCCCAGACCGCCTTGGCCGGTTTCACCGTGCCCATCAGGTGCACGCCCAGCACGAACTCGAAGTCGGCGATCTCCATCTTGGAGAAGGTCTTGTCGCGCAGCACGCCGGCGTTGGCGACCAGGATGTCGATGCGGCCCCAGGCGTCCATGGCGTGCTTGACCATCAGGGCCACGCCGGCGTCGTCGGTTACCGATGAGCCATTGGCGATCGCCTCGCCGCCCAGCGCCTTGATCTCCTCGACCACCTTGTTGGCCGCCTCGGACCCGCCGCCCGCGCCGTCCATCGACCCGCCCAGGTCGTTGACCACCACCTTAGCGCCGCGCCGGGCGAGCTCCAGGGCATGCTGGCGGCCGAGGCCCCCGCCCGAGCCGGTGACGATGGCCACTTTGCCGTCGAAGCGGATGTCCGCCATGGGGGGGTCCTCTCTGGTCGTGCTGCACGAATTCGCCCTCTTGAGCGATTTCGGGGGGCCTTGTGCGGCGCAGAGAGGTGGGCGTCAAGCGGGCGCGATCACCCCACCGCCGGCAGGTTCGCCTGGGCCTGCTGCTGGGTGCGCATGAACTTGACCAGGACGCGCTGGCCGATCAGGAAGGGGGCGTTGTTTGTGCCCACCACCACCTCGACCACCCGCTCGTCGGTGCGCTCGGTGGGATCGTCCGACTGCAGCTTGCGTGCTCCGAACACCGCCGCGCGGCGCAGCACTTTGCCGGTGATCACCTTGCTCGGGTCGGCTTCGGGCGACAGCTGCACCGTCTGGCCGATCAGCACGAAGGGCAGCGAGCTTTCGGAAATCTCTGCGCGCACGATGCGATCGGCCTTGGGCTCCAGGTCGAACATGGTGGAGACGTTCAGCGTCGAGGCGCCGGCGCCGGGGTTGGCGTAGCGGCGCACGATGCGGCCGTCGGCCGGGGCGCGGATGATGGTCAGTTCCTGGTTGTAGCGGGCCTGGTTCAGCCGGGCCTGGGCGGCGCCGATCGTGGCTCTCTGGGCCTCGATGGCGGCCTGGGCCTGGCGCACGGCGTCGGCCAGCTGGTCGATCTTCTGGCCGGCGACGAAGTTGGTGGCGACCAGGCCCTGTATGCGGGCGAGCTCACGCCGGGCGGTGGAGAGTTGGACCTCCAGCAGCGGGATTTGCGCCTGGGCCTGGCGCATGTCGGCGGCGGCCGAGTCGGCCTGCAGCCGCGGCTGGTCGTCCTCCAGGCGGGCCAGCACCTGGCCCTTCTTCACGTCCTCGCCTTCCTGGGCCAGCACTTCGCGCACGATGCCCGAGGTCCGCGCGGCGATCTGGATCACCCCGCCCTCCACATCGGCCTTGCCGTTGGCGATGGCGACATAGGGGCTCTTCGGCGCACGGGCGGCGGCGACCTTGGCCGCCTCGGCCTTCTTGAGGTTGGCCTGGTTGGACATGAACAGGCCGCCGGCGCCGAGCGCGGCGACGACGATGATCACGACCCAGACGATGCGGTTGCGAAGAAAGGCGAACATGATGCTGGTCCTCAGGTCCCGGCGAACACGGGATGATGATGGGCTTGGTCGACAGGCGCGGTGGCGATGACCGCGCGGCGGTCGTCGGTGATGCGGCCGTCGTCGATGTGGATGATGCGGTCGGCGTAGGCCTCAAGGCGCACGTCGTGGGTCACGCAGACGACGGCCGCGCCGAACGACTTGGCGGCGCGCTGCAGCAGCTTGATCACCACCTGGCCGTTCTCGCCGTCCAGCGCGCTGGTGGGCTCGTCGGCGAACAGCAGTTGCGGGTCCTTGGCGATGGCCCGCGCAATGGCGACGCGCTGCTTCTCGCCTCCGGACATCTCCGACGGCCGCGAGTTCATGCGCATTTCCAGGCCGACCTCGGTCAGCGCCGTGGCGGCCTTGTCGCGCGCGTCGGCCCGCGAGAAGCCCTTGTACTTCAGGATGATCTCAACCTGCTGCAGGGCGGTCAGCGCCGGGAACAGGTTGAAGCCCTGGAAGATGAAACCGCAGTGGTCGAGCCGGAAACGGTCGATCTTGCTGGGCTTGTAGGTCCAGAGGTCCTCGCCCATCGCGCTGACCTGGCCGGCGTCGGGCTTCAAAAGCCCCGAAAGCGCGGCGATGAGCGTCGACTTGCCGGACCCCGAAGGGCCCATGACCATGGTCACCTCGCCGTGCAGGGCCTCGAAGTCGACGGACTTCAGCACCTCGATGTGGGTGCGTCCGGTCTTGAACCGCTTAACAAGTCCCCTTGCCACCAGGGCAGGGGGTGCGACCAGGGCGGGTTGAGGGCTCATCGCAGCAGGTCCGCAGGTTGGCTTTTCTTCAGGACACCCAGGGAGAAGAGCCCTGAGAGGACGGAGATGAGGCTCAGCAGGATGACCACGGTAATCACCCAGGGCAGGGGGAAGCCCATCGGCATGTTGAACTTGGCGGCCAGCAGGTAGATCCCGAAGGTGAACAGCGCCGTGGCGATCAGACCCGCGACGCCGACCCAGGCGGACAGTTCCAGCACGATCCAGCTCAGCGAGCGCATGGAGACGCCGAGCGCGCGCAGGCTGGCGAACTCCTTGATGCCGGCCATGATCGCGCCGCGCAGGGTCTGGGAGGTGATGCCAACGCCGATCAGCAGGCCCAGGAACAGCGAGAAGCCCAGGAAGATGCCGATGATCTGCTCGCCCATCAGCGCCTTGCGATTAGCCGTGGCGAGATCCTCTTTGCTCCAGGCCTTGTAGGCGCCGCCGGCCACGGCGTTCAGCTGGTCGCGCACGGCGAGCGCCTGGGCGGGGTCGCGCAGGCGCACCATCAGGGGGCCGGTCTTGCCGTTCTTCGGCCCCATGCCCAGCAGCCGCATGGTGTCGCGCGACATGTAGACCGTGGGCTGGTTGATGTTGGCGTAGTTGTCCAGCAGGGCGCGCACATGGACGGTCTTGCCGTTCAGGCTTGCGGTCGCGCCGAGCTTGGCGCCTAGCGCCGCCTGGGCGGTCTTATCGAACACCACCGCGTAGGGTTCGAGCAGCGCCAGGCGGACCGATTCCGGGTAGTCGAGCGGCAGGGTCACCGAGCCGGGCCGGGGATCGACGTCGAAGGTGTTGACGAAGGTGGTCACCGCCTTCTTGCCCGGGTCCGGCGTGTTGATCCAGCGCGCGCCGTCGCCGTCTAGGCTCTCCACCTCGACCACCTGGGGATTGAGGTAGATCAGCGGCAGGATGCGGTCGGGCAGGCCGTCGGGGCCGGAGTTGATCAGGCTGTCGTTTTTCGGCGCCAGGATCATGATGTCGGCGGGTGAGCGGTCGATCGAAGCGGTGATCGCGTTGACGATGCCGGTGAACATGCCGACCTGCGCCAGCACCAGCAGGCCTGAAAAGGCCAGCGCCGCCATGGCCGCGCTGTAGCGCTTCCATTCGTAGAGCAGGGTGGCCAGCGCCAGCGACATTTGAGAACGCCCTCTGTTGGAGCGCGGAAATGTCGCGAGGCCGACCAGGGCGCCAGTTAAATCCCGGTAACAGGGGGTAACAGGCAGACCTGCACGACCGCGTGGAGCGCTCATTTGCAGAGAGGCGCGGGCGCCATCCGTCAGATGCGGGCGAGGCGATTAAACCTTTGTAATGCGGGGGCGCCGGGCTGAGCGGCGGTCATCGAACGGGCGGTAAACTTGCGCGTTCGGCGCTTCTGCCCCTCTATCGGCGCTCGGGGGCGGCTGAGTCAGGCGGCGGGGCGGTAGGGGTGTCGATGTTCGGTGCTGAGAACGCGCAGAGCCTGGTCGGCGTCGGCTCGATCATCCTGCTGTGCTGGGGGATTTCGGAGAACCGGCGCGCGTTCCCGTGGAAGCTGGCCATCGGCGCCATCGTCGTCCAGGCGCTGCTGGTGCTGGCGCTGTTCGGCGTGCCGGCGATCCGCGCCGGGCTGGCCGGCGTCGGCCAGGCGGTGGATGGCCTCTCCAACTCCACCCAGGCCGGCGTCGCCTTCGTCTTCGGCTTCCTGGCCGGCACGCCGTCCCAGCCCTATGCGCTGACCAACCCGGGCGCCATGTTCGTCTTCGCCTTCCGGGTGCTGCCGGTGATCCTGGTGGTCTGCGCGCTGGCCGCGCTGCTCTGGCACTGGCGGATTCTGAAGTGGGTCACCCAGGGCTTCGGCATGGTCTTCGAGAAGACCATGGGCCTGCGCGGGCCCCCGGCGCTGGCCACCGCCGCCACCGTGTTCATGGGCCAGGTGGAAGGCCCGATCTTCATCCGCAGCTATCTGCCCAGCCTCTCGCGCTCCGAACTCTTCATGCTGATCGCCGTCGGCATGAGCTGCGTCTCCGGCTCGACCATGGTGGCCTATGCGACGATCCTGAAGGACGTGCTGCCGCACGCGGCCAGCCACGTGCTCACCGCCTCGATCATCTCCGCTCCGGCCGGCGTGCTGCTGGCCCGCATCCTGGTGCCGCGCTCGCCCGAGACCGAGACCGCCGCGAACCTCGAGCCGGCCGCCGACAAGGCCTACGAAAGCTCTGTCGACGCGCTGATCAAGGGCACCTCGGACGGCCTGTCCATCGTGCTCAACGTGGCCGCGACCCTGATCGTTTTCGTGGCCCTGGTGGCCATGGTCAACGGCATCCTGGGGATGTTCGCCAACGTCGGCGGCGCGCCGATCTCGGTGGAGCGGATCCTGGGCGTGATCTTCGCGCCGCTCGCCTGGGCGCTGGGCATCCGCTGGGCCGATGCGCCGACCGCCGGCTCCCTCTTGGGCGTCAAGCTGGTGCTGACCGAGTTCACCGCCTTCATCCGCATGAGCGCGATCCCGACCACGGCGATCGATGAGCGCACCCGGGTGATCATGACCTATGCGCTCTGCGGCTTCGCCAACATCGCCTCGGTGGGCATCAACGTCGCCGGCTATTCGGTGCTGGTGCCAGAGCGCCGGGCGGAGATCATGGGCATGGTCTGGAAGGCGATGTTCGCCGGGTTCCTGGCCACCTGTCTGACCGCTTCCATTGTCGGCGCCATGCCGAGCGCCCTGTTCGGTCCCTGACCTGACGTCAGGCTTGACCTGGTGACCGCTCGTGCACTTTTCTCCCGCAAACCGGGAGTCCTGCCATGAAGCTCTACGACGCGCCGATCGCGCCCAATCCGCGCCGGGTGCGTTGGCTGCTTGCCGAGAAGGGCGTCGGCGACGTCGAGGTCGTGCCGGTGTCGATCGCGGAAAGCCAGCACAAGCAACCGGCCTTTCTCGAAAAGGCGGGCCTGCCGAACCTGCCGATGCTGGAGATGGACGACGGGACCTGCATCACCGAGTCCATCGCCATCTGCCGCTATCTGGAGAGCCGCTATCCGGAGCCGAACCTGTTCGGTCGCACGGCGGAAGAGACCGCGGTCATCGAAATGTGGATGCGCCGCGCGGAGATGATGGTCGCCGTCCCGTTCATGCTGGGCGTGCGCCTGACCCATCCGGGGTTCGCTGCCCTGGAGACCCCTGCGCCCGAAGTCGGGGCCTGGAACCAGCAGACCGCGCTCAACGCGTTGAAGGTGCTCGACCGCCAGCTTGAGGGCCGCGAGTGGCTGGCCTGCGACCGGCTGACGATCGCCGACCTCGTCGCCTACATCGGCATCGACTTCGCCCGCATCGTGCGCCTGCGCCCGCCCGAAGAGTTGACCAACCTCGTCCGCTGGGCCGAGGCCATGCGCGCGCGGCCGGCGGCGAGCGCCTAGCTAGAGCGTCGGATCGTCGCCCACTCGGACCAGCATCTTGCCGAAATTTCCGCCTTTCAGCATCTCGGCGAACGCGGCAGGGATGTTTTCCAGGCCCTCCCGAATGTCTTCGCGGTAGCGGATGTCGCCGGCCGCCACCGACGGGCCCACTTCGCGCAGGAAGGCGTCGTGGTGGTCAGCCACATAGTCGCCGACGAAGAGGTCGCGAACCGTGACGTTGCGCGACTCGAAGATCGGCTTCCCGCGGGCCATCAGCGCCGCGCGCGCATCGGTCCCGGCGGCGTCGCCGTAGTGGGCGATCAGGCCACAGATGGTCATCCGCGCACCTGGGTTGAACAGCGGCAGGACCGCATCGAACACCGCGCCGCCGACGTTCTCGAAATAGACGTCGACGCCGGCCGGGCAGGCCGCCCTGAGGTCCTCGGCGAACGTCGGCGAGAGGTGCGAGACGCAGGCATCGAAGCCCAGGTCGTCGACGACGAAGCGGCACTTTTCCTCACGCCCGGCGATGCCGACCACGCGGGCGCCGCGCAGCCGGGCGAGCTGGCCGGCGATCTGGCCCACGCCGCCGGACGCGGCCGAGACCACCGCCGTCTCGCCCGCCTTCGGGTCGCCCTGCAGGATCATGCCGGCGTAGGCGGTCAGGCCCAGCATCCCCAGCACGCCGACGCCCTGGGAAATCCGCCCGACCGCCGGGTCGAGCCTGCGCGGGATCATGTACGACGGCCGCGCCACGCCCTCGCCCATCAGGCCGTATTCGGCCCAGCCATTGGTGTTGAACACGAAGTCGCCCGGCGCGTAGCCCTCCATCCGGCTCTCCACCACCTGGGCGACCGTGCGCGCGTGGCAGGGCGCCCCGGGCTTGTCGACGCCGCGGCGCTTGTAGCCCCACTGGTAGGGGTCGAGGGAGACGTAGATCGTCCGCGTCAGCGCCTGGCCGGGGCCGGGGGCGGGCATCGGCGCCTCGCGCAGTTCGAAGGTCTCCGGCCCGGGCCAGTCGCCAACGGGCTCCTCGGAGAGGGTCCAGAACCTGTTCATGGGGCTTTCGGCCTCTCGGGCAACGGCCTTGGGGGCAGGGGGAAGACGATGAAGTCGTCGTGGACGTCCTTGACCACGGTGTCGCCCATCTTGTGGACCGCGGCCTGCAGCTCAAGCAGATCCGAGTAGGGCAGTTCCAGCGCCCGCTCGTCCGGGTGTGTCGGTGCGGCGTCGGCGAAATCCTTGCCGGGCGCCTTGGTCATCTCGACGTGGGCGCCCAGGACGTGGCTGACGCGGCGGCCCTTCGTGAACGCGACCACCCGGTCGAGGCTGTCGCGGAAGTCCCCGAACATGTTGGACGGCACATAGAGCCGGCCCGGATAGAGCGTGTCGCCGGAGAGCAGCAGGCGGGTCTTCTCGTCGAACACCATGATGTGGCTGGGCTGGTGGCCGGGCGTGGGCACGATGTCGAGCACGCGGCCGCCCAGGTCGTACTTCACGATGTCATGCGGCCAGTCGGCGATCTGGAAGAAGGCGGCGACGTCGGCCGGCGCCAGGCCCACGACGGTGGTGTCCGGCCGGTCCTTGAACTCGGCATCGCCCATGTGGTGGTCGCCGTGGCCGTGGGAGTGGGCGACGACTAGCGGGATCGACCCGCGATGGTGGGCGGCCAGCCAGTCGGCGATCACGTCGTCCACGGCGGGCCGGATCTTCAGCCCGCCGGCGCCGGTGTCGAGCAGCAGGGCCCGATCCTTGCCGAACAGCAGGTAGAGGAACGGCGCCTCGAAGTTGGTCTTCACCGACTGGCGGATGACGAAGGTGTCGGCGCCGTAGCGCTGGACCTGGGTCTGCGGCTCGTTGGCGGCCATCCCGTCGATCCAGGGCTGGAACAGCGGCTTGGCGAAGGCGGCGCCGGGCAGGGCCAGCGCGAGCGCCAGGGTGAGGGCGGCGAGCTTCATGCGGCGATGGCCTTCTGCGCCAGCGCGATCAATTGGAGCGAGCGGATGCGGGCGGCCAGCGACGGGCCGGTGGCCATGACGAAGACCTCGTCGGCGGTGGCCTGCCGGGCCTTTTCGGCGAGCCGCGCATGGACGCTCGCGCCGTCGTCGGCGACCGTGCGGGCCTCGACCATCTGGCGGACCGGCGTGCCGGTGTGCTCGGCGAGGAAAGTCTCGGCGCTGGCCAGGTCGGGGAACCGGCGGCGGTGGCCCGACAGCATCGAGACGTTGGCGGCGCGGCGCAGCGCATCCTCGCGCCAGGCCTGCTCCTGGGTCTCGGCGGCATAGGCCACCAAGGCGATCCCGGCCCAGGGTTCGGCGCGGAATTGCGAGGGCCGGAACGCTTGGCGATAGGCGGCTATGGCCGGCCCGCCGTCGCTGCGGGCGATGAACTCGGCGAACACCATGCCGACGCCCTGCTGGCCGGCGAAGGCGGCGCTCTCCTCTGAGGTGCAGAGCACGAAGAGCTCGGGGTGCGAAGGGCCGGACGGGTTGGCGTGGATGTCGTGCAGGGGATGGTCGTCCCCGATCGGCGCCTTGCCGGAGGCGTCCAGCAGCCAGGTCGACAGCAGGTGGAAATACTGCGGGAAGGCCTCCGAGCCCACCGAGCGCAGGGCCCCGCCGGTGCGCTGGTCGGTGCCCAGCGCACGGCCGAGGCCAAGATCTATGCGGCCGGGCGCCAGCGCCTCGAGCTCCATGAACACCTCGGCCACCTTCAGCGG
>JANXXK010000195.1 GCA_025350685.1 Alphaproteobacteria bacterium | reverse complement strand
CTGATTGCCGCGTGGCGCGCGGCAATCAGCCGAGCCGGCCGTCCGGCCGGCGACCAGGCTCAGGAGCTTTCCTCGCCCAGGAAATCGGTGTGGAACTCGGGCGCATCGCCCGCGTCCAGGGGGTCTTCGTCGGCGGCCAGCGCGTTGGGATCGGGCACGGCGAAGTCGGCCGGCAGGTCGAGCGACAGCAGGCCCGCGGCCCGCATCTCCGCCGCGCCCGGCAGGTCGCTGAAGCTGGCCAGGCCATAGTGCTCGAGAAAGGCGTCGGTGGCGCCATAGGTGATCGGGCGGCCCGGCGTCCGCCTACGGCCGCGCATGCGCACCATGCCAAGTTCGAGCAGCACATCCAGCGTGCCCTTGCTGGCCTGCACCCCGCGCACGGCCTCGATCTCGGCGCGGGTCACCGGCTGATGGTAGGCGACGATGGCCAGGGTTTCCTGCGCCGCGCGGGACAGCCGCCGGGGCTCGTCGCGCTCGTCGGTCATCAGCCAGGCGAGGTCGGCGGCGGTCTGGAAGCGCCAGCGGCCAGCGACACTGACCAGCTCCACGCCGCGGCCTTCGTAGCGGGCCTGCAGGGCCGCGATTGCGCCGGCCACGTCGGCGCCTTCCGGCAGCCGCTTGGCGAGATCGGCGTCGCTCAGCGGGCCGGCGGCGGCGAACAGCAGCGCCTCGATCTCGCGCTCGGTATAGGCGACGTCACTCATGCGACCCCATCCTTCATGTTGTTTGGGGCCTTCCTGGTCCGGAGGTAAATGTCGGCGAAGGCTTCCATCTGGCGGGCTTCCAGCGCCCCTTCCTTGACCAGCTCCAGCCCGGCCGACAGCGTCGAGGCGACGTAGGAGGCGCGGCTGGGCCCCTGCCCGGCATCCGCCCCCCGCGCGGGGCCAAACGGCGCCACACCGGTCAGCGGCGTCCAGCGGGCCAATTCCGGCAGCAGGCGGCGCAGGCGGTCTCGCGCCTCCTCCAGCGGATAGGCGGTGGGCGGCGTGGGGGTGTAGCGACGCGCGGCTTCCTTGGTGCGCTGGGCGATATAGGCGCTCATCAGGCCGTAGAGATCGCCCTCGATGCGGCCGGAGGGGATGACCTTGATCGCCTCGGGGTCGCCCCGGCCGAACACCTCCTGGCCGAGCTTGGGGCGCACCCGCAGGGCTTCGGCGGCGTTCCTCATGGCGTCGAGCTTGGCGAGGCGGAAGGCGAGCCTGGCGGCGATCTCCTCGGCCGGCGCCTCGTCGGGGCTGGGCTGCTCGGGCTTGGGCAGCATCAGGCGCGATTTCAGGTAGGCCAGCCACGAGGCCATCACCAGATAGTCGGCGGCCAGCGCGAAGTGCTGGCGCTGGGCCTGGCGGACAAAGGCCAGGTACTGCTCGGCGAGCTTCAGTACGCTGAGCTTCAGGAGGTCGACCTTCTGGCTGCGGGCCAGGGCCAGCAGGACGTGCAGCGGGCCTTCATAGCCGTCGAGGTCGACGATCAGCGCCTCACCGTCTTCCGCCGCCGTGCTGGCCGCGGTGAAGTCGAGGCCCGGCTGGAATCCCTCGCTCATGCCGCCCACCGTCCATGGAACGCCGCGTCGAACCGCGCCCGGCCCTCGGCGGCGTCAAAGGGTTCCGCAACCCTGGCCAGCCGCGCCAGCGCCGCCTGGGCGCGCCTGGCCGCCCTGCCGACCAGTTCACCCGCCCCGGCCACCACCTGCTTCATCTCATCCATGCCGCCATTGCAATGCAGGACCACGTCGCAGCCGGCCGCCCGGCTGGCCCGGGCCCGCTCGGGGAAGTCGCCGCTGAGCGCCTTCATGGACAGATCGTCGCTCATCACCAGACCGTCGAAGCCGATGGCGCCGCGCACCACCCGGCGCATCACCGCGCGCGAGGTGGTCGCCGGGCGTTTGCCGTCCACGGCGGAATAGATCACGTGGGCGGTCATCGCCATCGGCATGTCGGAGAGCGCCTTGAACGGCGCGAAGTCGCGGGCGTCGAGCTCGTCGACGCCGGCATCGACCACCGGCAGCTCCAGGTGGCTGTCCGCCCTGGCCCGGCCGTGCCCGGGGATGTGCTTGATGACGGGCAGGACGCCGCCGGCGATCAGCCCCTCGGCGGCCGCGCGTCCCAGCACCGCCACCTCGTCGGCCGTCCGGCCATAGGCGCGGTCGCCGATGATCTCGTGGCCCGAGGGATCCGGAACGTCCAGCACCGGCACGCAGTCGACGTTGATGCCCAGCGCGGCCAGGTCATGAGCGATCAGCCGCGCGCCCAACCGCGTGATCTCGCGCCGCAGCAGCGGGTCGTTGCCGGCGAGGTCGCCATAGGCCCGGCCCGGCGGATAGCGGCGCCACTGCGGGGGGCCGAGCCGCTGCACACGCCCGCCCTCCTGGTCGATCAGCACCGGAGCGTCGGCGCGCCCGACGGTCTCGCGGAGCGCACCGACCAGGGCCCGCACCTGATCGGGCCCACCGGCGACATTGCGGCCGAACAGGATGAAGCCCCAGGGCCGCACGCTGCGGAAGAACGCCTTCTCCTGCGCCGACAGGGTCACGCCGGCGCAGCCGAGGATGGCCGCAGAGATACTCACGTCGGGCTCACTTGACGAAGCAGGCCTTCCCGGCGGCCTTCAGCTTGTCACAGAAGGCGGTGGCGTCGCCGCGGCTGGCGAACCCGGTCACCTGGGTGCGGAACAGGGTCTTGCCGTCCTTGTCGACCTTCTCGACGCTCTTGCCCTTGCCGGCGTCGTTCCAGCCCTTGTCGGCGAGGTCTTGCGACGAGAAGGCGCCGATCTGCACGGCCGCGGCGCCGGCGGCGGCCTTGGCGGCGGGCGCGGGCGCGGCGGCTGCAGCGGCCTTCGCCGCAGCCGGGGCGGCCTTGACGGGAGCCGCGGGCTTTTCCTTCGCCGGCGCTTTCGCCGCCACCGGGGCGGGCGGCGTCTTTTCCTTGGCCGGCGGGGCGGCGGCCGTCTTGGTCGGCGTGGTGGTGGTCGTTGTCGTCGCCGGCGCGGCCGGCGGTTGCGCTGGGATCGCCGGGCGAAGCGCCGGCTGGGCCGCAGACGGCGCGGCGGGCGCGGCCGGGGTCACCGTCACGGCGGGCGCTGGCGGGGTGCGCGGCTGCGGCTGCTCGGGGCCGGCCGTGAACTGCGGCTGGCCGTTCGCCGGCGCCGCCTTGCCGCCCTCGGCCTTGTAGATCTGCAGGCCCGCGGCGGGATCGGCCGGCTGGGCCTCGGCGGGCGGCGCGGCCTTCATGCCCGAAACCGGCTGGCCGACCGTCTGCGGCGCCTGGCCCGCCTGGCGCACGCCGGAGCGGTAGAACAGGAAAATCGCCGTCGCCAGGCCCAGCAGGACCAGGATCGAGATGATCAGGGTGACCGGGATCGGGTTGGCCCCGCGAACCGGCTGGCGTGCATCAAAGCTCAAGGGCGTGTCGGTGGGGGGCGTGTAGGCGCCGCGCTCATGATCGGACATCGAAGGCTCCCGAGGCTGGCGCTTGCGGACCGGGAAACGAATCGCGCGCCTGGAGCGGCAGTCTAGCCGAGCGCGGGGGTCCCGAACTGTGGCCGGCGCGTTTTTCTGTGGGCGGACTGCTGTGGGAGCCTAGTTCAGCGAGTCCAGGTGGAACAGCTTGCGGTGCTCTTCGATGGCGTAGCGGTCGGTCATCCCGGCGATGTAGTCGCAGACCACGCGGGCCTTGCCGGCCTCGTCGCGGGCCTGGGCGCGGGCGTACCACTCGGCGGGCAGGACATCGGGCTCGGCCAGGAACAGCTGGAACATTTCGGCCAGCATGCGCCGCGCCTGGCTACGCGTGCGGTTGACCCGCCAGTGGCGGTACATGCGGTCCATGAGGAACCCACGCAAAGCCGAGAGGTCCTCGACCATGTCGCGGGAGAACGCGACCAGCGCATGTTCCAGCACCCGCACGTCCTCGGGCGAAGCGACCTTGCCGGCGTCGGCGCGGCGGCGGGTCTCGGCCATCACGTCATCGACCATGGCGCCGATCATCCTGCGCACGGCCTCAAGCCGCAGAATGCCCGGATCGCACTGGGGATAGTCGCGGCCGGCGCTCACCACGTGCGGCCCGATCAGCGGCACCTCGCGCAGTTCCTCGAGGCCGAACAGCCCGGCCTGCACCCCGTCGTCCACGTCGTGGTTGTTGTAGGCGATGTCGTCGGCCAGCGCGGCCACCTGGGCCTCGGCGGACGCCCAACTGTCCAGGCGAAGGTGATAGTCGGCGTCGAACTCGGCGATGGCGCTCCAGGACGGACGATCGAGCTTATCGACCACCGGGCCGTTGTGCTTGATGACGCCTTCCAGGGTCTCCCAGGTGAGGTTCAGGCCTTCGAACCGCGGATAGCGGCGCTCCAGCTTGGTGACCACCCGGAAGGTCTGCACGTTGTGGTCGAAGCCGCCGTAGGACTGCATCTGCACCTGCAGCTCGTCCTCGCCGGCGTGGCCGAACGGCGGATGGCCGAGGTCGTGGGCGAGCGCTATGGTCTCGGCGAGATCAGCGTCGAGCCCCAGCGCCGTGGCCAGCGAGCGAGCGATCTGGGCGACTTCGAGGGAGTGGGTCAGGCGGGTACGGAAATGGTCGCCTTCGTGGGCCACGAAGACCTGGGTCTTTTCCTTCAGCCTTCGGAAAGCCGAGGCGTGGATGATACGGTCACGGTCGCGGGCGAACGGGGTCCGGGTGCGGCTTTCGTCCTCGGCGACCTTGCGGCCCCGGGATTTCGCCGGGTCTTCGGCGTAAGGAGCCTTGATCGGGACCATTTATTCCATCAATTCGACGGCCTCTTGGTCGAAGCCTCGCGCAACCTCATATAGTCTAGGCCTTTCATTCGTCTAACCAGCATGATGACCAGCACCGAGCTCACTCTCACACCAGCGGCCGCGCAACGCCTGCACGCCATCGGCAAGGCCGAAGGCCGGGCGGTTATGCTGCGCGTGGCGGTCGAAGGCGGCGGCTGTTCCGGCTTCCAGTACCAGTTCGACCTGGTTCAGGAGGGCCACGCCGATGACTTCCGGATCGAGCGCGACGGGGCCGCGGCCCTGGTCGACGAGATGTCGCTGGTGATGCTGAAGGGCTCGGAGATCGATTTCGTCGACGAACTGGCCGGCGCCGAATTCCGCGTCCGCAACCCCAACGCCAAGTCCAGCTGCGGCTGCGGCGTCAGCTTCTCGATCTAGCTAGAAGCTGTACGAAGCTTCACTTCCGCGCACCGCGGGGCCGGCTTACCGTGGCCCGATCACCCCGGAAAGGACGCAGCATGAGCCCGCTCAAGAGCCCCGCCATCCTGGCGTTCGCCGTCATTCTGTTGATCCCCGCGCCGGCCACCGCCCAGCCCGCATCAGCCTACAACGGCGACTGGACCGGCGCGCTGTCGGTCGCCGGCCAGACCCTGCACCTGGTGCTGCATGTGACCACCGAGGCCGGCGGCCAGGCCGCGGTGCTCGACAGCGTCGACCAGGGCGCGACCATTCCGGCCACGGCGATCAAGACCGAGGGCGGCCAGCTCAACCTCCTGTTCCTGCCGATCGCGGGCGAATACGTCGCCAAGTTGTCGGCCGACGGCAAGACGCTCGAGGGAACCTGGACCCAGGGCGCTGCCTTGCCCCTGGTCATGACCCGCAAGGCGGCTAAGTAGGGGTCTTCCAACGCCCGCCGGAGCCCTCGATGCGCATCGCCACCTGGAACGTCAATTCGGTCAACGCCCGGCTGGAGACGGTGCTGAAGTGGTTCGAGGCCGCCCAGCCCGACGTCGCCTGCCTGCAGGAGATCAAGTGCGTCGACGAGAAGTTCCCGGCCGAAGCCTTTGAGCGGCTTGGCTATAACGTCGCCGTGCATGGGCAGAAATCCTACAACGGCGTGGCCTTGCTCTCGAAGACCCCGATGGAGGACGTCCGCCGCGGCCTGCCCGATCCCGGGGGGGACGAACAGTCGCGTTACCTGGAGGCGGTGATCTCCGGCCCAACTCCGGTCCGAGTGGCCTCGATCTACCTGCCCAACGGCAACCCCGTCGATACCGAGAAGTACCCCTACAAGCTCAGCTGGATGGACCGGCTGAACCGCCACGCCCAGGACCTCTTGAAGCTCGAGGAGCCGCTGGTGCTGACCGGCGACTACAACGTCATCCCCGAAGCTCGTGACGCGGCGTTCCCGGCCAACTGGGAGGGTGACGCCCTGTTCCGCCCGCAGACCCGCGAGGCGTTCCGGGCGCTCAAGTACCTGGGCCTCACCGACGCCTTCC
>JANXXK010000162.1 GCA_025350685.1 Alphaproteobacteria bacterium | reverse complement strand
GACCGGCAGCACATAGATCAGGCCGGTGGCCAGGCCATAGGTTTGCGAGGCGATCGCCAGCGGACTCAAGGTCCGCCCGCCGTGCTCCAGGATCGAGCGATAGAGGTCGAGCCCCAGGACGTGTTCGGCATGACCCGGAAGCAGGAGTTGCTGGGTCATGTAGAGGGTAAGCAGGAACTGCATCCCCGCGTAAGAGAACATCCAGAAGACTTCGACGCCCACCAGGAAGCCGAGCGCGCGAGGGTGGCCGAAGAACGCGCGGTCGTCGGCGTCGGCGTGCGCCGAGCGGCCCAGGGCGTCACTCATCAACTGTTCCCCAGCCGCTTTCGACATGGCCCCCGCCACGCGCCGATGTGAGCTTGCACGGTTACGCCGGAGGCGTCGAGCGGATGGAGTTCAGACAGCAGATTTCCGCTCTGAACCGCCCTGGCCAGGGAGTTCGTAGCCCACGGCGGCCTCGGCCTGCAGGGTCTTGATGACGGCGGGGCGGGCCATCATCCGCGCGTGGTGGGCCATCAGGTTCGGGAACTTTTCCGGCGGCGGCTTCAGCGAACTGTTGAAGCGCCAGAACAGCCGGAAGAGGTGGATGTCGGCGATGGAATAGGCGCCGCCGACGGCCCAGTCGTTCGCGCCCAGCCTGGCCTCGGCTTGGGCGTAGATTCCGAGGGCATGGTCGAGGCCCTGGCGGCGCGCCGGGTGCAGGGTGGCGGCGATGAAGCTCATCCAGGAGACCACGCGGGCCTGGTCCTCGGCGTCGTCCCGCAGGAGCCTGGCGGCCGGAAAGGCGCTGGCCAGGTAGAACAGGCAGCCGGCCACCTCGGTCAGCGGGCGGCCGTCGATCACCAGGGTCGGGACCTGTCCCAGCGGATTGATCGCCAGATATTCGGGAGTCCTATTCTCGCCCTTGTGGAAGGAGAGCTCGATCGCCTCGAAGGGCTGGCCGATCTCGTGCAGGGCGATGTGCGGCGCCATGGAGCTCGACCCCGGCGCGAAATAGAGCGTCAGCATGCGACATCTCCTCCCTGCATCAACCTAGGCGGCGCGTTTGGTTTGCCGAAAGGCCAAAACGCTTATATCGCAGGGCCGCCGGCGGTCTCGGGGCGTAGCGCAGCCTGGTAGCGCATCTGCTTTGGGAGCAGAGGGTCGCAAGTTCGAATCTTGCCGCCCCGACCATCGCCGGCTGATTTGATTGGGACCGTTCCATGCTCGCACGCATCTTTCGTCCGTCCAAGACCGCCATGCAGTCCGGCAAGGGCAAGTCGCTCGGCTGGGTGCTGGAGTTCGAACCCAAGGACGCGCGAAGACAGGACCCGCTGATGGGCTGGACCCAAACCGGCGACACTGAGTCGAGCCAGGTGGTGCTGGCGTTCGAGACCAAGGACGAGGCCGTGCGCTACGCCGACCAGCACGGCATCGCCTTCCAGCTGATCGACCCCAAGCCCACGAAGCGGATCCTCAAGGCCTACGCCGACAATTTCGCCTTCGGCCGTAAAGTCCCCTGGACTCACTGAGTCCTGACCCTGGTCAGGCGCCCGTAGCTCAACCGGATAGAGCACTCGCCTTCTAAGCGAGCGGTTGCAGGTTCGAGTCCTGCCGGGCGCGCCAGTCTTGGGCTTAGGGACCGTCAGACGTAGGGGCTGCGCTGGGCGTCGAGGGTGATCACCCAGTCGGCGCGGCCCGGCATCTCGGCCAGGATCCAGCGGGTCAGGCGCTCGTAGTGGGCGACGAAGAGGGCGATGGCCGCGTCGCTCATGCCGCCGCCGCCCAGCAGGCGCAGCTTGGCCTCCTGCTCGGCGCGCCAGCCGGCGACCACCTCGAAGCTGGGGGCTTCCAGCAGGACCAGGTCCTGCAGGCGGGCGAACAGATATTGGTAGGGGCCGTCGAGCTGGTTGTTCACATAGGTGCGCCAGACGCCGTCGGGGTCGTGGTCGCGCTCCAGGCCATTGACCGGTGTCGCCAGCGCGGCCGCGCCCTGGGCCACGGCGCCCACGCACCAGCCCTCCACGATCACCACGTCCACCGGGGATTTCAGCGTTTCCCAGGTCCCGCGCGGGCTGCGGTTGTCGGTGGCCTTGTCGAAGCGGGGCAGGGCGACCTTTCCCGCCGTTCTCAGCTGGTCGATCACCGCGCCGCAGAGGGCGACGTCGTGCGTGCCGGGCGGTCCGCGAACGGCGAGTAGGGGGTGGACTTCGCGGGCCAGACGCTGGCGGGCCTCATGGGTCAGGTAGAAGTCGTCGAGCGAAAGCGCCACGGTGCGCACGCCTCGGCCCTCCAGCAGCAGCTTGGCGTACCGGGCGATGGTCGATTTGCCGGATCCCTGGGCGCCGCAGAGGCCGATGACGGCGGGGCGCTTGCGGTCCAGGCGGCGGCGGTGGGCGCGCGCGGCCAGCGGTTCGCAGACCAGCTCGGCCGTGCGGCGGAAGCCCTCGTCCAGCCCGTGTTGCGCCATGAAGGCGTCGAGGTCGGCGCCGGCCATGTCGCGCCTCATCCGCGCCGCGCGGCGTAGACGTCCAGGCCGCGGGCCAGGTCGGCGATCAGGTCGGCGGGGTCTTCCAGGCCGATGTGCAGGCGGATCAAGGGGCCCTCGTACTGGCGCAACAGCTTGCGGGTGGTGAGCTGGTGGTCGCAGGCGATCGCCAGGCTCTCGAAGCCGCCCCAGGAGAAGCCCAGGCCGAACAGCTCCAGCTCGTCGAGGAAGGCGTCGACGGCGGCCTTGGGCCCGGGCTTGAGGATGAAGCCGAAGAGGCCGCAGGCGCCGATGTAGTCGCGCTTCCAGAGGTCGTGGCCGCGGGCGCCAGGCAGGGCCGGGTGCAGGACCTCAGCGACCATCGGGTGCTCGCGCAGCCACGCGGCGATGGTCAGGCCGCTCTGGCCATGCCGCGCCAGCCGGGTCGGCAGGGTGCGCAGGCCGCGCAGCATCTGGTAGGCGTCCTCGCCCGGCACCGCCCAGCCCATGTGCAGCACCCCGTCGGAGAGCGCGCGCACCAGCTTCGGCTCGGCCGCCGCCGCCGAGCCCATGAACACGTCGGAATGGCCGCCGACATATTTGGTGAGCGCCTGCAGGGCGATGTCGATCCCGTGGTCGAGGGGCTTCATCAGGTAGCCGGCGCTCCAGGTGTTGTCGGCCACGGTGAGGATGTCGCGGGCCCGCGCCAGCTCAGCCACCCGCGCCATGTCCTGCATCTCGAACGACAGCGAGCCGGGGGATTCCATCAGGATCAGGCGGGTGGCCGGCGAGGCCTCGCCGACCAGGGTCTCGGGCGGAGTGCGCGGATCGAAGTAGGTCGGCCTCACCCCGAAGCGCTTCAGCATATGGTCGCAGAACCGCCGGGTGGGCTTGTAGGCCACGTCGGTGACCAGGATCTCGTCGCCGGCTTTCAGCACCGCCAGCAGGGCACCGGAGAGTGCGGCCACTCCGGAGGGGTAGAGGGTGACGCCCTGGGCGTGCTCCAGCTCGGCGAGGGCGTCCTGCAGCGCCGTCTGGGCGGCGAGCCCCTGGCGGCCGTAGGTCAGGTAGTTGGCGTCGTCGTAGAGGCTGGCGGCGTTGGGCAGCAGCACCGTCGAGCCCTTCTGGATCGGCGGACCCACCGTCCGGGCGAGCGGCTCAAGCGCCTGACCGGCGCGGATCAGCCGGGTGTCCTGGCTGCGCGTGCCGGCGTCCTGCTTTCTCGGGGCCATACGGGTTGCGGAGCCATGCGCTGCCGGGCGAGAGTGCCCGGCGCACTTAGAGCCCGTGGGTTGGCCTCTTTCAAGTTGGCCTCTTTCAAGGAGCCCCGATGATCCGGCGGCCGGCCGCAGCGAACGTCTTGGCCCGTGGCCCGATCAGGGGCCTGATCGGGGGCTTGGCTCTGGGCCTGATCTTGGGCCTGGGCGGCTGTGACGGCGGCGCCAAGCCGACGCCGGTGGCCGCGCCGCCCAGCAAGGCGACCGCGCCGGCCGAAGCCCACTACAAAGCCACGCCCAGCAAGGTGCTCAATGCGGTGCGCAAGCGCGGCTACCTGGCCTGCGGGGTCAACCCCGGCCTGCCGGGCTTCGCCTATCCGGATTTCCGCGGTGTCTGGCGGGGCTTCGACGTCGACATCTGTCGGGCGGTCGCCGCCGCCGTCTTGGGCGACGCCAACAAGGTGCGGTTCACCCCGATCAGCTCGCAGGACCGTTTCAGCGCCCTGCAGAAGGGCGAGATCGACATCCTGTCGCGGAACACCTCGTGGTCCTATTCCCGCGACGCGGGCCTCGGCCTCGACTTCGCCGCGGTGACCTATTTCGACGGCCAGGGCTTCCTGGCGCCCAGGGCCCTCAACCTGGCCAGCGCCCAGGAGTTGTCCGGCGCGCGGATCTGCGTCCAGTCCGGGACCGCCAGCGAGGACAACCTGGCCGACTACTTCCATGCACGCGGGCTCGGCTACAAGGCTGTCGTCGTCGGCTCCGAGGCCGAGGGGCGGCGGCAATATGAGGCCGGCGCCTGCGACGTGTTCACCGCCGACGTCTCGGCGCTGGCCGGGTCGCGCTCGGTGCTCAACAACCCCGGCGCCCACGTGATCCTGCCCGACGTGATCTCCAAGGAGCCGCTGGGGCCGGTCGTCCGCCAGAACGACGCCGCCTGGGCCGACATCGTCCGCTGGACGGTCTACGCCACCATCCTGGGCGAGGAACTGGGGCTCAGCTCGAAGACGGTGGTCCAGGCGCGTGAGACCGCCTCCGATCCGCAGACGCGGCGGCTGCTGGGGGTGGAAGGCGACTATGGCGCCATGCTGGGCCTGCCCCGCGACTGGGCCTTCCAGGTGATCCGCCAGGTGGGCGCCTACCACGAGATCTTCCAGCGCGACGTCGGGGCCGGCTCGGCGCTCAAGCTGGACCGCGGCCTGAACGCCCTGTGGACCGCGCCAAAGCCCGGCCTACTCTACGCGCCGCCCCTTCGCTAGGCGCACCCTTCGCTAGGCGCCCCCTTCGCTAGGCGCCGGTGACGATCGGCGTGTCGGCCAGGCCGCCCCATTCGGTCCAGGAGCCGTCATAGACTGCCACGTCTTCGCGGCCGAGACGGGCGAGCGCCAGGGCCAGGACCGAGGCGGTGACGCCCGGAGCCGCAGCTCGTGACGATCGGGCGGGAGAGGTCGACGTGTGTGGCTGCAAAAGCCTGGGCGAGGTCAGCCGCGGACTTCATGCGGCCGTCCGCGTCCAGCAGGCTGTCGAACGAGACGTTGCAGGCGCCGGGCATGTGGCCGGAGCGCAGGCCCGCGCGGGGTTCGGGGACCTCGCCGCGGAAGCGGGCGGCGCCGCGGGCGTCGACGATCTGGGCCGCCTTGGAGGCGATGACGCCGCGGATGTCGGTCACATCGCGGACCAGTTCAGGGCGGAAGGCCGGCGCAAAGGTCGCTGTCGGCAGCCTCGCCTGGCCGGCCTCGACGGGCCGCCCGTCGGCGCGCCAGGCCTTGAGCCCGCCGTCGAGCACGAAGACCTGGGAAAAGCCCATGACCCGAAGCGTCCACCAAACGCGGGCCGCGGCGCGGATTCCGAAGGTGTCGTAGCAGACGATTGTGGCGTCGCGCCTGAGGCCCAGCGCGCCGACGGCCTCGGCGAAGGCCTGCGGCGTCGGCAGCATGTGGGGCAGGTCGACCGTGCGGTCGGCGATGGCGTCGATGTCGAAGAAGACCGCGCCGGGAATGTGGATTTCGAGATACTCCGCGTGGCCGGAGCGGCCCTCGGCGGGCATCCACCAGCTGCCATCGACGATCTGCACGTCCTTCCGGCCCAGGCGCTCGGCGAGCCAGGCCGTGGCGACCAGGGGATCGGTCATGCCAGCCACGCCGGTTCTGGCAGGCCGCGCTCGCGGAGGAATTCCGGGTTGTAGATCTTCGACTGGTAGCGCTGGCCGCTGTCGCAGAGCATGGTCACGATGGTCTTCCCGGGCCCCAGGTCCTTGGCCATGCGGATGGCGCCGGCGACATTGATCCCGGTCGAGCCGCCCATCACCAGGCCCTCGTGCTCCACCAGATCGTAGATCGCCAGCAGCATCTCGGTGTCGGAGATCCGGTAGGCGTGGTCGATCTTCAGGCCCTCGAGGTTGGCCGTCACCCGGCCCTGGCCGATGCCCTCGCTGATCGAATTCCCCTCGGCCTTCAGCTCGCCATCGGCGTACCAGGCGTAGAGCGCCGAGCCATGCGGGTCGGCGATGGCGATCGAGACCTCGGCATTGTGCTGGCGCAGCGCCTCGGCGACGCCGGCCAGCGTGCCGCCGGAGCCGACGGCGCAGACAAAGCCGTCGACCTCGCCGTCAGTCTGGCGCCAGATTTCCGGGCCGGTCGCCTCGAAATGAGCCTGGCGATTGGCGACATTGTCGAACTGGTTGGCCCAGACGGCGCCATTGGGTTCCTTGGCGTCAAGTTCTTCGGCCAGGCGATTGGAATATTTCACATAGTTCATTTCGTTGGCGTAGGGGACCGCGTCCACCTCCACCAGCTCGGCGCCATAGAGGCGGATGGCGTCCTTCTTTTCCTGGCTCTGGGTGCGCGGGATGACGATGGTGCAGCTGTAGCCCAGCGCCTTGGCGACCATGGCCAGGCCGATGCCGGTGTTGCCGGCGGTGCCCTCGACGATCCGGCCGCCGGGGCGCAGGAGGCCCCTGGCTTCGGCGTCGCGCACCATCCACAGCGCCGCGCGGTCCTTGACCGAGGCGCCGGGGTTCATGAATTCGGCCTTGCCGAGAATCTCACAGCCGGTCAGCGCGCTGGCGCGGTTCAGGCGGATCAGCGGCGTGTTTCCGATCGCGTCGAGCACGCTTTGGGCAATGGTCATGGGCCGCTACTTAAGCGACGCCACGCGCCAGCAACAGGGGCCCCCGCGAATGGAAGGGGGGGCGAATAGAAAATCTCAGACCTTGGCGAGGTTGAGCTGGACGACGTTGGTCCGGTGGGTGCGGAATCCAGCCTCGCAGTAGCTGAGGTAGAACTTCCAGAGCCTGCGGAAGCGCTCGTCGAAGCCCAGCGGACGGATGTGGTGCCAGGCGGAGTCGAAGTTGCGGTGCCATTCGGCGAGCGTGTTGGCGTAGTCCTCGCCGAACCGGGAGATGGAGGTCCAGGTGAGGCCGGCCTTGTCGGTGACCTTCCGCAGGCGTTCCTCGGAGGGCAGCATGCCGCCGGGGAAGATGTATTTCTGGATGAAGTCCGCGCGGCTGCGGTATTCCTCGAAATACTTGTCGTCGATGGTGATGATCTGAAGGCCGGCGCGGCCGCCGGGGGCCAGGGCCTCGGTGACCTTGCTGAAGTAGGATGGCCAGTAGCGCTCGCCCACCGCTTCGAACATCTCGATCGAGGCGACGCGGTCGAATCGACCCTGCACGTCGCGATAGTCGACCATCTTGATCTCAGCACGCTCGCTGAGGCCTGCGGAGAACATCCGTTGGCGCGCGAAGGCGTACTGTTCCTCGGATATGGTGATGGCGGTGACCTTGGCGCCGACCTCGCGAGCGGCAAACTCGGCGAAACCGCCCCAGCCGCAGCCGATCTCCAGCACGCTCTGGCCGCGCTGCAGGTCCATGCCTTCGGCGAGCGACTTGTACTTGGCGATCTGCGCCTGGCTGAGCGGCTGGCCGGGGGTGTCGTATTTCGCCGACGAGTAGGTCATCGTCGGATCGAGCCACTTCTCGTAGAAGGCGTTCCCGAGATCGTAGTGGGCGTGGATGTTCTTCTTGGCGCCCTCGCGGCTGTTGCGACGCAACGCATGGCGGACACGGTTGAGGGTCCAGGCAAGGGGATTGCCCATGGTCACGTGGTGGACCCGGTCCCAATTGGCGGCGAACACAAAGAGCAGGTCGGGCAGGTTCGGCGTGTCGAACTCCTCGGCCAGATAGGCCTCGGCGAAGCCGATGTCCCCGGCCGCGAGCGCGCGGCGGATGAAGCGGTAGTCGTGAATGGTCAGGTGGGCGTCCGGGCCCGGCTCGTGGCCGGCGACGTGCAGCCGATGGCCGGACGGCATGGTGAAGGTGATCGAGCCGATGGCCCAGTTGCGCGCGATCAGCCGGACGGCGGCGCGGAAGACAGCCGGCGCGCCCTTCAGCTCGGGCAGGCGGCGGAACGCCCGACGATCCCTGGCGATCGCGATGAGCGAACTGCTATGGGCCAAACTCATGGTCGCATCCCTCGAACGCTTACGGACAAAACATATCACCCCTGATCAGGTGGGCGACAGCCGACCCCTGACTAGCCATACGGCCGGCGCGGGTGACTGGACGCGGTCGGCCTGTCGATTAGAGGCTTGTGAAGGTTCCCCGCTCGCGCCACTTAGCGCCCAGCCGCTTGAATCTCACTGGGAGCCCCATGGCCGTCTTGAAGCTGGATCGCTGGAACATGGCCATCGGCGACGGCGAGCCGCTGATGGTGATGGCCGGCATGAACGTCCTGGAGGACGAGGGCCTGGCGCTGGAGATCGGCCGCCATCTGCAAGGCGTCTGCGCGGACCTGGACCTTCCATTCGTGTTCAAGGCGAGCTTCGACAAGGCCAACCGCTCCTCGATCCACAGCTACCGCGGCCCGGGGCTGGAAAAGGGCCTGAAGATCCTGGAACGCGTGAAGTCCGAGTTCGGCGTGCCGATCGTTACCGACGTGCATGAGATCGACCAGGCGCAGGCGGTGGCGGCGGTGGCTGACATCGTGCAGATCCCGGCCTTCCTGTGCCGCCAGACCGATCTGGTGATCGCCGCGGCCAAGGCGACCCTGGCGGCCGGCGGGTTGCTGCACGTCAAGAAAGGCCAGTTCCTGGCGCCCTGGGACTGCAAGAACATCCTCGACAAGATCCGCGAGGCGACGGCCACGGATTTCACCATCCTCTGCGAGCGGGGCGTCTCGTTCGGCTACAACAACCTAGTGGTCGACATGCTGGGAATCGAGGAGATGAAGGCGCTGGGCGCCCCGGTGACCATCGATGCGACCCACGCCGTGCAGCTTCCCGGCGCCGACCCGCGCAGCAATGGCGCCTCGGCGGGCGGGCGGCGCTCCGGGGTGCCGCTGCTGGCCAAGGCGGCGGTGGCGGCGGGCGCCAACGGGGTGTTCCTGGAGTTCCACCCGGAGCCGGACAAGGCGCTGTGCGATGGGCCGAGTTGCTTGCCGCTGGATGGGGCCAAGGCGCTGCTGACGACGCTCAAGGCGGTCCATGCCGCCGTGCAGTCCGCTTGACCGCACAGCCAACCCGCAGCACACCCTAAGCCCCATGGACTTATCCGCGCTCCAGCACCTCCTGGGCTTGGCGCCTGGCCGGCGCGTCGCCTGCGTCGGCGACCTGATGGTCGACCGCTTCGTCTATGGCGAGGTGAGCCGGGTGTCGCCGGAAGCCCCGGTGCCGGTGCTGGCCCGTTCCCATGAGCTGATGATGCTGGGCGCCGCGGGAAACGTGGCGCGCAACGTGGCGGCTCTTGGGGGCGAGGTTTCCCTTGTCGGCCTGATCGGCGGTGACGCCGAGGGCAATGAGGCGCTGCGCCTGGTCGGCGAGGAGGCCGGCGTCGAGGGCTATCTGGTCACCGACTCCGAACGGCCGACGACGCTGAAGACGCGGTTCGTTTCCGGCGGCCAGCAGTTGCTGCGGGTGGATCTGGAGGCGGCGCGGCCGGTCGCCGGCGAGGTGGAGCAGCGGCTCGTGCGGACCATCCGAGACGCCGCCAAGGGCGCGGGCGCGATCCTGCTCTCCGACTATGGCAAGGGGGTCGTCACCGAGGCGGTGATCGCCGTCTGCCGCGAGGCTGCGGCCGAGTCCGGCGGCAAGCTGGTGGTGGATTCCAAGGCCCGCTCCTTCGCCCGCTACGGCGCGGTGGACATGATCAAGCCGAACGCGGCGGAACTGGGCCACGCCACCGATCTGCCGACCGAGACCGACGCCGAGGTCGAGCTGGCGCTCGCCAAGGCCCTGGACCTTTGGGAGGCCCGCTCGATCCTGGTCACCCGGGCCTCGAAGGGCATTTCGCTGGCGGTGCGCGGCGAGGCGGTGCGGCATTTCCCGACGGTGGCCCGCGAGGTGTTCGATTCCTCAGGCGCCGGCGACACGACGCTGGCGGCTCTGGGCCTGGCGCTGGCGGCCAACGCTGCGATCGAGGACGCCGTGGCCTTCGCCCAGCTGGCGTCGGGCGTGGCGGTGGGCAAGGTCGGCACCGCTACGGTGACGCCGGACGAGCTGGTGGAAGCTGCGCTCTCGGCCCACATGGCCCCGGCCGAGGCCAAGGTCGCCACCGCGCAACGGATGGTCGACGAGGTCGCCCGCTGGCGCGCCAAGGGGCTGAAGGTCGGCTTCACCAACGGCTGCTTCGACATCCTGCACAAGGGCCACGTGGCCTACCTAGCCCAGGCGCGGGCCTGGTGCGACCGGCTGGTCGTGGGGCTGAATTCCGACGAGAGCGTGCGCCGGCTGAAGGGCGAGGGCCGGCCGGTGAATGACCTGGAGAGCCGCGCCTTGGTGCTGGCGGGACTGGGCTCGGTGGACCTGGTCGTGCCGTTCGAGGAGGACACGCCGCTGAAGCTGATCGAGGCCGCGCGGCCGGACGTCCTGGTCAAGGGCGCCGACTATTCGGAGAGCGAAGTCGTGGGTCACGAACTGGTCAAGGGCTGGGGCGGCGACGTGAAGCTGGCGCCTATCGTCGAGGGCTATTCGACCACGGCTGCGATCGCCAAGATGGCGGGAAGCAAAAGGCTGGGAAGGGCCTCCTGATGACCGCGCCGCGCCGCATCGCCTTCGTCACCGGCGGGGCCGGGTTCATCGGCTCCAACATCGTCGCCAAGCTGGCCGAGGACCGCGGCCTGGACGTGGTGGTCTGCGACCGCCTCCGCAGCGCCGATCTCGGCAAATGGAAGAACATCGCCAAGCACCCGATCGGCGACTTCGTGGCGCCGGAGGACATGTTCGACTGGCTGGAGAAGCGCTGGCGCGACGTGGACGTGGTAATCCACATGGCTGCGGTCTCCACGACTATGGAGCCGGATGCCGACAAGATCATCCATTCCAACTTCACGCTCTCCAGGGATCTCTTCCGCTGGTGCGCCGACCGCCAGCGGCGGTTCATCTATGCCTCGTCGGCGGCGACCTATGGCGAGGGGACGGGCGGATTCGTCGACGACAATGACTTCGAAGCCCTGTCGGCGCTGCGGCCGCTCAACACCTACGGCTGGTCGAAGGCGCTGTTCGATATCTTCGCCGTGCGCCAGGCGCTGCGCGACTATGCGCCACCGCAATGGGGGGGACTGAAGTTCTTCAACGTCTATGGGCCCAACGAAGAGCATAAGCATTCGATGAAATCGGTGGCCTCGCAGATCTGGCCGCACGTGCGCGACGGTCACGCGGTGCAACTCTTCAAGAGCTACCGCAAGGACGTGCCGGATGGCGGCCAGAAGCGCGACTTCGTCTATGTGCGCGACGCCGCCGACGTGATCGAGTGGCTGGTCGGCAATCCGCAGGTCAGCGGGGTCTTCAACCTGGGCTCGGGCGAGGCCAGGTCTTTCGAGGACATGGCGCGCGCGGTGTTCGCCGCGGCCGGCAAGGACGCCCAGATCGACTATACGCCGATGCCGCCGGCGATCCGCGACAAGTACCAGTATTTCACCCAGGCGAAGATGGATCGGCTGAGGGCCGCCGGCTACGCCAAGCCGATGACGCCGCTGGAAGAGGGGATCGGCGACTATGTCCGGTCCTACCTCAGCCAGCCGGACCCGTACCGGTAGCGATGAGCGAGCCCCGGCCGCGGCGCAGGCGGTGGCTGGCGGTGAGCCTGCTGGCCGCGGTGGCCCTGCTGGGCGCGGCCTTCGCGGTCTTCCGCGGTGACCTGATCCGCTATTCCCTCGACCCCAAGGTTCCCTTCCAGACCTACAAGCCACCGCCGGCGCCGAACTACAGCCAGCTCTCCGCCTGGGCGCTCCGGCCGGCGGTTCCCGAGGCGCCCGAAGCCGCCGGACCCAAGGCCGACATCTTCTTCGTTGCGCCGACCACCTTCGACGGGGGGCGGAACTGGAACGCACCGATCGGGGATGGCGATGCGGACCGCATCTTCCGCAGGGTGATGGCGCCGAACTACGCCGGGCCGTTCGTCAGCGTCGGGCGGATCTTCGCGCCGCGCTATCGCCAGGCGGCGCTCTACAGCCTGATGTCGCTCAGCGAAGACGCCCGCGAGGCGCGCAAGTTCGCCTACGCCGACGTGGCCCAGGCTTTCCGCTACTGGCGCGACCACTATAACGAAGGCCGGCCGTTCGTGATCGTCGGCGTCGAGCAGGGCGGGTCGCTGGCCGCGCGGCTGCTGGCCGAGGAGGTGGCTCCTGACCCGCAGCTCAGCGGGCGCCTGGCCGCGGCCTATCTGATCGAGACCGTCGTCCCGGCCGGACGGCCACCCATGCCGCCCTGCCTCACCCGCAACCAGGCGGGCTGCCTGGCCGCCTGGGCCAGCGCGCCGCAGGACGACCCGGCGCGCGCCCAGGTGACGCTGGACCGGGCGCTGGTCTGGAACGGGCAGGCCGAGCTGGGGAACCTGCAGGGCCCCGCGCTCTGTTTCAATCCGATCCTGGGGGCGACAAGCGACGGGCTTGCGCCAGCCCGCCTGCACCAGGGCGGCGCCAACGCGACGGGCCTGGAGTGGGGTGCGCGCCCGGCTTTTCTGGCCCGGCAGGTTTCAGCGCGCTGCATGGGCGGAATCCTTCGCGTCGCCGCGCCGCGTTCGGCGTCGCTGAAGCCCTCCGGCGACTGGCTCGACCAGCGCCGCCAGCCGGGGTTCAACCTGTTCTACGCCGACCTGGAAAGCGACGCCCGCGCCCGCCTGGCGGCCTTGACCCCGCGGTGAGCGTGGCGTCCTCGTAAGTCCGATAAAGGGGAACCGCCATGGCTGAGGCAAATCGTCAAATCGTACTCGACCGGCTGCCGGCCGGCGACAAGCTGGCCCGCGAGCATTTCAAGCTGATCGAGACCCCGGCGCCTTCGCCGGGCGAGGGCGAGGTGCTGCTGCGCACCCGCTACATCTCGCTGGACGCCGCCAACCGCGCGTGGATGCAGGGGGCGACCTATCGCTCGGCGCTGGAGGGCGGGCAGGTGATGGCCGGCGGGGCACTGGCCGAGGTGGTGGAATCCAATGTCGGCCACTTGGCGCCCGGCGACATGATCTTCGCCGATACCGGCTGGCAGGACTATGCGGTGCTTCCCGGCCAGCGGCTGGCGAAGCTGCCGGCCGCCAGGCTGGCAGAGGGGGAGCCGGTGACGCACCTGATGAGCGTCTACGGCATCGCCGGGCTGACCGCCTATTTCGGCCTGCTGGAGTGCGGTCAGCCGAAGGCGGGGGAGACCGTGGTGGTCTCGGCGGCGGCAGGCTCGGTGGGCTCGATCGTCGGGCAGATCGCCAGGATCAAGGGCTGTCGGGTGGTGGGCATCGCCGGCGGCGCCGAGAAGGGCCGCTGGCTGGTCGACGAACTCGGGTTCGACGCGGCGGTCGACTACAAGAGCCCGGAGTTCAAGCGCCTGTTGCGCGCCGAGGTCCCCGACGGGGTCGACGTCTATTTCGACAACACCGGCGGGGCGGTGTTCGAGGCGGTGCTGTTCGCCATGAAGAATTTCGGACGCATCGCCTGCTGCGGAGCGCTGTCGCAGTACGACGGCGCGCCACCGCCGCACGGGCCGCGCGGCATCCCCGGCCTGATCGTCACCAAGCGGCTGACGCTCCGCGGCTTCGTGGTGATGGACTTCGACGATCAGCGGGAGAAGGCGCTGGCCGACCTGCAGGGCTGGGTCGCCTCGGGCCAGCTGAAGGTGCAGGAGGACATCGTCGAGGGGCTGGAAAATACCCCGGCCGCCCTGATCGGCCTGCTCGCCGGTGACAACCGCGGCAAGCGCATGGTCAAGGTCCGCTAGCCGGACTCCCAGAATCGGGGTCGATTCCACCGATGAGCGCCAGCCATGCCTATGTCCGCGAGGACGTCGAGGTCGCCCCGCCGGAACCGGCCGCGACGACCCTGACCGAGCGGCTGGACGCCGAGCTCGCCGAACTGGCGGCACGCGGCTACCGCATCCAGTGGCTCGAGATCGCCGCGCCGCAACTGGTGACCCTGTTCGCCGAGGGCGGCGACGAGGCGATCCAGCTGGATGACGATCCCGCGACCGACAAGGCCTGGTACGGCGACTACGAGGTGCGGGCGACTGACAGGGAGCTGATCTGGATCTTCCTGGAGGGCGAGCACGACGAGCCCAGCGCCCATGTCATCGACTAGCCAGCGTCCCTGAGGCCAAGTCCTGCTTTCCAGTCGAACAGTTCCTGCAGCACCTGCAGCGCCTTGCCGCGCTCGGATTTGAGGTCCGAATCGCGGCCGACGATCAGGCGCGCGTCGTCGCCGGCGGCGGCGATCAGGTCGCGGTGGGTGAAGGGGTCGGCGAAGACATAGTCCGGGAAGCCGGACTGCTTCAGCCCCAAGGCATCACCCCCGCCACGCAGTTCCAGGTCAGTCTCGGCGATCAGGAAGCCGTCGTCTGTGCGCCGCAGGATATCGAGGCGCTTCTGAGCGGTCTCCGAGAGCGGTGGATCGTAGAGCAGGACGCAGGAGCTTTCGCGCCGCCCCCGGCCCACGCGGCCACGCAGCTGATGGAGCTGAGCCAGGCCAAAGCGTTCGGCCTGCTCGATCACCATGATGGTGGCGTTGGGCACGTTAACGCCGACCTCGACCACCGTCGTGGCGACCAGCACCGAGAGCCGGCCGTCGGCGAACTCAGCCATCACCGTGTCCTTGGCGGCGGGGGCCATCTTGCCGTGGATAAGGCCGACGCTCGGGCCGATGGTCTGTTTGAGCTCCTCGGCGCGGGTCTCCGCCGCCTTCAGGTCGATGAGTTCGGATTCGGAGACCAGGGGGCAGATCCAGAAGGCCTGGGCGCCGCCGGCGACGGCTTCGCGCAGCCGGCCCTCGACCTCGGTGATTCGGGTCATCGGCGCGGCGCGGGTGGCCACCGGGGTGCGGCCGGGGGGTTTCTCGTCGATCTTGGAGACGTCGAGGTCGCCGTAGACGGTGAGCTCGAGCGTGCGCGGGATCGGCGTGGCGGACATGGCCAGGAAGTGGGTGGCCCAGCCCTTGGACTGCAGGCGCTGCCGCTCGGCGACGCCGAAGCGGTGCTGTTCGTCGACGACGGCGAGCTGGAGCTGGTGGAAGGCGACGTCGTCCTGGAAGAGCGCGTGGGTGCCGACCGCGACCTTCACACCGCCTGAGGCCAGGGCCCGGAGCTTCTCGGCGCGCGCGGCGCCCTTGTCGCGGCCGGTCAGCAGGATGACCCCGACGCCGTGGGCGCTGAGCGGGCCGGAGATGGTCTCGTAGTGCTGGCGGGCGAGGATTTCGGTCGGCGCCATCAGGGCGCTCTGGCCGGCCCCGGCCGCCACGTCAGCCATGACGCACATGGCGACCACGGTCTTGCCGGAGCCGACGTCGCCCTGGATCAGGCGGCTCATCCGCTCGCCGGCGGCCAGGTCGGCGCGGATTTCGGTGAGAGCGCGCTCCTGGGCGTTGGTGAAGGCGAAGGGCAGGTCGGCGCGGATCTTCTGCACGGTGTCGCTTGGGGCGATCCTGGCGGCCGGGTCACGGCGGCGCTCGGCCTTGCGCTGCGCCATGGCCAGTTGCTGGGCGAGCAGTTCGTCGTAAGCGAGGCGCCGGTAGTGCGGGCTGGTGGGGGCGAGATCCGCCTCAGTCTGCGGGGCGTGCAGGCGAGCCAGCGCCTCGCGCCAGGCGGGGAACCGCTCCTGCTTGAGCCAGGCGGGGTCCTGCCACTCGGGCAGCTCCGGCGCGCGCTCCAGGGCCTCCAAGGCGAAGGTGCGGACGCGCCGGGCCGGCAGGCCCTCGGTGGCCGGGTAGATCGCCTCCAGCTCGGGGATCTCGTCGCGCTTTTCAGGGGCGACCATGTAGTCGGGGTGGACCATCTGGCGGCCGAACTTGTCGTCCTCCACCTTGCCCGAGATGATCCGCTTGGCGCCGATCGGATGGCGGGTGGCGATCTGGTCGCCGAAACGGCCGAAGAACACCAGGGTCAGGAAGCCCGAGGGATCGCTGACCCGCATACGCAGCGGCTGGGCCGAGCTGCGCGGCTTTTGGATCTCATCGACGGTGACCTCGAAGGTCATGATCTGGCCATCGAGCCCCGCCGACAGCGAAGCCGGCGTGCGGCGGACCAGGGAATGCGGTTTCAGGAACGCCACGTCGCGCACGATCGGCCCGGCCAGCCGCTGCAGCAGCGGGGCCACGCGCGGGCCCACCCCCTTCAGCGAGGTGATCGGCGCAAACAGCGGAAATAGAATCTCAGGCCGCATGACCGCAGCATAGCCGACTGCCGCCCCTTTCTTGGCTGGCAAAGACGGCCTGGCTGGTATTGGGGGGCCACCCGCTCTATATCCGCCGCTCTTTATGGCAATCGATGACGACGCCCGGCTGAAGAAGCTGCGGCTCCGGGCCTGGCGCCGGGGTTTCAGGGAAGCGGACCTCATTCTGGGGCCGTTCGCGGACAAGCACGTCTCGACCATGAGCGCCGAGGAGCTGGATATCTTCGAAGCCCTGCTCGATGAGGCGGACCAGGACGTCTACGGCTGGATCATCGGCACAATGGAGACGCCGGCTGCGTTCGACTGCGATCTCCTGAACCGGATCAAGGCTTTCCGTCTGGAAGTTTACACGGGTGGCGCGCGTGGCAGCTGACGGCTCGCGGCCTGTGACCCAGGCGGAAATGCGCCGGGTGGCCGAGGATCCCGGCCGGCTCGACCTGGTCGGCGCGCCGGAGGGCTTCGACGCTCTGGTGCTGGCCGACGTGGTGCGGGCGCGCAAAGGCGTGTCGGTGTTCGTGGCTCGCGACGCGGCGCGGATGTCGGCTTTCACC
Organism: Alphaproteobacteria bacterium; assembly: GCA_025350685.1. GTDB lineage: Bacteria > Pseudomonadota > Alphaproteobacteria > Caulobacterales > Caulobacteraceae > Phenylobacterium. The sequence goes on along the minus strand of JANXXK010000162.1, from coordinate 1,265 downwards.
GACGCCTTCACGTTCTTCGCGCCGCAGGTCGAGGTGATCACCCTGCCGGCCTGGGATTGCCTCCCTTACGACCGCATCGGGCCCTCGGCGGGGATCGCCGCCCAGCGGATGACCACGCTGGCGCGGCTGGCTGGTGGGCTGGACGAGACGCCGCGCCTGCTGGTCACCTCGGTGCCGGCGCTGATCCAGCGGACGCCGCCGCAGGCCTTGGTGCAGCGCGCCAGCTATTCGGCGCGGAGTGGCAACCAAGTCGAGATCGCCGATCTGGAGGCCTATTTCGCGGTCAATGGCTACCAGCGGGCCTCCACCGTCTCCGAACGCGGCGAGTTCGCGATCCGCGGCGGGGTGATCGACGTCTTTCCGCCGACGGCCGAGGAGCCGGTGCGGCTGGACCTGTTCGGCGACACCCTGGAATCGATCCGCGCCTTCGACCCGGAAACCCAGCGCTCTACCCGCCAGCTCAAGGACGTCAGCCTGCTGGCGGTCAGCGAGGTGCTGCTCGACAAGGAGGCGGTCGCCCGCTTCCGCACCGGCTATCTGGAGGCTTTCGGCGCGCCGGGCGCAGACCCGCTCTACGCCACGGTGACCGAAGGGGGCCGCCGCGCGGGCATGGAGCACTGGCTGCCGCTCTTCTATCCAAGCCTGGCGACGGTGTTCGACTACCTGCCGCCCGGCGCGCTGATCGCGCTGGATCACCTGGCCCGCGAGGCGCGCCAGGAGCGGCTGGCGCTGATCACCGACGCCTATGAGGCGCGCGCCCAGATCGACCGACGCAGCCACTATCACCCGCTGGAGCCCCACCGCCTCTACCTGACCGCCGAGGAATGGGCTGACCAACTGGGCCGCCGCGCGACCCGGCGCTTCTCGGCCTTCAACGAGGTCGAGGGCGAGGTGGTGATCGACATGGGCGCGCGCGCCGGCCGCAGCTTCGCGCCCGAGCGTCAGCGCGACAGCGTCAACCTGTTCGAGGCGACGGCAGACCACGCCAAGGCGCTCGCCTCCGGCGGCAAGCGCGTGCTGTTCGCCTCGTGGTCGGAGGGCTCGTCGGACCGGCTGGGTTCGATGCTGGCTGACCATGGGCTGACTGACGTGCCCTACGCGGCCTACTGGGATGCGGCCAAGGCGGCCAATCCGAAGACCCCGCAGCGGGTGGTGCTGCCGCTGGAGGCGGGGTTCGAGACTGACGCCCTGGCGGTGATCTCCGAGACCGACATCCTGGGCGACCGGCTCTCGCGTCCGCGCCGCAAGCGCCGGGCCTCGAACTT
>JANXXK010000157.1 GCA_025350685.1 Alphaproteobacteria bacterium | reverse complement strand
GCGTCGCCCAGGCTGCCCGAGCCAGAGTTCGTGCCTAACGACGACGCCCAACAAGTGAACTTGGAGCACATCCTTCCCAAAAGCGCGAAGAGCGCAGAATGGCCTGCGTTCACGGTCGATGAACTTGCATCTTATCCCTATCGTATCGGGAACATGACGCTGCTTCAGAAGGGTGTGAACGGCAAGATCGGCAATAGGCCGTGGTCGATCAAGCATCCGAAGATTTCGCTATCCGACTTGGCGCTGAATAAAGCGATCTCGGCGGAGAGTGACTGGCGCGTTCAGGAGATTGAGAAGCGGCAGATTTCACTCGCCCAGAAAGCCATTGCCGTCTGGAAGGTGTAGGACTCCACAGAAAACCCCTCCGAAGCCCACGCCTCGAAGGGGTTCCCCAATCTCACGACCACACCCCCCGAGCCGCGCCACGCGCGGCTCGAAGCGTAGCGCCCTCAGTACCCCTGGATCCGCGCGTACCGATCCCGGTGGAACGCCTGGTTGCCGAACGCCGCCTCGGCCGCCCGCGCTCGCTTCAGATAGAAGCCCGCGTCGTGGGCGTCGGTCATGCCGATGCCGCCGTGCATCTGGACCATCTCATTGCTGACCAGGTGGAAGGTGTCGCCCATCTTGGCCTTGGCCAGGCTGACCAGCTCGGGCGTGTCGGGGCTGTCGGCGTCGATGGCGGCCAACGCGGCTTCGACCGCCGAGCGTGACAGCTCCAGGTCGGTGAACATCTTGGCCGCGCGGTGCTGCAGGGCCTGGAAGGAGCCGATCACCTGGCCGAACTGCACGCGCACTTTCAGGTAGTCGAGCGTTGTCTCGAAGGCCTGCAGGGCCGAGCCCAGCATCTCGGCCGCCACCCCGGCGCGGGCCCGGTCGAGCACCTTCTCGATCAGCGCCGCGCCGCCCGACAGCGGCTCGGCGGCCGCGCCGTTGAACTCGATGTTGGCCGCGCCTCGGCTGTCGGCCAGCGACAGCCTGGTGCGCTTGACGCCCTTGTCGTCGCCGCGCACCAGATAGAGGCCAGCGCCGTCCGGGCCCACGCCGCCGACGATGATGATGCCGGCCGCCATGCCCTCCAGCACGAAGGTCTTCTTGCCGGTGATCTTGCCGTCCTTGAAGGTCGTGGCGATCCTGTCCGGCGCGTGGTGGGCGCCTTCGTCGATGGCCAGGGCGCCGATCACGGTGCCCTCGGCGATCTTCGGCAGCCACTCCGACTTTTGCGCGTCGGTGCCGCCCAGGATCAGCGCGCTGGCCGCGGCCAGGCCGGAGGCCAGCAGCGGCGAGGCGGTGAGCGTGCGGCCGAGCTCCTCCAGGATCAGGCCGAGGCTCAGGTAGCCGAAGTTCGACCCGCCATATTCCTCCGGGATGATCACCCCGGCCCAGCCCATCTCGGCCATCTCGTTCCAGGCCGCGGCGTCGTAGCCCAGCTCGGCGCCTGAATCGCGCATCTTGCGGAAGGCGGTGACGGGGGATTTTTCCTGCACCCAGCTCTTGGCGGCGTCGCGCAGCATGCTCTGTTCTTCGGTCAGAACGGCCATTTCGTATTTCCTCTCAAAATTCGCGTTGTTCTCGAAACCCCTCCGCCGTCATCCCCGGGCTTGTCCCGGGGACCCAGAAGCACAATCGCGGCAGGCAAATCCCCGGCGGCGGCGCTTCTGGGTGGCCGGGACAAGCCCGGCCATGACGGTCAAGAGGGAGGTGGTTGGGTCATCATCAGTGGTTCTGGGTCAAATCCGGCAACCCGAGTATGCGCTTGCTCACGATGTTCGACTGCACCTCCTGGGAGCCGCCGAAGATCGTGAAGGCCTTGCCGAACAGCCAGCCGCGCACGGCGCCCAGCTCGTCGGCGGTGAAGTCTTCGCCCTCCCAGCCCAGGCCCTGGTGGCCCATGATCTCGAGCGTCATCTCCTGGCGCTCCTGGATCAGCTGGGTGCCGGCGTTCTTCATGATCGAGGTGGCGCTGGAGGGGCCGGAATTGCCCTTCGATTCCATCATCGCGCGCATGGCGGTCTGCTGGAAGGCGCGCCAGTTGATGGCGTTGGTCACCAGGCGCGTGCGCAGATCGCTGTCGGCGATGCGGCCCTGTTCGTCGACGCCCACGTAGTCCTTGGCCAGCTGCTCCAGCGGCTTGCCGCCCCCGCCCAGTCCGCCGCCTGCTCCGGTGAGGCCCGAGCGCTCGTGCTGCAGCAGGCGCTTGGCGATCGTCCAGCCGCCGTTCAGCGGCCCGACCAGATCCTTCTTTTCCGCCCGCGCGCTGGTGAAGAATGTCTCGCAGAACGGCGACGACCCGGCGATCAACGGGATCGGCCGCACCTCGACGCCCGGCTGGCGCATGGTGAACAGCACGAAGGAGATGCCCTCGTGCTTTTTCGAGGTGTCGGTGCGCACCAGGCAGAAGCACCAATCGGCCCACTGGGCGCCGCTCGTCCAGATTTTTGAGCCGTCGATTTCGAAGTGATCGCCCTTGTCCACCGCCTTGGTCGACAGGCTCGCCAGGTCCGATCCGGCGCCCGGTTCGGAGAAGCCCTGGCACCACTGCAGCTCGCCTTTGACGATCGGCGGGATGTGTTCCTGCTTCTGCGCCTCGGTGCCGTATTCCAGCAGCGTCGGGCCGAACATCATCACGCCCATGCCGCCGATCGGGTTGTAGGCGCCGGCGCGGTTGATCTCGCTCTGGACGATCCGCGCCTGGGCCGGCTCAAGCCCGCCGCCGCCGTATTGTTTCGGCCAGGTTGGTGTGCCCCAGCCCTTGGCGCCCATGGCCTTGCGCCAGGCTTCCTGGTCGGCGTCGGGCTTCATCCGCTCCTCGACCGCCATCGGGTTGGGCTTGCCCTTCAGGCTCGCCGGGAAGTTCGCCGCGATCCACTCGCGCGCCTCCGTCCGGAAAGCCTCCAGGTCCGTCCCGCCAAAATCCGCCATCTCAAAAATCCCTCATCAAATAATTCGCTCATCCCGGCGAAAGCCGGGACCCAAGCTGAGTCCGGAACAAAATTCCCGGTCGTCCAGCCTGGCCTGATCCCCGCATGGTTCCCGGCGTTCGCCGGGATGAGCGGGGGGTGGTTTACACCGTACCCTTACCCCTTCTGCGTCACCTCCGGCAAACCCAGGATGCGCTTGGAGATGATGTTGTACTGCACCTCCTGGCTGCCGCCGGCGATGGTGCCGGACTTGCCGCGCAGCCAGGCCCGTGTGGCCCCCAACTCATCGGCTGTATATTCGCCGCCCTCCCAGCCCAGGCCCTGGTGGCCCATGAGCTCGACGGTCAGTTCCGCGCGGGCCTGGCGCACCTGGCTGCCGACGTTCTTCAGCACCGAAGACACCGCCGAGGGCCCTGAGTTCGACCTGTTCTCTACCGCCGCGCGCAGGCCGGTCAGCTGGAACGCTTGCGCGTCCATCAGGTGCTCGGTGATCCGCCGGCGCAGGTCGCTGTCCGCCAGCCGTCCGCGCTCGTCGACGCCCACATAGGCCTTGGCCGCGTCCTGCAGCGCCGGCCCTGGCACGGCGCCGGCCTGCGCGCCCGGCGTCAGTTGGCCTGCGCCGGAAATCCCCTGGCGCTCGTGCTGCAACAGCCGCTTGGCGATGGTCCAGCCGCCGTTCAGCGGCCCCATCAAGTTCTCCTTCGGCACCTTCACGTCGGTGAAGAAGGTCTCGCAGAAGGGCGTCGTGCCATTGATCAGCAGGATCGGCCGCGCCTCGACGCCGGGTGAGCGCATGTCGATCATCAGGAAGCTGATCCCCTCATGCTTCTTCGTGCTGTCGGTCCGCACCAGGCAGAAGCACCAGTCGGCCAGGTGCGCGCCGCTCGTCCAGATTTTTGAGCCCGACACCAGCCAGTGGTCGCCCCTGTCGACGGCCTTGGTCTGCAGGCTCGCCAGGTCCGACCCGGCGCCCGGTTCGCTGAACCCCTGGCACCAGCGCAGCTCGCCCTTCACGATCGGTGGGATGTGGGTCTGCTTCTGGGTCTCGTCGCCGTATTCCAAGAGCGTCGGGCCGAACATGATCACGCCCATGCCGCCGATCGGATTGCGCGCGCCGACCGCGGCCATCTCTTCGCCGAGCACCCGCGCCTCCTGGCGCGACAGGCCGGCGCCGCCATAGGCCTTGGGCCAGGTCGGCGTGCCGAAGCCGGCCTCGGCCATCCGCTGCTTCCACAGCGCCACGTCGCCCTCGGCCTCGGCCGCGCCCTGCTCGACGGCGGTCACCGCGTCGGGGTTGGCCCTGAGCGACGCCGGATAGTTCGCCGCCAGCCACTCGCGCACATCGGCGCGGAAGCCGTCGAGATCCGATCCTCCGAAATCAGCCATTCCCACCTCCCCGGGGTATCGATTGTCACCCGTTCTGCGTCGTGTCCGGCAGGCCCAGGATTCGCTTGGAGACGATGTTCGACTGGATCTCCTGGCTGCCGCCGAAGATCGTCGTCGCCTTGCCGCCGAGCCAGCCGCGCACCGCCTCGCGCTCGTCGCGGGTGAACTCGTCGCCCTCCCAGCCGAGGCCCTGGTGGCCCATGATCTCCAGCGTCAGTTCGGCCTTCTCCTGGCCGATCCAGGTGCCGGAATTCTTCATCACCGAGGTTGTCGCCGACGGATTGATGTTGCCCTTGGCCTCGGTCAGCGCCCGCTGGATGGTCAGCGCGTGCGCCTTGGCGTCGATCAGGTGCCGCGCGATCCGCGTGCGCAGATCGGAGTCGGCGATCCGCCCCTTCGCATCCACGCCCACATACTTCTTGGCCAGCTCGTCGACCGACAGCCCGCCGCCCATCATCCGGGCGCCGCCCTGGCCCGAGCGCTCGTGCTGCAACAGCCGCTTGCCCACCGTCCAGCCGCCGTTCAGCGGCCCGACCATGTCGTCCTTCTCGGCCCGCGCCGCGGTGAAGAAGGTCTCGCAGAACGGCGAGTTGCCGGCGATCAGCTTGATCGGCCGCGTCTCCACGCCCGGCTGATGCATGTTGATCAGCACGAAGCTGATGCCCTCATGCTTCTTGCTGGTATCGGTGCGCACCAGGCAGAAGCACCAGTCGGCCCACTGGGCGCCGCTCGTCCAGATTTTACTGCCGTCAATTTTCCAGTGATCGCCCATGTCGACGCACTTGGTCGAAAGGCTGGCCAGGTCGGAGCCCGCGCCCGGTTCGGAGTAGCCCTGGCACCAGCGAAGCTCGCCCTTCACGATCGGCGGGATGTGTCGCTGCTTCTGCGCCTCGGTGCCGTATTCCAAGAGCGTCGGGCCGAACATCGAGGTGCCCATGCCCATCATCGGATTGTAGGCGCCGGCGCGATCGATCTCCTGCTGCACGACGCGCGCCTGCGGACTGGAAAGCCCGCCGCCGCCGTACTGGGTCGGCCAGGTCGGCGCGCCCCAGCCCTTGTCGGCCATTCGCTGCTTCCACAGCTGGTGGTCCGGGGTTTGCGCCTCGGCGCCGGGGATCATCGCCATCGGCTGGTTGGCCAGCGACTTGGGGAAATTGGCCTCGACCCAGTCGCGGGCTTCAGTGCGGAAGGCGTCGAGGTCGGAGCCGCCGAAATCGGCCATCAGGAAATCTCCCTAATTTTTCAATATCTTGACAATAGGCCTAGCCCGGAAAAGGCACAGATTGCAGTCAGTGAACTACTTCGCATCGGGCAAGCCAAGCACCCGCTTTGCGACGATGTTGAGGTTGATCTCCGAGGTGCCGCCCTCGATCGAGTTGGCCTTCGACCGCAGCCAGGAGCGCACGGCCGCCAGCTGCTGCTCGGAATAGGCCTCGCCCTCCCAGCCCAGGCCGTCCAGGCCGAAGGCTTCGATCATCAGCTCGTTGCGCTCGTGGGCGATCTTGGCCCCGGCGTATTTCATGATCGCCGCGGTGTTCGACGGCCCATTCGAGGCCCGCGCATCGTCGGCCGCCCGCGTCATGGTCAGCAGGAACGCCCGGTTCTCCATCAGGTGGTCGGTGATCCGTCGACGCAGGTCGGCGTCGGCCAGTCTGCCGTCCTCGTCGACCCCGACCGAGGCCTTGGCCGCCTCCGGGATCGTCGGCATGGCGACGGTCTGGCCGATGTTGCCTGAGCCCAGGGAGCCGGCGATCGAGTCGCGTTCGAACTGCATCAGTCGCTTGGCCACCGTCCAGCCGCCGTTCAGCGGCCCGAACAGCTGGTCCTTGGGCACCTTCACATCGGTGAAGAAGGTCTCGCAGAACGGCGAGGCGCCGTTGATCAGCAGGATCGGCCGCACGTCAACGCCCGGCGCCTTCATGTCGATCAGCAGGAAGCTGATCCCCTCATGCTTCTTGGCCGTGTCAGTGCGCACCAGGCAGTAGCAGATATCGGCGTTCTGAGCGCCAGAAGTCCATATTTTTGAACCGTTTACGAGGAAATGGTCGCCTTTGTCCTCGGCCCGGGTCTGTAGCCCCGCCAGGTCCGATCCGGCGCCCGGCTCGGAGTAGCCCTGGCACCACCAGACGTCGCCATTCACGATGCCGGGGAAGTGCTGCTTCTTCAGCGCCTCGGAGCCGTACTCGAGCAGGGTCGGCCCGAAGAATGAGATGCCCATGCCGCCGATCGGATTGCGCGCGCCGATCGCCGCCATCTCCTCCGCCAGCACCTTGGCCTCGACCCGGTTCAGGCCGCCGCCGCCAACCTCCTTGGGCCAGGTGGGCGCGCCCCATCCCTTGGCGCCCAGCGCCAGGCGCCAGGCCTTGACCTCAGGGCTCTCGGGCTTGGCCTGCAGCCTGGCCAGCTGGCCCATCGGGTCCTTGGCCAGGGCCTTAGGGAAGTTCGCTTCCAGCCATGTCCTCGCCTCGGCCCGGAAGGCCTCGGCTTCACCGCCAAAATCCGCCATCTAAATCTCGCCTTCGAAAATTCAGAACTCTTCAGCCCCGGTCAAAATAGACCGACGCCCAAACCTAAGCTTGCGGCCTATGACTTCGGGTCAGGCAAGCCCAGAACCCGTTTGGCCACCACGTTCAGATTGACCTCGGACGTGCCGCCCTCGATCGAATTGGCCTTGGTGCGCAGCCAGCCGCGCACCGCCAGCCGCTCGGTCTCCGAGAAGCCGTCACCGCTCCAGCCCAGGCCCTGGCCGCCCATGGCTTCCACCATCAGCTCCGAGCGCTCCTTGGCAAACTCCGCCGCCGCATATTTGATGATCGAGGTCGCGGCGCTCGGTCCATTGGCGGCGCGCGACTCCGCCGCCGTGCGGCCGATGGTTTGCCGCAGGGCCTGGAAGTTCATCTTGTTCAGCGTGATCCGCCGGCGCAGGTCGAGGTCGGCCAGCCGGCCGTCCTTGACGCCCAGATAGTCCTTGGCCACGACGCTGAGGTCGCCCGAGGCACCGCCCGCCGTGCCGCCCTCGCCGAAGCCGGCCGAGATGTTCTGCCGTTCGTATTGCAGCAGCCGCTTGGCGATCTCCCAGCCACCGTTGATCTTGCCGATCAGGTTGCGCTTGGGGATTTTCACCCCGGTGAAAAAGGTCTCGCAGAACGGGCTCTCACCGCTGATCAGCTTGATCGGCCGCGTCTCCACGCCCGGCGACTTCATATCGATCAGCACGAAGCTGATGCCCTCGTGCTTCTTCGTCGCGTCCGTCCGCACAAGGCAGAAGCACCAGTCGGCTTTGTCGGCGTAGCTGGTCCACACCTTTTGGCCGTCGATCTGCCAATGGTCGCCCTTGTCCTCGCACTTCGTCGCCAGGCTCGCCAGGTCAGACCCGGCACCGGGCTCGGAGTACCCCTGGCACCAGCGGATCTCGCCCCGGACGATGCGGGGCATGTGCTCTTTCTTCTGCTCTTCGTTGGCGTACTCCAAGAGCACCGGGCCCAGCATCCAGATGCCGAAGGAGAGCAGGGGCGGGCGGTAGCGGCCGGCGGCCAGCTCCTGGTCGATCACCCGGGCCTGCTGGGCGGTCAGGCCCGCGCCACCATAGGCCGCGGGCCAGGTCGGCGTGGTCCAGCCCTTCTCGGCCACACGGCGCATCCAGACGCTCTGCGGGTCGTCCGAACCCTCGAAGGCGCGGCCGCCCCAGACCGCTTCGGGGTCGGTCGTGGCAGCCGCATCGCGCAGCGCCGCCGGATAGTTGGTCTCCAGCCAGGCGCGGACCTCCGTGCGGAACGCGTCGAGTTCGGTGGCGCCGAAGTCGGCCATGCGGAGCTCCAGAACACCGATGCCCGCCACTTTAGCGCGGCGCCTTGCCAGAGCAAGCGAGACAAACAGATGTTTGAAGCGCGGAAAGAACCGATTTCCTCGCTATAAGGCAATCTCCCTTCGGCAGACCTTCAGGCCCGGCTTGCGATTCTTCAGAGACCTTCGGCCCGCGGCCTTCGCCGCCGCGCCCTGGACCGCCGCGATCCTGACGCTTGCCGCTGGCGTCATGCTGCTGGCCTCCGGCGCCACGCCGTCCGAGCCGGTCCGCTTCATGCGGCTGATCCAGATCACCCCGGTCTATCTGATCGAGACGGCCCACTTCCTGTCCTCGATCCTGGGCCTGGCCCTGGTGATCCTCGCCTTCGGCCTGCGCGCGCGCCTGGACGCCGCCTGGGCCGCGGCCCTGCCCACCCTGCTGCTGGCCGCCACCCTGGCCCTGCTGAAGGGCTTCAACTGGGAAGAGACCGCCGCCCTGATCGTGCTGGCCGTCGCGCTTGCGCCCTTCCACGGCGCCTTCCCGAGGAAGGCGCGCCTGAACAAGATGGAGATCACCCGCGGCTGGCTGGTCTCGGCGGCCTGCGCGGTGGCCGGCGCCGGCCTGCTCGGCTTCTGGTCGTTCCAACACGCCGACTATGCCGGCGAGCCCTGGTGGCGAGTGATGGTCGACGCCGACGCCGCGCGGGCCATCCGCGCCTGGGCCGGCGCGGCCCTGGCGCTGTTCGCCATCGGGGTCTGGCGCCTGTTCGTCTCCGCCGCCGCGCCGCCGGTGGTGGGGGAAGCTGACCCCGACTACGAGCGAGTGCGCGCCATCCTGGCGGCGGCCGAGGTGGCCGAGCCCGGCTCCAACCTGGCGCTGCTGGGCGACAAGCGCTTCCTGTTCTCCGCCTCGGGCGAGAGCTTCCTGATGTTCGGGGTGCGCGGCCGCACCTGGGTGGCGCTCGGCGCGCCGGTCGGCCGCCGCGACGAGCGGCTGGAGCTGATCTGGCGGTTCCGCGAGCTGGCCGACGGCCACGCCGCGCGCCCCGGCTTCTATGGTCTGGGCGCCGAAGACCTGCCCGATATCGTCGAACTCGGCTTTTCGATCCAGAAGGTCGGCGAGAGCGCCGCGGTGCCGCTGGAGACCTTCTCCGTCGAAGGCCGCAAGCGCGGCAACCTGCGCCGCGCCTGGCGCAAGGCCGCCGAGGAGGGGGCGACCTTCGAGGTGCTGGATCGTCAGGCGGTCGCCGCGATGATGCCGACCCTGCAGGCGATCTCGGACGACTGGCTGGGCCATCACGCCGGCGGCGAAAAGGGCTTCACCATGGGCGGCTTCGCGGCCGGCTATGTGGCCGAGTTCCCCGTCGCCCTGGTGCGCCAGAACGGCAAGGCCGTGGCCTTCGCCACGCTGTGGACCACGGCGGGCCGCACTGCCTTCTCCATGGACCTGATGCGCTACGCCGACGAGGCGCCGAAGAACATCATGGACTACCTGTTCATCGAGCTGATCGCCTGGGGTCGCGAACAGGGCTATGCGGCCATCGAGTTCGGCTCGGCCCCGCTCTCCGGGCTCGAGGACCGCCCGCTCGCCCCGATCATGAGCCGGGTGGGCAACCTGCTCTTCGAGCGCGGCGAGGAAATCTACAATTTCCAGGGCGTGCGCCGCTACAAGGACAAGTACGACCCCCTCTGGCAGCCCCGCTACATCGCCGGCCAGCACAAGTGGCTGATCCCGCTGCTGATGGCCGAGGTCGGCCTGCTGTCCTCGGGCGGCGCGATGAACCTCGCCAAGCGCCCGACCTCTCCGGATTCAGCGCCGGACCCCGTCGCCCCCTTGGTGGCGACGGCCGGCGATCTGGGGGTTCAGTAGGGCTGCGCCCCACGCCCCGTCGTCACGCCGAACAGGTTCAGCAGGTGGGCGAGGACCACCATCAGCACCGCGGCGGCCATCAGCATGATCAGCCGCCAGGGCACGAGGCGCGGTCCGCGATGCGGATTGGGCGGCCGCGCGCCCATCCATCCCGCCCCTATGGTTAGCGCGAGCAGCCCCGCGGAGATCGCCAGAGTCAGGGAAAGATCCATCTGCGACCGCATATCGCAGGCTGGCCCGGCGATGAGAAGCCGCGCGCTCGGCCGCCGCCGGTTCCGTCCACAGGGAACCGTCCGCACCCACTACATCTAGCGTTAGGCTTTCGTTTACACCCCAACCCAGGGTGCTAGCGTTCCAACAGCTAGGGGAAACGATTCGATGACGGCGGCGGCGCCCTGGAGCGTCAAGGGTATCGATCCTAAGGCCCGCGAGGTCGCCAAGGAGCTTGCCCGCCGTTCCGGCATGACGCTTGGGGAATGGCTTAACAGAGTTATCCTAGAAGATGACCTGCCCGAGGAGATCGCCTCCGAGGACCAGTTCGGCGCGCGCTGGCGCCGTGCGGAATACGAGACGCCGAAGTCCCAGATGCCGACTCCGCCGATCATCTCCAGACCGGATGAACTGGGCCGGATCGCGTTCGCGCTGGACCGGCTGACCGACCGCATCGAGGCCTCCGAAACCCGCACCGGCCTGGCCATCTCCGGCGTTGAGCATTCGGTGCGCCACGCCATGGCCCGCATCGAGACCGCCGAGCGTGAGCACATGGCGGTGGCCACCCGCTTCGATGCGGCCGCCGAGCGGTTGGAGGTCGAGCAGGCCCGCGCCGCCGAACGCCTGCGCCACGTGGAGGATGAGGCCGGCCCGCGCTCGGCCGAGGCGATCGCCCTGCTGGAGGCGCGGATCAGCCGCGTTGACGCCGAGCCGGCCCCCGATCCGGCCCTGCTGATCGAAGAGGTGGTCGCCCGCCTCGGCCAGCGGCTGGCCGACGCCGAGGGCCGTACGGGCGACGCGCTGGAAAGTCTGCGCGGCTCGCTCGCCGAGCTCGACGCGCGGCTGCGCGCCACCGGCGGCGACGCCCGTCCCGACCTCGAGCGGCGGATGGAGGCCCTCGCCCACGACCTCACCGCCCGCGTCGAGGCGGCCCGCAGCGAGATCGCCGATCGCCTGTCGGCGGGCGGCGCGGGCAAGCTCGAGGCGCGTCTCGACCGCATGGTCGACGAGATCGCCGCCGGAGAGCAGCGCTCGGCCCGCGCCATCGAGACCATGGGTCGTGAAGTCCTGACCATGGCGCAGACCCTCAACCGCCGGGTGCAGAGCGCCGAGCAGCGCAGCGCCCAGGCCATCGAGCAGGTCGGCGGCGAGATCGCCCGCATCGCCGGCGCCGTGGAAAACCGGCTCGGTCGCGTCGACCAACTGCACGCCGAGGCGCTGGAGCGGCTGGGCGCCGAGATCGGCCGGATCACCGAGCGCCTGACCGACCGGATCATCCAGTCCGAGCGCCGCGCGGCCCAGGCCATCGACGACGTCGGCGAGCAGGTGGCCGCGGTCACCGAGCGGATCGAGCAACGCCACGAGCGCGCCGCCAGCGACCTGGCCGAGCGCCTGCGCCAGAGCGAGGAGCGCACCGCGCGGCTGCTGGCAGACGCCCCCGTCCAGTTGGAGGGTGGAACCGCCGCCCACGCCGCGACCCCCGACCCAGAGGTCACCCCCCCTGAGGTTGCCGATCTTGAGGCTGACCATCTTGAGGCTGGCCATCTTGAGGCCGGCCATCTTGAGAATGTCGGCCTGGAAGATCTCGATATCGAGCAGCAGGCCGCTGAGTCCGTGACGTTCGCCGCCGCGCCGGAAGCCGCCGCCGAGGCGGAGGCCGAAGTCCTGGCGGTCGCCGATGCGCCGCTGCCGGCCGGGATGTTCGGGCCGGCGCTGTTCCTACGCGCCGAGCCGATGATCCCGCCGGTGCTGGATCCGGCGAACCCGGCCTTCGGGGCGGAAGACTTCGAGGCGGCCGACGGCTTCATGGACCTCTCCGAGGGCGAGGAGAGCTTCGCCCCGCTCGAGGAGCGCGACGACGAGGCCGAACCGCCGCGGAATCGCGTCAACTCGGACGCGCCGCCGGTCGAGAAACAGTCCAGCACGCTGTCGACCCGCGAAGTGATCGAGCAGGCCCGCGCGGCGGCTCGCGCCGCCGCAGGCGCCCGCGCTCCGCAGATCCACGCCGGCGACCGCCGCGCGCGTCCGGTGCGCGGCGGCCTGTTCAACGCCCTGATGCCCGGGCGGCCCGCCTCGACCTGGCAGACCGCCCTGATGGTGGCCGGCGGCGCGGCCTTCCTCAGCGTCGGCGCGGCTGGCGTCGTCCTGATGGAAGGCCCCGGCGTGCCGCGCGAAACGGCGGGCTATGTGATCGATCCGCGCGCCGCCCTGGCGCTGACGCCCCAGCCTGCGGCGCCCCCGCCGGCCGCCGTGAACGCGCCGGACGTCCAGGCCGCCGTCGATCCCGACTCGACCCCGATAGCCGATCCCGCTGCGGCCGAGTTCGTCGCCGTCACTCGCGCCATCGACCAGAAGCAGCCCGGCGCGCTCGCCCGGTTGAAGACCCTGGCCGACGGTGGCCACGCGCCTGCCCAGTCCTACCTGGCCCGGCTCTACGAGACCGGCCACGCCGGCGTGGTCCTGAACCTGGTCGAGGCCCGCCGCTGGATGTCGCGCGCCGCCGAGGCCGGCGATCCGACGGCCATGCACAACCTCGCCCTCTACTATTTCCGCGGCGAGGGCGGCCCGGCGGACGCCGCCGCCGCCGCCCAGTGGTTCCGCTAGGCCGCCGAGCACGGGTTGGTGGATTCGCAGTACAATCTTGGCTTGCTCTACCAGTCGGGCTCGGGCGCGCCGCGCGACCTCGCCGAGGCCTACAAGTGGTTCTCCATCGCCGCCAACGCCGGCGACAGCGAGGCGCGCGCCAGCGCGCTCGACCTGGAATCCAAGCTGCCCTCGGCCCAGATCGCCCGGGCCGAGACCCAGGCCGGCGCCTTCCGGCCGACGGGCGCGGCGCCGACGCCCGACAACCTCGCCTACGGCCCCTCGGTGGTCGCCGCCCAGAAGATCCTCAGCCGGCTCGGCTACTACAGGGGCCGGGTCGATGGGGCGACATCGCGCGACCTGAAGCTTGCGGTGTCCGCCTATCAGCGCGATCAAGGCATGGCGGCCACCGGGTCGCTCGACCCCGCCACCGTTTCCAGGCTCTCCGTCTTCTCGCGTTGAGCCGCCCCCAGGGGTCTCCAGGAATGGGGCGCTGACGCTTGGACATCTACCTGCCGATCGCCGAGGTGTCCGTGAACGCGCCGCTGCTGGTGGCGCTGGGCGCCCTGGTGGGTTTCATTTCCGGCCTGTTCGGCATCGGCGGCGGCTTCCTGATGACCCCGGTGCTGGTGTTCCTCGGCATCCCACCGGCCGTCGCCGTGGCCAGCATGTCGAACCACGTCGCCGCGTCTTCGATGTCGAGCGTGATCTCCTACAGCCGCCGCCGCTCGGTCGACTTCCGGATGGGCGGCGTGCTGGCCGGCGGCGGCGTCGTCGGCGCGGTGGTCGGCGTCGAGATCTTCCGCTGGCTCAGGCTGATCGGCCAGGCCGACCTGGTGGTGGCGCTGGCCTACCTGATCTTCCTCGGCATCATCGGCGGCCTGATGCTCTGGGAGTCGCTGGGCGCGATCCTGCGCCGCCGACGCAACGCGCCCGCGCCGCCCCGCAAGGATCGCCGCCCGCCCTGGCTTTACGGCCTGCCGCTGAAGCTGCGCTTCCCCAGATCGCGGCTCTACATCAGTGTCATCCCGCCGATCCTGCTGGGCGCGTTCGTGGGCGTCCTCTCGGCGATCATGGGCGTCGGCGGCGGCTTCATCCTGGTGCCGGCCATGGTCTACATCCTGCGCATGCCGGCCAGCGTCGTGGTCGGCACCAGCCTGTTCCAGATCATCATCACCACCGCGCTCACCGGCGTCCTGCAGGCCGGCCGCAACCAGACTGTCGACATCGTGCTCGCCGTCCTGTTGCTCGTCGGGGGTGTGCTGGGCGCCCAGTTCGGCGCGCGCGCCTCCACCCGCTTCCGCGCCGAGGAACTGCGCGCGCTGCTGGCCTTCATCGTGCTGATGGTCGGCCTCAGGATGGGCCTTGGCCTGTTCTTCACGCCGCACGAGCCCTTCGTGCTGATGTCCGGTATCGGCGGCTGATGGCGGCCGCGCATCCCCCACCCGCCCTGGTTCCCCTGCAGATGGGCGCCGCGCCGGCCATCTCCGCGGCGCTCACCGACGCCACGGTGCGGGTCTCCTCCGACTTCCGCGGCGACAAGATCGTGCTCTATGGCGCGGTCTTCGATCCGCAGGCCCGCCCCAGCGACGTGGTGGTCATCGTCCGCGGCCCCGACCAGCCGGTGCGGATCGCGCGCAAGAGCAAGATCGCCGGCCTGTGGATCAACAGCCGCCCGGTGGTCTTCCAAGGGGCGCCGGGCTTCTATATCGCCGCCTCCACCCGCCCGCTGGACGATATCGCGCGTTTCGCGACGCTGCGGAAACTCGAGGCCGGCGTCGACCACCTGGCCATCCACGCGCCCGACGAACAGCGGGTGGAAACCCGCTACGGCATCCGCGACATGGTGGTGTCCCGCCTGGGCGCGGACTACTTCGACTGGCGCAGTGCGGTCATCCGGCTGAAGGAACGGGCCGGGCTCTACGACACCAGCGACCATGGCGTGCGGTTCGTCGACAAGGGCCTGTTCCGCGCCGAGATCGCCCTGCCGGCCGAGGCGCCGATCGGGCGCTACGACGTGCGCATCCTGCTCTTCCAGAACGGCCAGCCGGTGTCGGAGAAGGACCGCAGCCTCACCGTCGAGCAGGTGGGCCTGGAGCGAGCGCTTTACCTTTGGGCCCATCAAAGGCCATGGTCCTACGGTCTAGCTGCGATGGCCTTCGCGCTGGCCGCCGGTTGGGGGGCGTCGAGCGCGTTTCGGAGAGACTGAATGGTGAGTGACCTTCAGGAGTCCGCGGGCCGCTATGACGCCACGCCGCCGGCCCTATGGGCCATCGCGCTCGGCGCGTTGGCGCCGTTTCCGATCTCCGCGGGCCTCTATGGCTGGGGCCCGGCAAACGTGTCTCCGACCGCGCTCACCGCCATCCTGACGTGGTCGGGCTGCGTCCTGGCCTTCCTGGGCGGGGTGCGCTGGGGCCTGGAGAGCGGCCGGCCGGCGCCGCGGGCCGGGCGCCTGCTGGTCTCGGTCGCCTCGCCGGTGGTCGCCTGGATCATCCTGTTGTCGCGCCACCGGATACCCGAGGGCTGGGTGATCGGCGGCTGCATCGGCGCCTTCCTGGTGCAGTGGCTGTTCGACCACCAGGCGCCCGACGTGCCAGCCCGCTACCCCAGGCTCTCCACCGTTCTCACCGCCGCCGCCTGCATCTCGCTCGCCGTCTGCCTCGACCAGGCGCTGAAGGTCGGCCACGTCTGAGCGCGCGCCCTCAGCCTCGCGAGACCGGGCGGCTTCGCCGGTCAGGGGCGCGGCGGGCCGGTGGCTCGCCGGGCGGCCAGAACCTGGCCGACGTTGGAGGCCGGACGTGGGTTCGGGGGCCGGGCCATGGCGGCGCCGGAGCCGGCGAGCCGGGACCGCAGACTCTGCGCCGTCCTCGGCGCGGCGGGCGAGGGCTCGGCCTTCGCGTGCGCGATCAGTTCGCGCAGGGTGACGAGCTCCGCCGGCGCCGGGCCGGGCAGCTTCTCAGCTTCGGCGACGACGCCATCGAGCGTCCGCAGCAGGATCGGCAGGCTGGCGCGTTCGGTGTCGCGATCGCGGTCGCGGTCGTCGTAGCCGCGATCGCGGTCCTCGGTTTCGGACGGATCGGGCCGCTCGATCAGGTCTTCGCGATCCGAGGTGGCCTCACGGGGCTCGGCTGGCGCGCTCCGCAGGCGCAACTCCAGAGCGGTCGAGACCCGCACGGCAAAGAAGCAGCGGTCGAAGGCGTTGAAATAGGCCAGCCAACGGTCCGTGCCCTGCGCCGTCTCCGCCGCCGCCCCGAACGCCATGCCCAGCCGATAGGCGCAATCGGCCATGTCGGAGAGCTGTCGGCTGCGGGGATCGGCGGGGGTCATGTGGAGAACAAATGTAGAACATCATGGGTACCGTGTCAAGGCTGAGCTGCCTGCGTCGTGGATGTCTGCTCATCGGCGGACGGTGATTGTCCGCCGTCGACCCATGCTGAAGTTAGGAACGTCGGTTGTCGGTGGACGCGGGTCGCTGGGGCTTAGTCTTCGACCAAGTTTCGGATCAAGGCTGCCACCTGCGAGGCGTCGTAGGGTTTTGGAACGAAATGACCGCCTTTGGGCAGGTCGTCACGTGAGACGCGCATAACGCCTGAGGTCACCAGCACCTGAACATCGGGTCGCCGTTGGTGGACCAGCCGAGCCAGTTCTACGCCATTCAACCTTCCTGGCATGTGCACGTCGGTAAACACCGCGCGGACGTCAGGCCGTTTTTCCAGCGCGACCAAGGCATGATCAGCGTCATAGGCATCGACGACCTCAAACCCAGCGTCTTCCAACGACTGGATTGCGTCGAAGCGTACAATCGGATCGTCCTCGACGACGAGAACAACGAGTCTGTTTGGGAACGCGGAACTCATGGTGCCTGAACTGTCCACCGGAGCTGTCGTTCCCCCACTCTAGCTATCCCGCAGCGCGGCGAGCGGAGCCTGTATCGTCCAGCACACGCCTTGCGGGTGGAAGTCGAGCGACGCTTTTCCCCCAAGCCCGCGCGCCAAACCGCTTTCGATCAGCCGGGATCCGAAGCCACGGCGCTCCGGCGCGACGACCAGCGGCCCGCCTTGTTCGGTCCACGTGAGGCTGAAATGATCATCGTCAGCCCTCCACGTTACGGTCACGCTTCCGACATCGTTGGAAAGCGCCCCGTATTTCAAGGCATTGGTGCCCAGTTCGTGAAGGGCCATGGTCAGGGCCAGAACAGCGCGCGAGCCGAGTTCAAAATCCGGCCCCGCCAAATGTACCCTCCCCTCGCCGGGCGACAGCGGCGCAGTCGCAAGTTCCACAATTTCGCGAACAGGCGCGCCGTCCCAGCTGGTCCGGGTCAGGGTATCCTGGGCGCGGGATAGGATCGTCAGCCGTTCCATGACCGATCGCCGGGCGTCCTCTGGCGACGACGCCGAGCGCAAGGTTTGACTCACGATCCCCTGAACGACGGCCAGGGAATTCTTCACGCGATGATTCAGCTCGCCGATCATCAGCTGACGATGCTCTTCGGCATGACGAGCGTCGGTCTGATCGCGCAGAATCTTTATGAAGCCAAGGTGTCGGCCTTCAGAGGTTCGAAGGGGCATCATCAGGCCTGTCGCCCAGAACCTTGAGCCGTCCTTACGCTCGTGCCAACGTTCGTCCTCGCCTTTGCCTACCCTTAGCGCCACGCTCATTTCGGACTCGGGCACGCCGCGACTTCCTCGGGCGTAAAGAACACATGGGCCGGGCGACCCAGTATTTCGTCTTCGGTCCACTGCATGATACGGCGCGCGCCCTCGTTCCACAGCGTCACCAGCCCGTCGCGGTCGAGCGCGATAATTGCGTAGTCGGTGGAACTGGCCAGAATGGCGCTATGCAGTGCATTCAGGTCAGAGCGGTCATCTCTCGCCTTCTGAAGCTCGGTAATATCGCGGGAAACGACCAGAATTGCCGTTGGCGCGCCCTGCTGATCCAGCATCGGCGTCACCCGCACGTCCCAGAGCTTTTGGGTTCCCTTAGGCGTTGCGGCTGAACCGATAAAGCTCGCCGCAGCACCGGCCGCGGCGTCCGAAACCGCACGTTCCGCGACATCCCGCATGTCGTTTTGCCACGTGCCCGGCCAGCTGGCGCCTAAAAGATCTCCGGGGTCTCCGATCTCCAGAGCTGCGACCCCTCCCGCGTTTATGCTCCGGACACGACCGTCGAGCTCAAGGACCTTTATGCAGTCCTCGTGGGCGTCGAGAATCATTCGCAATTGCGCGGTCTCGTCGCTGCTCGTCGGCACGGCGATCTTCAAAAGGACCTCTTTCCACGTTGGCTGCGGGCATTGTTCGGTTCACGCATCAAGATCCGAGATGTTCGCCATAAACAAGCGACACCGGATGCTCTGCGACAAGCAGTCCTGTCCGACTGGCCGGTTGGTTGGCGTCCGCGCCCGCACAGCAGGATGGAGATCGATTCCCACCCGTAGGGGAGGTTAAGGGGGTCCGCTTTGGGGAACGCAGAAGACCGCCTGCCACCCGTTTCGGAGCGTGCCGGGGGGGCGCTGGCGCTAGGAGTTGAAATCCAAGCTTTCGGCTTGAAGGGCAGCCATGAGGATCGGAAAGGCGGACGGTCCCATGCCGTGCAACTTTGCTCCATCGCCCCGGCCCCACTTCGCTAGGTCGGTGGGGCTGAAAGTCCCGCTGTTGATGAGCGCGCGTTTGGCCGGCTTCGACAGCTTGCCGAACGCTGGACTGAGGGTCGCGTAGTCGAAGTCCATTGGAGCGGCGCTCTTGGCAGTGGTGGCCCGAACCTGCCATGCCAAACACGTCCAACCCAGTCCACGCCAAGTCCGCGTCCCACCCTACTCGGAAGCTCAAGGTGTCCGCTTTCCAGCCGCTCGCGGGCGGCTCAATCGCCTGCCAGCGACCGCCAGCCCACGGCGTGGACCCGGCTTGACCCCAGCGCGCCGATGATCGGGCCGCGCGCGAACAGCCCGGCGAAGGCCTTGTCCATCACGTTCAGTCCACCCGCGTAGGCGCCGAAGGCCGGCAGAATGATCCGCTCGCCATCCGTGATAAAGCAGCGGCGCCGCACGGAGCCGCGGGTGGCGCGCACGCGGGCGGCGGGATGCAGGTGGCCCGCGACCTCGCCGGGTTGGAAGCCTGCCTGGGGCTCGTGGCGCAGGGTCAGGCCCAGCAAGGAGAGCTCGTCGGCGGTCTGGCCGGGCAGGGCGCGGGGGCCGTCGGCGTCGTGGTTGCCGACCACCCAGACCAGGGTGCGGCCGCGCGCCAAGTCGCGCAGCCGTTCGGCGTCGTCCGCCGGCAGCCGCTCTTCCGACGATCGGTCGTGGAAGGTGTCGCCCAGCAGGATCACCGTGGCGGGGTTCAGGGCGTCGATCTCGGCGGCGAGGCGCTTCAGGGTTTCGCGGGTGTCGTAGGGCGGTAGCATCTGGCCGCGCGCGGCGTAGGACGAACCCTTCTCAAGGTGCAGGTCGGCAACCACCAGCGCCCGCTCGGCTTCCAGCCAGAGCGCGCCGGACCGGCGTAGCATCGCCTCGGCCATGCCCAGCCGCAGGCGCAGCGAGCCGCACGGGCTCGGCGCATGGTCATAGGCGTATGCAACGCTCACTGCAGGGCCTCGGCGATCAGGTCTGCCTCCGCTTCTTTGAGGATCATGGTCTCGCCCGTGTGGCCTGGCGAGCGCTCCTTGCCGATCTCCAGCAGGATCGGCACCGAAAACGGCGACAGGTGTTCAAGCGGCGCATGCCGGATCTTGCCCTTGATCCGCGCCAGCATCTGCCCCAGCCGCGCCACGTCGATCAGGCCGCTCGCCGCATCCTCGCGCGCGCAGCGCAGCAGCAGGTGGTCCGGCTGGTGGCGGCGCAGGACATCGTAGATCAGGTCGGTGGAGAAGGTGACTTGCCGCCCCGACTTCTGCTGCTGACCGGGGAAGCGCCGCTCGATCAGGCCAGAGATGATCGCCGCGCCCTTGAAGGCCCGCTTCATCATGAAGCTCTCGGCCAGCCAGGCCTCCAGGTCGTCGCCCAGCATGTCTTCGGCGAACAGCTCCCCGAAATTGACGCCGTCCAGCGGACTGATCGCCCAGACCGCCAGCGCATAGTCGTTGCAGACAAAGCCCAGCGGCCCGGCGCCCATGCGCTCCAGCCGGCGCGTCAGCAGCATGGCCAGGGTGGTGTGCGCGAGGCGCCCCTCGAACGGGTAGCAGACCAGGAACTGCCGGTGGCCGCGGGCGAAGGTCTCCAGCAGCAGCTCTTCTTCCTCCGGGATCAGGGACCGGTCGCGCTGCGCCTCCAGCCATTCACGCACGTCGCTGGGCAGCACCTGCCAGTGGCTCTGGTCGTACATCAGCTGGCGCACCCGCTTGGCCAGGTAGGTCGAGAGCGCGAACTTCGAGCCGCCCCAGGAGGGCATCTTCGGGTCGGCGCCGGGCGCGGCCTGGACCAGCACGTCCAGGTTGGTCACGCCCACCAGCCGCCAGACCTGGCCGGCGAAGACGAAGGTCTCGCCGGGCTCCAGCATCTCGACCATGCCCTCCTCGATCTCGCCGATCTTGCGGCCCGGCATACCGCGGCGGCTGGAGATACGGACGGCGAGCATGGCGGGCGAGACGATGGCGCCCACGTTCAGGCGATGGCGCTGCGCGGTCTCCGGATTGCGCACGCGCCACAGGCCGTCCTGGCCCTTCACGATCCGCCGGAAGCGGTCGTAGCTCTTCAGGGCATAGCCGCCGGTGGAGACGAAATCGACGACCTGTTCGAAGTCCTCCCAGATCAGCTCGCGGTAGGGCCCGGCGGTGGTGATCTCGTCATAGAGCTTCAGCAGGTCGAAGGGCTCGGAGCAGGCGCAGCCCATGACGTGCTGGGCCAGCACATCCAGCGCGCCGACGCGTGGCGGGTCGCCATCCAGCTTGTTCTCGGCGATGGCCTCGCGCGCGGCCTGACACTCCAGCATCTCGAAGCGGTTGGCCGGGACGAACAGCGCGCGGGACGGCTCGTCCAGTCGGTGGTTGGCGCGGCCGATCCGCTGCACCATCCGCGATGCGCCCTTCGGCGAGGCGAGCTGGATCACCAGGTCCACGTCGCCCCAGTCGATGCCGAGATCGAGCGTCGAGGTGCAGACCACCGCGCGTAGCTCGCCCCGCGCCATCGCCGCCTCGACCTTGCGCCGCTGTTCGGCGGCGAGGCTTCCGTGATGCAGGGCGATCGGCAGGGCGTCTTCGTTCAGCCGCCACAGCTCCTGGAATGCGAACTCGGCCTGAAAGCGGGTGTTGACGAACACCAGCGCCGTCTTGGCCTTGGTGATGACGTCATAGACCTCCTGCATGGCGTGCTGGGCGGTGTGGCCCGACCAGGGCACCCGTCCCTCCGACAGCAGCATGTCGACGATCGGCGCGGCGCCGGCCGGGCCGCGGACCAGGTCGATGGACGCGTTGCCGCCGCCCTCTCGATGGTTGGCCATCCAGGCTTTGATCACCTCGGGATCATCGACGGTGGCCGAAAGGCCGACGCGGCGCAGGTTCGGCGCGAAAGTGGCGATGCGGGCCAGGTCCAGCGCCAGCAGGTCGCCGCGCTTGGAGGAATGCAGGGTGTGGATCTCGTCGAGGATCACGCACTCCAGGCCCTCGAAATAGAGCCTGGCGCCCTCCCAGGCGCAGAGCAGGGCGAGCTGTTCGGGGGTGGTCAGCAGGATGTCCGGCGGCTTCACCCGCTGGCGCTGGCGGCGCGAGATGCCGGTGTCGCCGGTGCGGCTCTCGGCGACGACGCCTAGGCCCATCTGGGCGATCGGCGCGCCCAGGTTCCGCTCGACGTCGACGGCCAGGGCCTTGAGCGGCGAGATGTAGAGGGTGTGCAGATTGCGCGGCGTGTTCGACGGCGGCCGCTCTGAGAGGGCGATCAGGCTCGGCAGAAACCCGGCGAGCGTCTTGCCGCCACCGGTCGGGGCGATTAGCAGGGCGTCGCGGCCCGCCTGCGCCTTCTCGACCATGGCCAGCTGGTGGGCGCGCGGGCTCCAGCCCCGGCTGGTGAACCAGTCGGCGAAACGGGACGGCAGGAGATCGGCGGCAGGGACCGCGCTATCGGCCATCCCCGCCCTATAGCATGTTCCTGTTATGTTTCGAGAGGCCCGGACTGGCGCCTGCGCCGCGCGGCGCCTAAGCTCCGCCCATGCTGAGGACGGTGCTGATCTATGGCCTGTTGCTGGCCGTGGGCGCGGTGGCGCTGCAATGGCTGCAGTTCCAGGCCTGGACGCGGGGCCACCTGTCGGAGGCCTACATCGGCCTGATCGCGGCCGGCTTCCTCGGCCTCGGCGTCTGGGTCGGCGCGCGGCTCTTTCGCCAGGCGCCGCAGGCCGGAGGGTTCGAGCCGAACCTGCCCGCGCTCGCCGCGCTCGGCATCACCCGCCGCGAGCACGAGGTCCTGCAACTCGTCGCCTCCGGACGCTCCAACAAGGAGATCGCGCGGCGCCTCAGCGTCTCGCCTCACACTGTCAAGACCCACATCGGCCGGCTCTACGAGAAGCTCGAGGCCGCGCGCCGCACCGACGCTGTCCTGCGCGCCCGCGAGCTGCGGCTGATCCCATGAACCGTTCGGCCTATTTCCCGAAAATCACCCTTTTGGGCGATTGTCCCCGACGGGCGGCGTGGACTTGCTGGCGGCCTCGATCCAACCGAGGGGACTAGAAGCCTATGCTCCGCGCCATCCTGATCTTCGGCCTCGCCGCCGGCGTCATCGTCACTCTGCCGATGGACCTGTCGCTCGCCCGCGGCGAGTCCGGCTCCGCAGCCGGCTCCATGCTCTTCGGCTACGGGATGATGCTGCTGGCGCTCAGCCTGATCTTCGTAGGCGTCAAGCGCCACCGCGACCGCGGGCTGGGCGGAGTGATCCGCTTCTTGCCTGCCCTGCTGATGGGTCTGGGCATCAGCGTCGTGGCCGGCGTGATCTACGCCCTGGGCTGGGAGATCACGCTGGCGGCCACCCACTACACCTTCGCCGACAGCTACGCCGCCGGGATGGTCGACGCCGCCCGCGCCAAGGGCGGATCGCCCGCCGCCATCGCCCGCGCCGTCCAGCAAGCGAACGCGTTCAAGGCCCAGTACGCCAACCCGCTCTATCGGCTGCCCATGACCTTCGTGGAGATCTTCCCGGTAGGCGTGCTGATCTCGCTGATCTCCGCGGGCCTGCTGAGCAACAGCCGTCTCCTGCCCGCCTCACGGCCTGCCTGAGCGTCAGGCGCGGGCGGAGTTCTCCAGGCGTCGCAACACCGCGGCGCGGATCAGCGGCATCCGGTCGTTGCCAAAGTACATGTCGTCGCCGCCCACGAAGATGGTCGGCGAGCCAAAGCCGCCGCGGGCCATCACCTCGTCGGTGTTGAGGCGCAGCTGATCCTTGATCTCCGGCCGCGCGATCGCGTCGAAGAACGCGCCCGGTTCGACGCCGGCGCGGGCGCAGACCTGCTCCAGCACCGCGTCCTGGGAGATGTCCAGGTCGTCGCCCCAATAGGCCTCGAAGGCCGCGGACGCGAAGTCGACCAGCTTGCCCTGCGACGCCAGCGCGATGCAGCCGCGCATCGCCTTGACGCTGTTCACCGGGAACACGCTCGGCGGGAACTTGATCCGCAAGCCCGCGAGCCTGGCCCAGTCGCGCAGGTCCTTGCCCATGTAGCGCGCCTTGGCCGGTACGGGATCGGCGCGCGAGGTGTAGACGCTGGGATTGACCGTGTTGAAGACGCCGCCGACCAGGATCGGCCGCCAGGTGATCTCGACGCCGAGTTCGGCGCTGAGCGCGCGCAGGTTGGCGAAGGCCAGGTAGGTCCAGGGGCTCGAGCAGTCAAAAAACACTTCGATCATCTGGGAGCCCTTTTTCACACGCGCGCCGGGTTCTCCAGGCGGGTCATCCAGTAGTCAGCGTCGAAGGCCGGGTCGCCCGCCAGATGCCGCCACAGCTTCACGCGGTTGAGGAACTCCAGCCGCCCGGTGTCCTGCTCGAACCACGGCTCGGGCGTCATCAGGATGCTCTCTACCGTCTCCGGAAGATGGCTCTTCACGAAGAAGATCGGTCGCTCAGCCGGCTTTGGCAGGGTCGTCATGTCCCAGCGCCGCACCTGCGGCTGCGAGGGGTTCATGCGGATCTTGAACATGGTCCGGGTGCG